>CABUJH010000024.1 GCA_902491895.1 uncultured Collinsella sp. | reverse complement strand
ATGAGCGACGGGGGCGAGAAGACATATCTACTCGACCACCTCGGCTGGCGGGATGTCCCATTAAGCTCGCGGGTAAGACCCGTTTGCGCCGGCTGTCTCTGGCAGCGGATTCGTGCGTGAACCGAAAGTATTATGACGGGGACCCCGGCGTCGGTCAACGGGCGCGAGGATTCGTACACAAACCCTGCACACGCTCCGACCGGGAGGGGCAGGGCGAGTTTTCCGCTCGGTCAAGTCCTGGGCTCGCACGAAGGCCACATTAAGTGGCCTTCGGCTCGTGCGGAATCTACGGAAAACTCGCCCTGCCCCTCCCGGCCGGAGCTACGTTGCCTTTGCTGCGAATCCTCGTGTCCGTTGAGCGACGCGCCCCACTCATAATGCTTGGGTCGGTGGGCTGATGTGTTGCACCCCTGAGGGCTACAAGGTTGAAATGAAGGTGGACAGGCGGCGGAGACCTTCGTCCAGGTCTTTGTCGGAAACGCAGTAGCTGAGGCGGATGTGGCCTTCGGTTCCGAAGCAGTCTCCCGGGACTAGGGCTACGTTTGCTTCTTTGATGGCTTTGATGCAGAAGTCTTCGCTGGTTAGGCCGAACTTTTTGATGCTCGGGAAAGTATAGAAGGCTCCTGCGGGCTCTACTACGTCGAGGCCCATGGCGTCTAGGGCTGTGAGTACGCGCTCGCGACGGGCTCGGTAGACTTCGAGCATGGGGGTTGGGTTGACGGTCAGGGCTCGGGCCGCGGCGTCCATCTCGAAGGAGACGGCGCTCGATACTAGGTATTGGTGAGCCTTGGCGATCTCGGCGATGACGGGCCCTGCCGCTGCAAGCCAGCCCAAGCGCCAGCCGGTCATAGCCCAGGGCTTGGAGAAGCTCTCGATGACGACCGTCTGCTCACGCAGCTCCGGGTGACGCTGGGCAAAGCGCTCGTAGCCATCCACATAGACCAGGCGGTTGTATACGTCGTCGCAGACCACGTAGATGCCCGCCTCCTCCGCCACGCGCGCCACGGCGTCGAGCGACGCCGCGTTGAGGATGCAACCCGTGGGATTGTTGGGCGAGCAGATGACGATGGCCTTGGTCGCCGGCGTCACGCAGGCACGAAGCGCCTCCTCATCAATCTGAAATTGCGCAGGCTCCGTATCCAAAAAGACCGCTTTGGCGTGATTGGCCACGACGATGCTCTCGTACAGGCCAAAGGCCGGCGTGGGGATGATGACCTCGTCGCCGGGGTTGAGCATAGCCATGAATGTTGCCGACAGGGCCTCGGTCGCGCCGTCGGTTAGGATGACCTCGTCGGCCGAAAACGTAAGGCCCGCGTCCCCCATGTAGGCAGATAACGCCTCACGCAAGGCGGGGCGACCGTTGTTGGGCGGATAGTGCGTGTCACCGCGGTCCAGTGCGGCGATCACCTCGGCACTAATCACATCGGGCGTGGGAAAATCGGGCTCGCCAAGCGCAAGCGCGATGCACCCCGGGTGCTGGGCGGCGAGCGCGTTAATCCGGCGGATACCGGAGGGCTTGAGCATGGCAAGCGAGGTATTCATGGGCAGACGCATGGCGTTCCTTTCGTAAGGGTTGCACTAGGATAGCGCGGCGGGGCGCCACCAGACGGTGTAACCTAAACGGAAACGAGCCGGAAAGGAGATGGCATGGAGACAATCGCGCGTGGCGACGTACCAAAAACACTACAAACCATTGCGTATATCAGTATTCCCAAGAGCGCCGATCTTGAGTTTTTGCTCTGGGACTTGCAGGATGCCATCGCCGCCTATGCTCAGCTTTCTGGCACCGCGCTCCCCCGCCCAGTCGACTTGAGGGCAAATGACGCCGGCAGCGTTGCCGATGGCATCGTGCTGGCCATTGAAGATGTGGCTGACGATGAGACGTTGACAGCTATCGAGCAGGCGCTTGAGCGCTTTGGCAGTACGGGAGCGCGTGTCTATGCCGTGATTCGAGCCGCACAACGGGGCGCCGAGCAGGCGCGTGGGACCGCCGTTCGCCTGCACAAGGCATGTGAGCGCCATGACCAATTGTGGTGTGGCGGCGTTGCCATCTGCGCCGGCAGCGGCATCGCAGCGCTTCGCCATTCCCCACGCATGGGCCTCTTGCGCCGACCATTTTCGGAAGCGATAGATAAGCTTGTGGGCGCTGTGCGCATGGGCTGCTCCGTCGAGCATGCACAGCGACTTGGCGGCGGCAATGCCGCCAACGTCGACGCCGACGGCATGGTTTGCGCCGAGCCAGCCGTGCCCGCGCCGATCTGGCACGCCGTTATGAGGCATCTTGCCGAGCACTCAAACTGCTAAATCGAAAAAGCCTGCCAATCAACGGCTTCACTCCAGCGCTCGACAAGGCGTTCCAGACGCCACGCCGCATTGGCGGGACTTGTCGACGGCAGAACGATGGCCGGCAGCCCGGTGCGCTCTTGTAGATAGCGCTTGTAGAGCCGGCCAGCTGTACCACCGTTGCATATCACCTGCTCAATGGGAGCTGCGCCGGTAATGCGCTCGATATGTGCCGGCACAACGTTGCGGATGCTCGCGTCGCTCGAGCCCTTAATGTCGCAGCTCTCGATTGCATCCCACAGGGCCACGCCGCCGTTCAGCAGCATGGCCCGCTTGGCGGCAATGGAGGCATCGAGCGTCGCGGGCTCACCGCTTGCCAAAGGATCGCCCTCGTTGGGCGGCACAGGCATACCGAGGCACGTGGCCATCACACGCCAAAAGCGATTCTGAGGGTTGCCGTAATAAAAGGCATTAGCGCGCGACAGCACCGAGGGAAACGATCCGAGCACCAAAACGCGCGAGTGCTGGTCGAACACGGGCTCAAACCCATGCTCAATATGTTGATAGCCCTCGTCAGACGCTGCCATGGCCTAGGCCCTCAACAGATAGCGCACCTCGTAGGGCGCAAGCTCAAGGGAGCCCGCCAGCTCGACCGTGGGCACGCCGTCGGCAAGCAAATCGACAAAGGAGCCGTTGAGCTCGCCGGCGCCAAAGGTGTAAGGCTCGTCCACGGCGTTCACCGCCACGAGCACCGTCGCGTCGTCGCAGGCGCGCTCGAACAGCAGCTGCTTGTTCTGGATCACCACATTGCGATAGGCACCGTAGTTGAGAGCACGGGCCGCCGCGTCGTTTGCCGAGCGCAGGTGCGCCAGCTGCGTGATGAAGGCCGTCAGCTCGTTGGGCGCAGGCTCATCGAGCGCAGGGCGCAGCGCCCAGTCGCCATCGGGGCCGCCCTTTTCACCAGCAATTCCCCACTCGCTGCCATAGTAGACGCACGGAATGCCCGGCATGCCAAAGAGCATGCCATAGGCGGGACGCAGGCACGACTTGTCGGTGAGGATGCTTGCCAGGCGCGGCACGTCGTGGTTGTCGACAAACGACAGCAGGTGTTTGCCGCGGTAGATGCACCAGGGGTCGCCGCCAAACTGGCGATGCAGCGAATGGGCGATCTCGAACATGTTGACCGAGTTAAAGCTGGAGTACAGGCCCTTGTAGCACTCGTAGTTGGTGCAGGAGTCGAGCATCTCGTCGTTGACGATTTGGTTGTAGTCGCCGTGGAGCGTCTCGCCAATCAGCACAAAGTCGGGCTTGAGCTCACGGGTAAAAGCGTGCAGGCGGCGCATGAAGTCGCGGTCGAGCATATAGGCAACGTCCAAGCGCAGGCCGTCGACGCCAAAGACCTCGGCCCAGCGACGCACGGACTCAAGCAGGTAATTGACCACGGCGGGGTTTTGCAGGTTGAGCTTCACAAGCTCAAAATGGCCCTCCCAGCCCTCATACCAAAAGCCGTCGCCGTAGCACGAGTCACCGTCAAAGCTGATGTGGAACCAATCCTTGTACGGCGAATCCCACTTGCGCTCCTGCACATCGCGGAAGGCCCAAAAACCGCGGCCGACGTGGTTGAAGACGGCATCGAGCACCACGCGGATACCGTGGGCATGCAGTGTGTCGCACACGGCGGCAAAGTCGACATCCCCACCCAGGCGGCGGTCGATATGGCGCAGGCTGCGCGTATCGTAGCCGTGGCTATCGGACTCGAGCGGCGGGTTGATGAGCACAGTGCCAACGCCGAGTTCCTGCAGGTAGTCGGCCCATTTGGCAATCTTCATGATGGGCGCATCGGGGCTAGCTGTGGCATCGGCGGCCTGGGCGAGCTCATCCTCGGCAACGGGGGCGGCGTTTTCGCGCGGAGCTCCACAAAAGCCCAGCGGATAGATCTGATAGAACGTCGTCTCGTATGCCCACATAGCAACCTCCCGGTAAGCTCAACACAACGACATCCATTGTATGCCTGCCGTGCATCCCCTCCCCCAAAATAAGTTGCGGTGGAATAGTTCCTGCTTGAGCCTTCAAAGGCCTTAAACAGGAACTATTCCACCGCAACTGATGAGGGGACGTGGCTAGGCGACGGGCTTGGCGCGGCGGATGGCTGGGAACATCACCGTGATGGCGAGGATAACGCCCACGACGGCAATCGCCCCGCCCGCGAAGCCGATCCAAGCGATACCGGGACCCGAAACCACGGCGCCGCCGATTGCGGTGCCCGTGCCAATACCGAGGTTAAACAGGCCCGAGAAGATCGACATGGCGACGGCTGACGAATCTGCCGGCGTGTGCTTGATGAGCTCGGCCTGGAACGCCACATTGAAGGCCGTGGCGCAGCAGCCCCACAGTGCGCAGACGGCAAGCACTGTCACGAGCGACGATGCGGCCGGCCCCATGAGCAGCAGGGCCACCGGCACGCCGGAGAGCGTGATAGCAAGGAACGGAAAACGGTGCCCGTCGAACAGGCGGCTGAACAGCCAGCTGCCCACCAAGCCGGAACAGCCAAACGCCGTCAGCGTCATGGTGATGGCGCCCGCATCGACGTGCGCGACCTGCGCCAGGAAGGGCTCGATATAGCTGTAGCTTGCGTAATAGCCGGTCGCCATGAAGACCGTGACTGCGTAGAGCGCGATGAGGAGCGGGTTCTTGAGCAGCTCGGGCAGCTGTTTGACGGTAAAGCGCTCACCCGCCGGCATGGCCGGGAACACCGCTGCCTGGTAGACGACCGCGATGGCTGAGAGGCCCCCGACCACGGCAAACGTCATGCGCCAGCCCACGGCCAAGCCAATGGCGCGACCGAGAGGCAGGCCAAAGATCTGCGCGATGGACGAGCCCGTGGCGATCATGCTGATGGCGAGCGCGCCGTGGCGAGTGTCGACCAGGCGCGAGGCCATAATCGAGGCGACTGACCAGAACACGGCATGTGCGCAAGCGACCACCAGGCGCGCGCAGACCAGGATGGGATAGGTCGGCGCCACAGCGGACAGGAACTGACCGAGCGAGAACACGGCCAGCACGCCCAGCAGCATCCGCTTGAACTCGAAGCGCGAGGCAAACACCATGAGCGGCAACGACAGCAGCATGACGCCCCAGGCATAGACCGAGATCAT
Source organism: uncultured Collinsella sp. (assembly GCA_902491895.1). Classification (GTDB taxonomy): domain Bacteria; phylum Actinomycetota; class Coriobacteriia; order Coriobacteriales; family Coriobacteriaceae; genus Collinsella. Next base: position 22,074 of record CABUJH010000024.1, on the reverse strand, counting down.
GATGCCAGCTTGGGCCTCGGTGAGCGAAAACGATGCAGCGATGTCGGTCAGCAGGCCGATGGGCATGAACTCCGACGTGTTGAACACGAACGCGCAGCAGGTGAGCCCGATGAGCGGGAGCCACTGCCTGAGCGTGATGCCGTCTTGCTTTGTTTGAGCCATATAGGAAAACCTCTCCGATTATCTTGAGCGGTGGGCGATTATAGCAATGAGAAGTCTATAAAATGAGCAACAAAAGAATTCTTGGAAAACGATTGTTAACAAACGGCGCGCCAATTCTGCTTAGAAAGCAAGGTACGCAGGAACTCAATGTCGAAAACGCGGCTTCATCTTCGGGCTATCGATCCTGCTCGGATACGCACAAGGACACCCCCATGAGCACGTCAATTTCGAGCCAACTCGCAACCGCACAATGAACTAGCAAAAGCAGCATATAAGCAAACGCCCCATAATAAAGTCCCTCATGCACAAGCGCCGTCACTGAAAGTGCCGACGGCAGCGCCGCACTCGAAACTACCCATCCAACAAGAACCTGGATAGCGCAACTTGCAACCAGGTTCCATGCCACCAGCAGCGTTGCAGGACGCGCGATTTCTCTCCAGGAGGAACGAAGCACCGTGACCGAACGCATGATGTAGCGTGGTGCAAACCGAATGCCTCGTAGTCCCCTCTGCTCCACGTCCGCATCTTCAATTAACACGAATACGAACGACGCGGAAAGAAGCGTCACGATTACTGCCACCACAAGCGAGCACAACACCCCGAGCTGACTGCTCGCAAGCGAGGCAAAGACTACAATTGCCGATAAAATCAAGTGAACCAAATAAATTAGCAGCGCCCCAGAAATCTGGAGGGGAACCGTCGAGGCCAAGAGATAAACCGGAGGGGTTCGAGCAGGTTGCACCGTCTCTTTGGACCGGTCGACGGCAAATAATGAAAAAGCCACATTCGATAGAAGCAGGTTTAAAAAGGCCGCGACCACAGTGCAAATAAGCGTAATGGACGGATTGATATAGGCGAGCTCAGTTGCAACGTTTGATACACCAATTTGAAGCGCGCTCATAACAAACAAGGGGATATATAACGCCATCGTGCAGCCACTCCGGCATTCCTTCGCCCGATCGCCCGATTCCAGAAAGACATTGAAGTTCTCTCGCAAGTTCACTCTATACCCGTTTTCTTACTAAGCAGGGCGAACGGGCGCCAATATAAACGCCGGTCCGCCCATCCATAATTTCTAGTTTTAACGTCCAGACTAGTCTGTCCAGCCGTCGATGTAGTCGCGGTTAAGCTCAAAGTACTGCGCGGCGATATCTTTCGCCAAGGAGTACGAATTAACGAGCGGGTGCATCGCGAGGCTCTCGACAATGTCGCGCTTCGATCGGTTAACGATGCCACGCGCCACGGTGCGCTCGTAGTACTTGACGCGACGAATCAATTCGAGGTTTCCCGCGGGCACAGAATCGGCTTCGACGCGATGCGGCACGCAGCCATCGGTGGAGATATCGCACGTTGACTCAATGACATCTGTATCGAGAAGGCCGGGGATGGCGCCATTGTTGGGGGTGCACAGGATCATCTGCTGCGTCTTGCCAGAGCGAGCAATATCCATGAAGCGGAGCGCGACACCTGCGTATCCACCAGCATCTTTGCCGTACACGTCAAACGTCCACGGCTTGTCGCGATGAATACCCGTCTCGGCCGCCATGTAGTTGTTTTCGCGCATTCCGTACCACTTCTCAAAGCACGCGAGGCCTTTTTCGAAGTCGTTCTCAATATCGATAGATGCAAGCTCGCTCGTCATTTCTCGATTAATTTCTTCGATTAGTTCACCGCGCGTCTGGGGCGAAGAGAGAACGTTGGCAACGGCGCGCTCGCGATAGTAGAAATAGTATAGGTACTCATTTGGCACGCATCCGCGATTTAGGACGAGGTCCTTCTCGAAGAACCTAAGATCTGTATGAGCATATGCCCCGTCGTCGTGGATCAAGTCGGACATGATGTCCTCGCCGTCAACCGTCACATTGCGGAAGAACGAGAGGTGGTTGAGTCCATAGCACTCGCCCTGAACCGATGCGGGATCAACGCCTTTATACTCGGCAAACTGATGCAACATGCCCGAGGGAGCATCGCAAATGCCATAAGTAAAATCATAGCCCATATCGCGTAGGGCCTGAGATACGACGCCAGCGGGATTAGTAAAGTTAAACACCTTGACGTCCGGCTTTGCGTACTTCTTGATTAACTCGCAATACGAAGCAAGCGCAGGGACGGAGCGCATGGCAAAAGACACGCCGGCTGCGCCAGTCGTCTCTTGGCCAAGAACCCCATGCGAAAGAGCAATGCGCTCATCGCGAACGCGCATATGGTCCCCACCGACGCGAATCGTCGTGATCACGTAATCGGCGTCCTTAACGGCCTCGACTGCATCGCCCGTCAGTGAAAAATTAAGCGTGGGGCAAAGCATGCCCGAGACATGGGCGGCAAGGCCACCGTAGATGCGCAGCTTCTCGGGATCATTGTCCATAAACACAAGTTCGTCGATTCCAAGCGATGACGCCTGCTGGGCTATGCTCTTTGCCAAAAACATGGAGCGGACGCCACCGCCACCTATGACCGTAAGTTTCATATCGAAACCCCCAATTAGCACATTCAATATTGCATGGTTCGCCTGTGTTTGGATATTGTATCCAGCATGGAGGGCCGCTTCCCGCCCCGGTTGCAAGGCGGGAAAGGAATTCCCCAAGGAGTTATTATTTACGCAACGGAAGCGGCCACACACGTCCGGCGGGAAGGAAGCACCGATGGTTGATAAAAAGCAGATTTCCAAGCTCTACTCAGCCGCAAAGCTATCCGAAACCGAGCAAAGCGTACTCGAATACCTACTCAACAATATCGACACCCTCGATGATATTGGCATAAAACCCGTCGCCATGGCATGCTTTACCAGCATGACGACAGTCATCAGGCTTTCGAAAAAGCTCGGCTACCGTGGCTACCGCGAAATGATGTACGATCTCAAGCACCTTCAGCATGTCTCCCGCGAAATGAATCAATCACTCAAAGACAGTAGCGTCCACTTCGTATGTCACACCGGAGATGTAGACGTATTCATCGCCGCACTGCATCGCAACAGAATGATCGGAGTAAACGGAGAGGGCTTCTCACGCATCGTTGCGCAGTACATGGCGACTAAGCTCGTTGGACTTGGCTTTTTGGCCGTCATACAGGACTTCCTAGAGACCGATCAGTTTGTCGAATCCAACCGAAATACGCTCAGCTGCATGATGCTCATATCCAAATCGGGCCAGACAGAAGCCATCCTGGAAACCGCAAGGGCATGCCACGACGCGGGCATTACGACCCTCGCGTTTACCGGCAACGAAGACAGCGAGCTCGCCAAGACGGCAGACGCGATCTTTACGATACATGACGATCACCCAATGGATCTTAAGAACGTTAAGCCTAACTGCTTTACCGGAAGTTGTATTCTCGCATTCGAAGAACTATTGAGTATCTGCCTTGACAATCTAAAACAAGAAGGCCTGGCCCCCTAAATCATGCGATAGGAAGCCAAGCCCTGGAATTGCGCTATGCAATTGAAAGCCACTTGCGCGTTTTACTCGTCACCGAGAACTTCGTGCACCTCAGAAGCGACTTCGCCGACACGAGGACCGTAAATGACCTGGATTGCCTTGTCGCTCAGGCGGATAACGCCCATAGCTTCAAGATTCTTGGTGAACACCTCGTCGTCTGCAACCTTAGAACCATCCTTGACAATCACGCGAAGACGTGAGATGCAGTTGTCAAGATCATCAATGTTGTCGGCTCCACCAAGCGCTTCGACAATGCCAACAGCAAGCGCGCTGTCCTTGGCCGCACGGCCCTGGACTGCCTTCTCGGGAGTGCTATCAGACTCGCCCTTTGCCTCAGCGGCCTTTGCCTCGAACTCGGCTCTGCTGTTGATCAACTCAATATCGTCACCATCGTCTCGACCGGGCGTCTTGATATCGATCTTAGTAATAAAGAACCGGAAGAGGAAGAAAGCTGCCAGGAAAAAGGCGGGGAGCAGGATAAGGTATGGAAGCAGATTAAGCTTCTCGGGGCGGAATAAGAATGGGATCAGGTCCTTGATATTTCCCTGGTACACCGAAACGCCCATTGCCTCCGAGAGAACTTCACCCAGTCCGGAAAGCGGAACGTAAACGCCAAAGTAGAGCCAGGGGGCGGCAAACAGGAACGTAAAGAGAATAGGCTCCGTAACGCCAAAGAAAACAGTCGAAATCACTGTGGGGATTAAAAGACCAGCAACCTTCTTGCGGTTCTGGGGCTTGGCACAAGACCACATAGCAAGGGCGATGCCCGGGAACAACGCGTAATCGTTAATGCCATAGCCAGCCATGAAGGCCCTAACCAAGAGCTTGTCACTGCTGGGAGAAGCGAGCTGTGCAAGCTGAATGGCGCTATTGCCCACCACGCGCGTTCCATCGACGACCATGGAGCCGCCAAGCTCAGTCCAATACATGGGCGTCTCGAGCAACGGATGCAAGCCAAACGGCACAAGGCTCTCGAGCACCCAGCGATAGACAAACGTACCGACCAGACCGGAGCCTTTCACGAACGTCGCAATACCCGAGAAGCATCCACCGATGACGGGCCAGACGAAGTACATAATGCCGCCCAGGATGCCACCGGCGACCAGCGATACAATGGGGACCGTTCGACTGCCCGCAAAAAACGCCAGCGCCGTTGGAAGCTTGGTCTTGTAAAAGCGGCCGGTGATCCAGGCGACCAGGCAGCCCACGATAATGCCGCCAAAGACACCAGAGCTGTAGCCAAAAAAGCCGAGCGAGGTAGTGTAGAGTGCGGACTGCTCACTCGCCTGAATGGACGTAAGGCCGACCTTCTGAAGAGCTTCCACCGTTGTATTGTCGGCAGCCAAGCCAGCTGCTCCAAGCAGAATCTCAACCGTCTTGAGCATGGTGAGATAGCAGACAAGGGCAGAAAAGGCAGCCCAGCCCTTCTCTTTGCGAGACAAGGAGAAGGCGCAGCCGACAGCAAACAAAACACCGAGGTTTCCAATGATTACCTCGCCGAGACCCTTAAATACCGAGAAGAACGTAAAGAGCGGCGAAGCGGCATACCAGTCCCAATTAACGCCAAGGGACACAAGGGTCAGTTCGGTCGTAAAAACGCTACCGATACCCAAAAAGAGACCGGAAATGGCAATGAGCGTAATCGGAACGAGCATTGCCTTTCCGAACGATTGGAATTATTCTTTCATCAATTCCCTCCTCAATGAGCCTCTACAAACGACTATTGCATCACACGTCCCCACACAGGCGAAACGGAAGACATGTTCGGCAATAGAAACAAAATGATTGTAGAAAGGAGCACACAAAATACGCATCGACATCGCGTAATACGGTTAAATCGACCGACGATTGCAAGTATTTACGAATCCGTAAACGGCAGCAAATAGGCAGCGAACGGCAATCTGCAGCGTAGGACAGTCCCCGCAGGCCGACAATTACCGGTATTTTGGCTCATATTTGTTTAATTGTTGCTCGCCCAAAAGCGCGGAGCATCAACGCGCCCCTAAGCCAACCCCAGCAATATGCCCGCCGAATGCACGACAAACGCCACGATCCAGGCGACCGTCACCTGAAACGCGAACACGGCTACGGCGTAGCGCGCGCCCAGCTCGCTCTTGACGGCGCCGATGGACGCCACGCACGGCGGGTACAGCAGCGTAAAGACCAAGAACACGTAGGCGGTAAACGGAGAGAACATGGTCGACAACACCGCAGGCGAGGTTGCGCCCAAAAGGACCGTGAGGGTCGAGATGACACTCTCCTTGGCAATGAGTCCCGTGACGAGTGCCGTCGAGGCGCGCCAGTCACCAAATCCGAGCGGCGCCAGCACCGGCGCGATGATGCTGCCCAGACCGGCAAGCAGGCTCTGCGACTGGTCGGCGACCACGTTAAAGCGAATATCGAACGTCTGCAGGAACCAGATAACCACCGTAGCGGCAAAGATAATGGTAAAGGCCTTGGTAATAAAGTCCTTGGCCTTATCCCATGCCAGCATCACCGTCGTCTTGACGCTCGGCAGGCGGTAATTGGGGAGCTCCATGATAAACGGCACGGGGTCGCCCTTAAAGGCCGTGCGGTTGAGCACCAGGGCGGCAATGCAGCCGACCACGATACCGATCAGGTAGAGCGAGACCATGGCGGGAACTGTCGCCTGCGGGAAGAATGCTCCGCACAGCAGACCATAGACCGGCAGTTTGGCAGAGCAGCTCATGAACGGCGTGAGCATGACCGTCATCTTGCGGTCGTGCTCGGATGGGAGCGTACGGGTCGACATGATAGCCGGCACGGTGCAGCCAAAACCGACGAGCATGGGCACAAAGCTGCGGCCCGACAGGCCAAAGCGGCGCAGCACTTTATCCATGACAAAGGCCACGCGCGCCATGTAGCCCGAGTCTTCCAGAATGGAGAGAAACAAGAAGAGCACGACGATAATCGGCAGGAAGGTCAGCACGCTGCCCACGCCCGCAAGCACGCCATCGACAGCCAGCGAGCGCACCACGTCGTTGGTGCCAAATGCCTTGAGGCCCGCATCGACATAAGCGATAGCGGCTGCAACGCCATCTTCCATCAGACCTTGCAGTGCCGCGCCAATCACGCCAAACGTCAGCCAAAAGACGAGGCCCATGATCACCAGAAATGCCGGGATGGCCGTATAACGCCCCGTCAGGATGCGGTCGATTTTGACGGAGCGCACGTGCTCGCGGCTCTCGTGCGGCTTGACCACGCAGCGCCCGCACACGTCGCCGATAAAGCTAAAGCGCATATCGGCCAGCGCGGACAGGCGGTCGGTGCCGGCCTCGCCCTCCATCTGGGTAATGATGTGCTCGATAGCGTCGAGCTCGTTGCGATCCAGGTGAAGCGCCTCGGTCACCAGCTCGTCGCCCTCAACCAGCTTGGTCGCCGCAAAGCGCACCGGGATGTGCGCCGTCACGGCATGGTCCTCGATCAGGTTGGCAATGCCGTGGATGCAGCGATGCAGTGCGCCGCCGTCCGATCCATCGGGCGCACAGAAGTCCAGGCGACCGGGGCGCTCGCGGAACCGCGCCACGTGCAAGGCATGATCCACCAGCTCGCCGATACCCTCGTTGCGGGCAGCGCTAATGGGAACAACAGGCACGCCCAACAGGCTCTCGAGCAGATTGACGTCCACGGCGCCGCCGTTGGCCGTCACCTCGTCCATCATGTTGAGCGCGATGACCATGGGGCGGTCGAGCTCCATAAGCTGCAGCGTCAGGTACAGGTTACGTTCGATGTTGGTGGCGTCGATGATGTCGATGATGGCGTCGGGGTTTTCGTCCAAGATGAATTGGCGGCTGACGATCTCTTCGCCCGTGTACGGCGACAGGGAGTAAATGCCGGGCAGATCGGTAACGCTTGCCTCGGGATGGTTACGGATGGTGCCGTCCTTGCGGTCGACCGTCACGCCAGGAAAGTTACCGACGTGCTGGTTGGAGCCCGTAAGCTGGTTGAACAGCGTGGTCTTACCGCAGTTTTGGTTGCCGGCGAGGGCAAAATGCAGCGGTGCGCCCTCGGGCACGGCCGTTTTTGCCGCACGGGGCGAATACATCCCCTCGCCGAGTGCCGGATGCTCCGTCGTTCCGATTGCGGCGTTGGCGCGCGGACCGGTATCGGTGTCGTGCACATCCACGAGCTCAATGCGTGCGGCATCATCCTTGCGCAGCGTCAACTCGTAGCCACGCAGGCGAATCTCGAGCGGGTCGCCCATGGGGGCGTACTTCATCATGGTGACTTCGGTGCCCGGCGTTAGGCCCATGTCCAAAATATGCTGTCGGAGTGCCTGGTCGTCCGATGCCACCGATGCGACAACGGCGTCCTTTCCAATCTCGAGCGTATCGAGCTTCACGTCCGTGTTCCTCCCCCGGCGCCCACAGGGCGTTGCATTTATGTTCACCTTGGCTAACCGTTTGCCACGGCTAACCAATTTAACCATGCATGATAGCGCGAACACACAACGATGTTCAATCAGCAAATTGGCGCAATGGGGACAGGCAGGAGAGTTCAGGGCCATAGTTTCCCGATGAGGCCTCTCGGGAAAACTACATCCCAGAATTCCGGCTCGAAACGGGATATGGTTTCCCAAACAGGCCTCTTACGGAAAATGCATCCCGGAATCCCCGCTCGAAACGGGACGCGCTTTCCCAGTCGAGGCCCTATGGGAAACTGCGTCCCACCTTGAAAGGCAAAACTGGGGCGCAGTTTCCGGACGGGGCATCAAAAACGAAGTTGCGGTGGAATAGTTCCTGGATGGGCTGGTTGATGCCCCAGATAGGAACTATTTCACCGCAAGTTATTGAAGAGCTTGGATGCCGGGACTCTTACAGATGGCGCTCGAGGAAGCGGAAGGCCAGGCGGATCCAGGGACGGACGGAAACCTGCTTGTCCTCGTTGTCGACCGCGGTGTTGGCGTTGCCGAGCGAAAGGCCATGACCACCCTGGTCGAAGACGTGCATCTCGCATGCAACGCCCTCCTCGGCCATGCGCTGCGCAAACGGGTAGACCTGCGCGATCGGCGCCGTCTTGTCGTCGGACACGCCCCACACAAAGGTCGGTGGCATCTGACGCGAAACATGCGTGGTGGGGCAGATGTCGGCCAGATGCTCGTCAGTTGCCTCGCCGCCCGTCACCATCGACAGGTAGTCGTTGAGCAAATCGCGCCCCGTCTTGCCACCCGTCTTGGGCACACGCAAGTCAATGCGCGGATCGCGCGTCTGCATGTCGCGCACATAGGCAAAGTCGAGCAATGGATAGCCCAGCACCACGGCATCGGGACGAATGTCGTCCGGACGCGCCCCGGCAAGTGCCGCAAAGGGGCCGGTCTTCCACTGTGTTGCCAGCGAGGCGCAAATCATGCCGCCAGCAGAAAAGCCCACGACGCACACGCGCTTAGGATCGACATGCCACTCGTCGGCGTTGGCGCGCACCGTGGCGACCATCTTGGCAAGATCTGCCTGGGGATGCGGAAAGCTCACGTCACCCGTAGAACTCGTGACATAGTTGAGCACAAAGGCCTGGTAACCGTGATCCAAAAACGCAAACGCCACAGGATCCTGCTCATGCGGAGCGATATGCGTAAACGCACCTCCGCCACAGATAATCACCGCGGGGCGGCGGCCATTCGGTTTATCGGGCAACGGCTCGGCACCCAAATACGTAAACGTCGCCGGATAATCCTCGGTCGGCTCCTCGCCCCACAGCGCATGGTTCTCGACAATCATATGTGCTCCCTTCGCGCAAATTATGCGCCCTTGTTTTTCGCCTTCAAGCGTACCCCACTTGAACCCGTGGCGCAGAAACACTCCGGCAATAAGTTTCCCTTCAACTGATATATCACATAATCCCAGTTCAGAGGTATCGTTGAGCAGCGTAGAATAGGGGCGTTGACTAAGCCGCGAAACACATGTGAAACGTTTCCGGCAAACCAAACGCGCGATATGCGCCTATTTAAGTTGGAGGCAACTATGGGTCTGCTCGATTCGCTTAAGTCCACCTTCACCTCGACCGGCGAGGCGTCCGTTCCGCCCGCAGCAAGCTTCGCTACCCGCGAAGGCGTCATCTATGCCCCCGTCAACGGCGTGCTCGTCAACCTGAACGAGGTTCCCGACGAGACGATCGCCTCGGGCATGCTTGGCCAGGGCTATGGCATCGAGCCCATTACCGGCACCATCTATGCGCCCGCCAACGGCCGCATCGGTGCCACCACTGTCACCAACCACTCCATCGGCATGATCACCGAGGACGGTCTGCGCGTGTTCATCCATGTTGGCCTGGGCACCGTGGAAATGAACGGCAAGGGTTTTGCCCGCTTTGTCGAGATGGGCGATGTGGTCAAGGCAGGCCAGCCGCTCATCAGCTTCGACCGCGAGGCCATTAAGGCCGCTGGTCACGAGGACATCGTGACCGTCATCGTCTCCGAGCTCGATCGTCTTAAGAGCATCGACCATGTCGGCGAGTCTGGAACGCTTATCGGCGGCAACCCGCTCGTCAAGCTTGGCGACCCGCTGCTGGTTGCCAAGACCAAGTAGCCAGGCCCCACGCCACACAGCCAAAAGGCACCTCGTCAAGCGCCCACGACCATTTGGCCGCGGGCGCTTTTCGTTTGAAAAACCATCCCGCCAATGCCTTATCTGTATAGCCCAAATGAGCCGAGCTGCTAGAATATCGAACTGTATGGATAACTATCATTCAACCGTTATGGGAGGATACGTGAACCGCACCAAAATCGCGCAGCTCTATGCCGATGCCGAGCCGCTCGGCGGCCAGACCGTCACCGTCGCCGGCTGGGTCAAGTCCGTCCGCGACATGAAGAACTTTGGCTTCGTTACGCTCAACGACGGCAGCTGCTTCCGCGACCTGCAGGTCGTCATGAACCGCGAGGCACTCGACAACTACGACGAGATCGCCCATCAAAACGTCTCGGCCGCACTCATTTGCACCGGCACCGTCAAGCTGACCCCCGATGCGCCCCAGCCTTTCGAGCTTTCTGCCACCTCCATCGAGGTCGAGGGCGTCAGCGCCCCGGATTACCCGCTGCAGAAGAAGCGCGCAACCGTCAAGTTCCTGCGCACCCAGCAGCACCTGCGCCCGCGCACCAACCTGTTCCGCGCCGTGTTCCGCATCCGCTCTGTCGCGGCTGCCGCCATCCACCGCTTCTTCCAGGAGCAGGGCTTTGTCTACGTCAACACCCCCATCATCACCACGAGTGACTGCGAGGGCGCCGGCGAGATGTTCCGCGTGACCACGCTCGACCCCAAAAATCCGCCCCTCACCGAGTCCGGCGAGGTCGACTGGAGCCAGGACTTCTTCGGCAAGCATGCAAGCCTCACCGTGTCCGGCCAGCTCAATGCCGAGAACTTTGCCATGGCCTTTGGCGACGTGTACACCTTTGGCCCCACCTTCCGTGCCGAGAACTCCAACACCACGCGCCACGCCGCCGAGTTTTGGATGATCGAGCCCGAGATGGCCTTTGCCGACCTTAACGACTACATGGATAACGCCGAGGCCATGCTCAAGTACGTCCTTAAGGACGTCATGGCCACCTGCCCCGACGAGCTCAATATGCTCAACAAGTTTGTGGACAAGGGTCTGCTCGAGCGCCTGGACCATGTCGCCAACTCCGACTTCGCCCGCGTTACCTACACCGAGGCCGTCGAAATCCTGGAGCAGGCAGTCGCTGCTGGCCACCAGTTTGATTACCCCGTCAGCTGGGGCATCGACCTGCAGACCGAGCACGAGCGCTTCCTGACCGAGGAGCACTTTAAGCGCCCGACCTTCGTGACCGACTACCCGGCCGAGATCAAGGCGTTCTACATGCGCATGAACGAGGACGGCAAGACCGTCGCCGCCGCCGACTGCCTGGTGCCGGGCATCGGCGAGATCATCGGCGGCTCCCAGCGCGAGGAGCGCCTGGATCTGCTCGAGGCCCGCATCAAGGACCTGGGCATGAATCCCGAGCAGTACAAGTACTACCTTGACCTGCGCCGCTACGGTTCCTGCAAGCACGCCGGCTACGGTCTGGGCTTCGAGCGCTTGGTCATGTATCTGACCGGCGTGGGCAACATCCGCGACGTCCTGCCGCACCCGCGCACCGTGGGCAACGCCGACTTCTAATCGTCGGACGCTAGCTCGCGTCGCCACACGCCAACGCTCATCGCATAAGCGTCTCTCGACATCGGTCGAGAGACGCTTTTTTCAACAGCATCCGTCAAGCTTTTGGCAAGTTTTTGGTCAGTTGAGCAGGGCTGTTGAAAACTCGGCCCGCCGTTTGCCGACGACTACCGACCGCCCAGAGCGCCCTGCGCCCCTGGGAAAGCCCCACGTCCTAGGCTCCATACCGTCGCCACCCAAAACGGAAAGGACGTGGGCACGATGACCGAAGCCGCTGTTGAAACCTACGACACCACGACGAGGGGCGCCGCCTCGATGGCAGCCTATCGCGCCGTTCGCATCCTGCAGCTCTTGAGCGAAAACACCGGCGAAGACAAGGCCATGCTTTCCGATGAGCTGATCCGGCGCCTCGCCCATCCCGACGACCCCGCCCGCATGCCCATCTCGGCGGCGCGGCGCAGCATCTACACCGCCATCTCCGCGCTTCGCCATGCCGGATACGAAATTGAGTACAAACGCGGCGTGGGCTACAAACTTCTTACCCGCCCGCTCACCGATGAAGAGATCATCCGGCTCCACGGTATGGTCATGTGCAACCGCTCCACGCCTATCGCTATCCGCAAGAGCATGGCGCAGCACTTAGTTGCCATGGCGAGCGCCGACGTTCGCGGCTACCTCGATACACCCGAACCCGCTCCAAGCGCAGGCAGCAAGGCTACCAAGGCAACACGCACGCCCATCAAGCGCATCGACACGTGCGAGCTCGTCGAGCAGGCCATCGACCACGGAACCACGGTGAGTTTTGATATTTCGAGCGTCACGACACGCGGCGAAACCGAAGCAGCACGGATGACACTCCGTCCCTTTGCCATCAGGCAGCGCGATGGCATCTCGTATCTGCTGGGAACGGTCTACGACGCCCGAGGCACCGACGATACGCTGCGCACCGTCGAGATCGCCCGTATGAGAAACGTCACCACACGTCTCCTCGACGGCAAGAAGCTCTTCGCCGCCCTAGACGAGGACGACGCCTCCTCCGCCGCATAGGACCCTCCGCCGCCCATTCGACTACCCGTACCGCCCATCCGATTCTGTATTAAAAAACCCGCCAGGCTGTTGTAAAAATGGACATCAGCGCTACTATAGTTCCACTTGCACTTTGTCCCAGTGCAGTGTTTCCAGCCATTTTTATACTGGGGGTAATGATATGAAGGACATCACCATCAGCCGCAGGAGCCTTCTGGTCTCCGCCGGCCTGCTCGCGCTCGCCCCGCTCGCCGGATGCGGCGGCAACTCTGGTTCCGGCTCTGCTGCCGCCGGTTCCGACTACACCATCGGCGTTCTGCAGCTCACCGAGCACTCCGCACTCGATGCCGCCAACGACGGCTTTGTCAAGGCCATCAAGGAGAGCGGCCTTAAGGTCAAGATCGACCAGAAGAACGCCCAGAACGACCAGTCCACGTGTAAGTCCATTGCCGACAAGTTTGTGGGCGACAACGTCAACCTGATTTATGCCATCGCCACGCCCGCCGCGCAGGCTGCCGCCGGCGCCACGGCCGATATCCCCATCGTGGGCTGCGCCATCACCGACTACGCCGCCTCCGGCCTGGTCCAGGACAACGACAAGCCCGGCACCAACGTCACGGGCGCTTCCGACCTCACCCCGGTCGCCGAGCAGCTCGAGATGATGCAGAAGGTCCTGCCCGACGTTAAAAAGGTCGGCCTGCTCTACTGCACCGCCGAGTCCAACTCCGACGTCCAGATCAAGGCCGCCAAGAAGGAGCTCGACAAGCTGGGCCTCGAGTACACTGACTTCACCGTCTCGAGCTCCAACGAGATTCAGTCCGTCGTCGAGTCTGCCGTGGGCAAGGTCGACGCGCTGTACTCCCCCACCGACAACACCATCGCCGCGGGTGCCTCGCAGGTCGGCCAGATCTGCAAGGAAAACAAGCTTCCCTTCGTGACTGGCGAGGAGGGTATGTGCATGGCCGGCGGCCTGTTCACCCTCTCCATCAATTACGAGGACCTGGGCTACGCCGCGGGCGAGATGGCCGTTAAGATCCTGAAGGGCGAGGCCAAGCCCGAAGACATGCCGATCAAGCACCTCTCGAGCAAGGACCTGGTCGTCGTCAAGAACGACGAGATGGCCGAGGCCCTGGGCATCGACCTTTCCGCTCTGGACGCGTAATGCCATACGCGGCATGCGTCTAGAGCCCGTGCTCGCGCTTTAGCCGCGTTATTCAATATCTGAGCCACAGGGGCGGGCGCTGTAGACCGGCGTCCGCCCTGCTTGTTTCAGGTAAAACAAAACGTCTGTCCGCAGCTCTTCTATGCATTGTTACCGCTATTATGGAAAATCACGTGTCCACCCTATCCTAGGAGGTATGAAGCATGCTCATTGCATTGCAGGGCGCCGTTTCGCAGGGCGTCCTCTGGGGCATTATGGTGCTTGGCGTGTTTATCACGTTCCGCCTGCTCGACATTCCCGATATGACCTGCGACGGCAGCTTTGCCCTCGGCGGCTGCGTCTGCGCTGTGCTCATCGTCAATAACAACGTCGACCCGCTGCTCGCCGTGCTGGCCGGTATGTGCGCCGGCGCCATCGCGGGTGCCGTCACGGGCATTTTGACCACCGTCTTTGAGATTCCCGCGATCCTCGCCGGAATCCTCACCCAGATCAGTCTGTGGTCAATCAACCTGCGCATCATGGGCAAGTCCAATACGCCCATTCTTGCCAAGGGCACCGTGTTCTCGGCCGTCAGCAATATGACCGGTCTGCCGCAGTCCACCGTTGCCATCATCTTGGGCATCCTGCTCGCCGTGGCTATCGTTGCCATCCTGTATTGGTTCTTTGGCACCGAAATCGGCTCGGCGCTGCGCGCCACCGGCAACAACGAGTACATGATCCGCGCTCTGGGCGTCAACACCAACTCCACCAAGATGATCGCCCTCGTGCTCTCCAACGCCCTCATCGGCCTCTCTGGCGCGCTTATCTGCCAGAGCCAAAAGTATGCCGACATTGGCATGGGTACCGGTGCTATCGTTATCGGTCTTGCCGCCATCGTCATCGGTGAGGTGCTCGGCCGTCTGCTGCCCGGCGGCCTCACGCAGTTTAGCGTCCGTCTTGCCTCCGCCGTCTTTGGCTCCGTGGTGTACTTCCTTATCCGCGCCATCGTGCTGCAGTTGGGCATGGACGCCAACGACATGAAGCTGCTCTCCGCCGTGATCGTCGCCGTGGCCCTGTGCGTGCCCGTGGTTTGGGAGCGCTATAAGCTCCGCAGCTCCTACACGAAGGGGGATGAGGCAGATGCTTAAGCTCTCGCACGTCAAGAAGACCTTTAACAAGGGCACCGTCACCGAGAAGCGCGCGCTCACCGGCGTCGACCTCACCCTGAATGACGGCGACTTTGTAACCGTGATCGGCGGCAACGGCGCCGGCAAGTCCACGCTGCTCAACATGATCGCCGGCGTGTACCCGCTCGATTCGGGCGTTATTGAGCTCGACGGCACCGACATCTCGCGCCTGAGCGAGTCGCAGCGCGCCAAGTACCTGGGCCGCGTGTTTCAGGACCCCATGCGCGGTACCGCTGCCGACATGCAGATCGCCGAGAACCTGGCCCTCGCCAAGCGTCGCGGCCAGCGTCGCGGCCTTTCGTGGGGCGTCACCAAGGCCGAGAAAGATGAGTACGTCGAGCTGCTCAAGCGCCTGGACCTTGGTCTGGACACGCGTCTCAACGCCAAGGTCGGCCTGCTCTCGGGTGGCCAGCGCCAGGCACTCACCCTGCTGATGGCCACGCTCACCAGGCCGCGCCTGCTGCTGCTCGACGAGCACACCGCGGCCCTCGACCCCAAGACGGCCTCTAAGGTGCTTAACCTGACCGAGGAGATCGTCGACGAGAACCACCTGACCACGCTCATGGTCACGCACAACATGAACGACGCCATCCGTCTGGGCAACCGTCTGATCATGATGCACGAAGGCCACGTGATCTACGACGTGGCGGGCAATGAGAAGAAGTCGCTCACCGTAGCCGACCTGCTGCAGAAGTTCGAGGAGGTCTCGGGCGGCGAGCTCGCCAACGACCGCATGCTGCTGAGCTAAAACCTGCCAAAAAGGGACAGGTTTATTTTGGTAGGTTTTATCTGCGCAAACGTCAAAACCGCCGCAAAGGGACAGACGCCCTTGCGGCGGTTTTCGCATATTATGTCGATAATCCGATATTCAACCAGACATTCTGGCTAAGGACTAAGGAAACTGCCATGAAAAGACTCCCCCGCCTTGCGTTAGCCGCCGCGTTGTTTGCCGGCGCGCTCGCAGGCATCCCAAGCCTCGCTTTCGCGGGGAACCTGCCCGCCGCTATTGACGGCTCTGTGACCGTCATGCACACCAACGATATCCACGGCAGCTACAAGTACAGCTACAACGCAAGCAAAGGCACCGGCACTGTGGGCTTTGACGGACTGGCGGTTCTCTATAGCGCCCAAAGCAGCGCCCCCGATCTTTTGCTCGATGCGGGCGATACCTTCCACGGGCAGTCCTTTGCCACCATGAGCGAGGGCAAGAGCATCGCCGAGCTCATGGACACCTTCTACGCCGACGGCTACGACGCGACCACGCCAGGCAACCACGACTGGAGCTACGGCGCGGACAAACTCCGCACCATGACCGGCTACAGCACCACCGGCACGCCCTTCGCCATGCTCTGCGCGAACGCAAAGTCTACGAGCGGCGTATGGAGCTCGAGCATCACGAAGACGCTCGATCGCACCTGGGAGGATAGCGAGGATCACTCCACATTCGACTACAAAATCAAGGTCGGCGTCGTGGGTGCCATGGATGAGTCGCTGGAATCCTCGCTGCGCGCGGACCTGGTCGCGGGTACGTCGTTCTCGAGTGCCGCGAACGCCATCAATGCCGAGGCAGAGCAGCTGCGCAAGGAGGGCTGCGATGTTGTTGTGTGTATCGCGACACGCTCGACGCCAAGACCTTTGCCACGCGACTCCGTGGCGTCGATGCCCTTATCGCAGGCCACGAGCACATCAACCTTAACGAGAAGGTGACGGGAGCCGACGGCAAGACAATCCACGTTGTCGAGGCGGGCAGTGCCTTTGCCGAGGTGGGACTGCTTTCCATTCCGTACAAGTACGACACCAATGGCACCGAGACGACCGACGATGACACGGTCACGGTCCCTGCAGACGGCAGCGACGAGAAGCTCTACACCGCCAAGAACGTCAACGACCTTTTGGCAGACCCCGACAAGGGCTCCGACTACCAAAGCTGCCTTGAAGCCGTCCGCAACAAGATCAAGCCGCTCGACGAGGACTTTGAAAACGAATCGAACAAGGTGCTCGGCACATCCACCACCAACTATTTCTACGGCGAGGACGCCGCAGGCACGCATGGTTGGGAAATGGTGCGCACCACCGATTTCCGTCCCAGCAAGGAGGGCGACACCACCAAGGCCCAGACCATCGGCCACGTGATTTGCGGCTCTTATCTTGCCCTGACGGGCGCGGACCTCGCTATCGAAAACGCTGGCGGCATCCGCGGCGGCATCGCGGCGGGCAACGTGACCGCTGGCAACGTCATCGCCATCTCGCCCTACGGCAACACCGTGGAGGCCTGGACCATGACCGGCGCGGACTTCCTCGCAGCGCTCGAGCACTCGCTACAAATCAGCGACGATTGCAACGACAGCTACGAGCTTCAGCAGGCTTATGTGGCGGCCGGTCACACCGAGCAGGAGGCGCAAGACAAGTACAAGTGGCGCGATGACTCTGGCAGCGTTCTCTCCTTTGGCGGCATCAACGTGACGATTGATTGGACGCAGCCCGAAGGCAAGCGCATTGTGAGTGCCACACTCACCAAAGACGGCAGCACGCTCGACCCCGCCAAGACCTATACCGTCGCCACCAACAACTACATCATTACCAACACGACCGACTTTCCCACCTTTGCACACGCCACCAAGTACACCGAGTGGGGCACGTGCGAGGCGGCGCTGAGGGCGCTGATTGGGCAGAACGGCTGGGAGAGCAAGATGGCCGGGCTCGCCGGCACCATCAGCTTCGGCTCCGTAGCCGTGGACCCCACGCCCACACCGGCCCTGACGCCTAAGCCCTCGCCTAAGACGGACACGACGACCACGAAGGTCAGCACCAAGAAGACGAGCGGTAAGCTCGCCGCAACGGGAGACCGCACGCTGGCAGTAGTTGGCGCGTGCCTTATCGGCGGCATCATCGTCATCATCCTCGGCATTATCTGGAAGCGTCGACGCTAAGCTACACCGCCGGGCCTTGCAGCCCCGCCGCGTAAACCTTATATCGAGCACAGAAGCCCGTCTGAATTTGATCGGACGGGCTTCTTGGTGGGTATCATGGTTGGACGATCATTAGGAGGTTTTCCCTACATGGAATTGTTTGAGCCGATTCTTCATTTCTTTGAGCAACGGTGGGTCCACAACATCATCTGGGCCGTCATCTTGGCGATAGGCACCGCCGTCGCCGCCGAGGTCGTATCCAAGACCCTGAACCATCTGCTTAACCGTGACGATAACCCGCTTCCGGCATCAAGTATCTTCATCAACATCGCGCGCGCCGTCATCTGGATGATTGGCGGCAGCTTTATCCTCGACAACTGCTTTGGCATTAACGCAAACGCGCTCGTCGCCGCTCTTGGCGTCGGCGGCATCGCCATCTCGCTCGGCTTTCAGGACACGCTGTCAAACCTTATCGGCGGCATGCAAGTGACCTTTATGGGCATCATCAAACCCGGCGACAATATCGAGGTCGGCGGCGTATCCGGCGTGGTCCAAGACATCACTTGGCGTCATACAACGATTGAGGATGCCTGTGGACAGACCATCATTGTGCCCAACTCCAACATCTCCAAGAACACGCTCGTGCATTTGATGCCCTTTGGACGCGTGGCCGTGCCCGTTGCCGTAAAGGACACGTCTAAGTGGGCTTCCCTTGACGTGCTGGCAGACGAGCTCACGAGCGCAACCAAAACGGCCGTCTCGCCCATCTCGGGCTTTGACAAAGAGCCCTACGTGCTCTTTAGCGAAATCGGCGACTTTGGCATCAAAGGAAAGATCATCTTTATCGTCAGCGACGACAGCACCACTTTCACCGCTGCCGACGCCTGCATCCGCGCCATCGCCCCCATCATTGCCTAAACCACCACAAAGGGGACAGGCACCTTTGTTGTGGTTTTCATTCGTGGTACCATGGTTCATATAGTTGTTTAAACGACTAAGGGAGCAACATCATGGAAGAGGCCTACCGTCAAGCACGCAAGCGCGGCGAGCAAGGACGTCGACGCGCCATTAGTCAAAGCGAGTATCCGTACCTCACGGACCTCGATAGCTTGGTTGCCCAGCTCCCCTTAGGTCAGCGAGAGAATGTCGGCCTGCGGGATATTCCGCTCGAAATGGTCGTCGGCACGGTCACCAAGGGCCGTCAGTCCGCCTTTTCGTGTAACTTTATGCCCCTGCTTCCGTTTAGCACCGAGTTCGCCCGCAAGTGGTCCAACCTCTACGACATCCAGGTGACCGAGGGCTATCGCGACCCCGTCATCGTCACCGAGTTCATGCATCGGTTCTATGTCCAAGAAGGCAACAAACGCGTCAGTGTCCTCAAATTCCTAGACGCCCCGACGGTTTCGGCCAAGGTCACCCGTCTCTACCCCGGCACATGGGATTCCGTCGAAAGCCGCCTGTACGGCGAGTTCTGCGCGTTTTGGCGCGTCTGCCCCCTATACGAGATCGAGTTCTCGCGTGAGGGAAGCTACGAAACGCTCGCGAAGATGCTCGGTCAGAACCTTATCGAAAAATGGCCGCAGAAAAAGGTCGACTACCTGCGCCACACTTTCCTGCTCTTTAAGCGTGCCTACCTTCGCGCAGGCGGCGATCATCTGGACATTACGCCCGCCGACGCCATGCTCGTCTACCTCAATGTGTACAACCAGGACCGCCTGCTGGATACGCCAACGGATATCGTCGTAAACCGCCTGTGCAAGATCTGGCGCGAGCTGGTCATTGCCGGCAAAAATGACGAGGACAAGGTCGATCTTGTCGAAGCACCGAGCGTCGACGAGGAGGAGACGCCCGCCAAGTCCACCTCTGGCGTGCTCAACTTCTTTATGGGCAAGACCGTCTACTCGACGGCCAACCCCCTGCGCATCGCCTTTATCCATGAGTTCCCCTGTGCGACGTCGAGCTGGGACAGCCTGCACGACCAAGGGCGTCAGTATCTCGATGAGCACTTTGGCGGTATCGTGCGCACCGAGGCGTTCGAGGACTGTCACGATCCGGATGTGTTCTACGCCGCCGTGGAAACGGCTGTCAAACATGGAGCAAACGTCATCTTCTCGACCTCGCACCGCCTGATGGAATACACGCTCAGGGCTGCCGTTGAGTATCCCCGGGTTCGGTTCCTCAACTGCTCTATCGGCCTTCCCCATCAAAGCGTCCGTTCGTACTTTGGCAAGATGTACGAGGCCAAGTTTCTGCTGGGCGCCCTTGCGGCCAGCATGGCGGACAACCACCGCATCGGTTACCACGCGTCGGTCTTCGCCTCGGGCGCACTCAGCGAGATCAACGCCTTTGCGATTGGCGCCTCGCTGCTCGACCCGCGCGCGCAGGTCATCCTCACCTGGGGCGATGTTCCCGCCGGTGGTCTTGCCGAAGCCATGTGCCGCGAAGGCGTAAGCGTCATGACCGGCGCTGACATGTCAAAGTCGCTCGAAGACCCAACGGCCTACGGGCTTCACCGCTTGGTCGACGGCAAAGTCACCGGCATCGCCATGCCCGTATGGAACTGGGGCCGTTACTACGAGCTCATCGTTCGCAGCCTTCTTCACGGCACGTGGGACGAGACCAGCGACGACAACCAAGTGCGCGCTGTCAACTACTGGTATGGCATGAGCTCCGGCGTTATCGACATCCGTTACGCTCCGGGCCTACCCTACCAAACGCGCAAACTCGTGCAGTTGCTCCGCAACGGCATTGTTGTGGGATCCATCAACCCCTTTGGCGGCGAGCTCCACAGCCAGAACGGCGTGGTACAGATCGAAGGCTTCCCTCCGCTGCCGAGCACGCAGATTGTCGAGATGAATTGGCTGGCGGACAACGTGGTAGGCACCATTCCGCAGCTCGACGATGAGCCGAAAGTCCCTGCCCTATGAAAATCCTTGCCATAGCCGATACCGAAGAACGATGCCTTTGGGAGTGCTTTCGCAAGGAACGCTTTGAGGGAGTCGACCTGATTTTGTCCGCCGGCGATCTGGACCCGGACTATCTTGAGTTTTTGGTTACGGTCATCAACAAACCGCTCATCTACGTGCGCGGCAATCACGATGACCGCTACGCACGTCATGCACCGGGTGGATGTATCTGCGTAGAGGACAGCGTGTACACGTACCGAGGGATTCGCATTGCGGGCCTTGGCGGGTCCATGCGTTATCGCGACGGCGCCAACATGTACACCGAACGCGAGATGTCCAAGCGCATGCGTAAGCTGTCGCGTAAGGTTAGGATGGTCGGCGGGTGCGACATTCTGCTTACCCATGCACCCGCCGCCGGTATGGGTGATCTGGACGATCTGCCGCATCGAGGATTCGAGTGTTTTAACACAGCACTCGAATCCTGGAATCCCGACTACATGGTGCACGGGCATGTGCACCAAAGCTACGGTTGCGATTTTCAGCGCGAGCGTCAGCATGTGTGTGGAACGACGATCATCAACGCCTGCGGCTATACGCAGTTTGAGCTCGACCAGACGCACTACCCCATCCGCGGCTGGCAAGCAGCTTGGCTCAACTCACAAACCATGCGCCGCGAGCTCAAACGCCACGAAGCCATCGAGTCTTCAACAGCCAGAACACCCTGGTAACCACCATAAAGGGGACACTGTCCCCTTTATGGTGCTTTTGACGCGATAGCAAGAAACCCGGTCCTGCACAAGGCAGAACCGGGTTTCTTTAGCAATGCTTGCTGTACTCAGGCAGTAACTAGCAGTTACTCAGCCAGGAAGTCACGCTGGACAGCGGGATCGACCTTGACGCCAGGGCCCATGGTGGAAGACACGGAGATGGACTTGACGTACTTGCCCTTAGCAGAAGAGGGCTTGACGCGCAGAATCTCGGTGTACAGGGCAGCGTAGTTCTCGACGAGCTGCTGCTCAGAGAAGGACTTCTTGCCCAGGGGCACGTGGCAGATGCCGTAGCGGTCGGCGCGGTACTCAACGCGGCCGGCCTTGAGCTCGGAGACCATCTTGGCGACGTCCATGGTCACGGTGCCCAGCTTGGGGTTGGGCATAAGGCCACGGGGACCAAGGATCTTACCGATGC
>CABUJH010000023.1 GCA_902491895.1 uncultured Collinsella sp. | reverse complement strand
TCGTTTCAAAACTATGCCGGATTACGGGGCTGATTCAGCACTTCGCAACCATATCAACCATTTTCGAAAATCAACGACTCATCTATCTGCGGTTTTAAAAGCGCGAATTTCGGTATGCTCGAGGTTCGGCACTCCAGCCCCGTAAACCGGCATAGTTTTGTTCGGACCAGCCCACGCCGGCGCGACGCGAGGCAAAATGATCCGTTTCCCCCGACCCCAGGAAATCGCTAACGCTTGCCGCCGTGACTGTTGCGCCAGATCTCGCGGCCCAGCATCAGTGCCAGCACCAGCGCGCTCACGTAGCCCATAAAGCCAATGACCGGGATACCGAACACAACCGGCTCGATGCGTGCGTAGTACACCACCGACGAACCGATAAACAGACCGGCGACCACAATTGCCATCGACATGCGGTCGATAATTCCACCCAGCTGCCGCAGCGCCTTATCGCTACTCATGATCTGCGTGTTCACCTTAAGCTGGCCACGCGTGAGCATGCGCGACGCCAGCCCCAGGTACTCGGCCGCCTCGAGCGAGCCTTTTGCCGCGCGATAGCTGCTCGCGGCAAGATCGCGACCCATCTCGCGCACGCGCGCATAGCTGCTCTTCTCGTTTTTGATATGCGTCTGGATGATCTGGATCATGTTGACGTTGGGCATATATTCGGTCAGCAGGCCCTCGAGTGTCACCATGCCGCGCGCGAACATTGTCACCACGCTCGGCAACTCAACGTCGTTCTTGCGCGCCAGATTCACCAGCGAGGTCAAAAACTCGCCGATATCAAGATCCTTAAGGTCAAGACCCGCAAAGTCGGCGACGATAAAGTCCAGATCGGACAAAAAGGCCGAATGGTCAAGCTCGGCCGAGTCGCCGCGCGTCACGGCAAAGCGCATAAGCGAGTCCTTGAGCTTGGGAACGTCACCCTCGGCCACGGCGAAAATCATGTCCTTAACGATACCGCGGTCGTGGCTCGACATGCGCCCGACCATGCCCAGGTCGATAAAGTAGACGATGCCGTCCTTGAGAATGATGTTTCCCGCATGCGGGTCGGCATGGAAAAAGCCGTCATCGAGCACCTGCGTCGAATAGTCCTCGACAATCGCCGAGCCGATCTTTTCCAGGTCATAGCCCTCGGCCACCAGGCGCTCGGGATCGGCAATCGAGATGCCGTCAATGTAGTCCATGACCACCACGTGTTCGGTGCAAAGATCCAGGTAGGACTTAGGACACGACACGCCATGGACGCTCTTATGGAACTCATAGAAATCGTTGAGGTTTTTGGCCTCAGCCAAAAAGTTGGTCTCCTCGCGAAACGAGGCCCACAGTTCCTCGACGACGGCATGCAAGTCAACAAACTGGTCGGTGTTGACGAACTTGGAAACGATGCGCACCACCGAACGAATGATGTCGATGTCCTGCGCCATGACCTGCTGCGCGCCGGGGCGCTGCACCTTAACGGCCACGTCCTCGCCCGTCACCAGACGGGCACGGTGAACTTGCGCGAGCGACGCGCTTCCGAGCGGGTTGGGGTCGATCGCGTCGAACATCTGCCCCAAGCGCTGGCCGTACTCCTCTTCCAGACAGCGGAGCACTACCTCATACGGCACCGGCTCTACGTCGGAGCGCAGGCGACGCAGCTCGTCGCAAAACCGCTGCGGCAAAATCTCGGAGCGGTTGGCCAGAATCTGCCCCATCTTAACGAACATGGGGCCGAGCTCTTCGAGCAGACGACGCAGGCGCACCGGCGTGAGGTTATCCCATACGCGATACTTTTTGATCAGGCGAACGATCTGCCCAATGCGCTCACGACGACCTGCCGGCGTGAGCTGGTATTCCTCGTCCGGCGCCATCGCGTCGGGCTCCTCGGGGACCATATCGACAGCGCGCGGCTTCTTGCGAGCGCCCGAGACGGCGGCCTCAACCTCATCGACAACCGCCGTCTCGTCACCCAAGGGATCTAGATTGTTGTAATCGGTGGTGGAATCTGCCATCTGCGCTGCTACTCGGCCTCTTCGGCGTCCTCTGCGTCGTCGGGCTCAACGGACTCGACGGGCACCGAGGTCACGTTGTCCTCGACCGAATCGACGATGTCGCGCACATGGGCCAAAAAGGCCGTGCGCTCAGGGGCGGTCATAACGCGGACGCGGGCCAGGATGAGCTCGTCGAGCACGCGCTGCGCCGCAGTCTCGCCCTGCATGCCCAGGCGCTCGGTCAGGTCGGAGATGGTGCCACCCGCCTGCTCGAACATGTCAGACACGCTGCGGGCGATATCGGGGGTGCCGGCATCCTTGCGGACCTGCTCGCCCTTGGTATTGAGGTCGTCAAGGACCTTCTTGCCGCCCTCGACGGCAACGGCGGCGGCGCCGAAGCCCACGTTGATGGCACCGTTAACAAGCTGATCGAGTTTCATAACCATGGTTGGCTCCAATCATGAACAACTGCATTGGCCTTCTTGTACCCAAGATTGAGTGAAAGTGACAAAGCGTTTTAGCGCTATTCGATCGACGGGAAACCCTTACCTCACGTTGTCGTTCATCGCAAAAGAGTTCTTCATGGCGCAGCTCGTGGTGTAGAGCACCTTGCCCAGTAGAGCATCGGTCTCTACGCGAACACGCTCGGCAAAGGCCTCGTTGGCGCGTGCAAGCTCGGCAGGCACCTCGGCCTCGGGCAGAGCGGCTACGGCAGCGTCGACGTCATGGATCTGCTTGTGGCCCATGCCACCGACCTTCTCCTGATAGTCCTCCACAGCGCGGCCGCACTCATGGAAACGGACGTCGGCCAGGGCGCCGATCAGGCGGTTGGCCCAGTAGAAGTTTTCGGACGTTACGCGAGCCTGCGTGTCGGCATAGTACTCGGGCATGGTCTCGACGTTGGCGTACAGCGGGACCAGCGCGTTAAACGAGTTGGAACCAAAGGCCATCCACTGCACGGCGCGATACGCCGGCTGCGCATAGGGGCGCAGCTGCAACACGGAAAGCTGGCTGTTGCGGTTGATGCCGATGGGACGATAGGCGCCGCGCGTGGCGGGCGTACCCTTGCTGCCGTAGCAGTCGTACTCCGTGCCCTGGTAGTGGCTCGAGAGTACGTACTTAATGTCCTCGATGGTCACCTTGCGCTCGGGCACACGGCTCCAGGGGATGTCATCGCTCTCGGGCGTGTAGTCGGCGTCGGGACCATCCCACACGTCGCTGGGGTTGAGGCAGCGCTGCATGTACCAGGCGCGCGGCGTGTTGTAGACATGGTCGCTGTCGCTGTGCGAACCAAAGGCCTCGCGCGGGTTAAAGACCGCAGCCGGACCGTCGCCCTCGACACCCAGCGTCAGGTCCAGATGCCACTCGGCCATCCAGGAGCGCAGGTCGGCGGAGCACATGTGGTCGGCCTGGTCGCCCTCGGCGTCGTCCAGGTCAAAGCTGTCGATGCCCAGCTGGTTGGGCATGGTCACATAGGCGTCGTCAGGCACGCGCCTGGCGATCCAGTGGTGACCGCCGATGGTCTCGAGCCACCAGATCTCGTCCACGTCGCTAAAGGCGATGCCGTTGTTCTCGTAGGTGCCGTAGCGCTCGAGCAGCTCGCCCAGAATACGCACGCCGTCGCGGGCGGACTTGGCATACGGCAGCACCAGGGTCACCATGTCCTCCTCGCCCAAGCCACCGGGCTGCGCCGGCACATAGCCGTCCTCACCCTCGTTGCCCTTGGCGGGCACGTAGTCCACAAGCGGATCGGCGCCGCGAACGCGCTCGTTGGTGGTGAGCGTCTCGGTTGCGGACATGCCAACGTTGAGCTCGTTGAAACCGGCCTCGGCCCAGATGCCGTGGCCGGGAATGACGTCGGGAACGCTCGTGTAGCGCATGGGGTTGTCGGGCAGCTCAATGGTCAGGTGGCTCAGGACGCTCGTGTAGACGCGCGGCTGATCGTCGGGATGCACAACGCGCATACGTTTGGGCTCAAACACCCCGTTGGACGAGTCCTCGTTGCGGGCGACCAGCGTCGACCCGTCGTAGCTCGCGTTCTTACCAACCAAAATCGTTGTGCACGGCATGCGCATCCTCCTTGAGCGAAGAAATCAAACGGCAACAGTGTATCGCTTCGGCGCAAAAAGGGCGAAACCACGGCCTCGGCAGCCCTTGTGGTCAAAAAATGCCAAATATGAGTACTGTCACCAATTTAGTGGCAGCAAATTTCCCTGGAACGAGTGCCGAAAATCCCCATTTGCCCAAAAGCAAGACAACGTTATTCCCCATAAGTTCAATAAAATAGGCTTCCTAACGATAATGGATACCGTTAGGAAGCCAAAAAGACGTAAGACATATGTGACTATCTTGGCAACAGTACTCATATTTGGCATTGTTTGACCACGTGGTATATAGCTAACCCCCTCAAACAGCCCAAAACGCCTATTTTGATGCGCGCTCCGCCGCCTCAATCACGTGTTTGGCGAGAATCGCGGTGGTCACAGCCCCCACGCCGCCCGGCACGGGCGTGATGGCGTTAACGACCGGCTCCGCAGCATCAAAATCGATGTCCCCGACCAGCTTGCCAGCGTCCTCATCCCAGTTAATGCCCACATCAATGATCGTCTGGTCCTCGCGGACCGCATCCGCGCCAATCGTGCGTGCGCGTCCAACGGCGGCAACCACAATGTCGGCAGCACGGCACTCGGCAGCAAGGTCGCGCGTATGCGTATGGCACGTCGTCACGGTCGCATTGCGCGCCGTAAGCATGGCGGCAACGGGACGACCAATCACCAGAGACCGACCGACGACCGCAACCTTGGCCCCATCCAGCTCAACACTGTAATGGTCCAGCAACGCCAACACGGCCTCGGCCGTGCAGGGAGCAAAGCCCTCGCCACGACCCGAAAGCGTGGTAAGCAGCGAGGCCGGCGTCATGGAGTCAACATCCTTGGCGGGATCGAGCGCTGCGGCGACGGCGTTCTCGTCAAGGCCGGCGGGCAGCGGGCGGAACATCAGACAGCCATGAACAGCCGAATCGGTATTGATGTCCTCGATGGCCGCCAACAGCTCGTCCTGCGAAACATCGGCAGAAAACAAAACGCGGCGAGCCTCAATGCCAACCTTCTCGCAGCGCTTGAGGGCACCGCGCTCGTAGGACAGGTCGTCCTCGCGCTCGCCCACACGAACAATGGCCAGCGTCGGCACAACGCCACGTTCGCGCAGGGCTGCACAGCGAGCAGCAAGTTCCTCGGTCAAAGCGCGAGCAACGGGAGCACCCTTCAGCAGTTCAGCCATGGCTATCCTCTCTTCCTTGCAGCGTCGGAGGCGCGGCGCGCCAGCGCATCGGCGCGCGGCAACCATGTGTCGAGCAACTCATCACACGCCGTCTCGAGCTCCTCAGCACGAGCGCGATCTTTCATAGACGTGGTGTTCGCAAAGAGCGTCAAGCTCGCGCCCTGCATAGCGGCACGGCAGAACACGGCGCCGCACGCCACATCGGACAGCAGCTGACGCGAACCCTTGTCGGCCATGTCCTCGAGCAGCGCCAGCGCACGCCCGCAGGCATCCATAATGCGATACGGCGGCATAGCGGCCACATGCAGCGCATCCTGAATCGCGGTCGCTCGAGCCGGATCGTCACGCGGAATACCGTACGCCGCGGACACCCGCCTGTAGGCACGAACGTCCTCGGAAACCAACTCGACAAGCTCCTGGGCCAGCTCATCAGCCTGGGCAAACGCGCGCGTCAGGTCATCCGCACGATCAGCAAGCGCGGGATTAGTCGCACCGTAGCGGGCAACCATTCCGCACAGCGAGGCGCCCAGCGCGCCCACAAAGGCGCTCGCGCTGCCACCGCCGGGAACCGGCTCGCGCGCGGCAAGCGCCTCGGCAAACCCGCGGCAGGTCTTGTCCATCATCTCTTGGCTCATACGCATGCACCTTCAAGTCATATACATCGGTCGGGTGGAAACCGCCGACCGACCGCATCGATCACATAATGGTGCTAAGTCTAGCCCATAAGTACATAAGCGTCAGCGCACCTGGCCATCGCGGATTTCTATGACGAACGATAGGCGTCGGCACCGCAAACATGGGACACATGGCCCACCTTTCGAGACTTCCGGGCAGCGGCAACTGGGGCATACATATAGGTAAGGAGCCCTATGTTGGGGCAAGCTCATCACGGCACCGGACGACGAATGGAAGAATAACCGCACAGTAAACAAAGACATCATGCGCATGCGTAACCGCCGCCCCAGCGATCCGCGGCACACGATGTCCCTGGCAGACAAGGAGGACGCCACCATGAAGAAAAAGACCCTATCGATCCTTTCCCTTTGCATCGCCCTCTTTGCCGCGCTCGCCCTTGTGGGCTGCGGCGGGAGCGCATCGGGCGGCGGCAGCGCCCCCAAGAGCGAGAGCAAGGAAAAGGCCCCCGTCGCCAAGAAGACCGACTACATCTGGTTTAAGGTCGAGATGCCCGAGGGCGTCGGCGTAAGCGACTCTGCCGGCAAGAATGCCGACAGGGTCCAGCTCACCTTCCCCGAAGACGAGAACGCCTCGGCCGATCGCTTTATCCCCGTTTGGAAAAAAGCGCTGACGGCCGAGGAATCCCACGCCGACCAGGCGGAAAAGAAAGGGGATACGTTCCAGTGGAAGGATGGCGGGTCCGTCGAGTATAACGGCAGGACGTGGCTCGTCGGAACATACGAGGACAACAGCGGCATCTCAACCATGCTTTTTACCGATGTTGAGCCGGGAAGCGTCTACGTCCTCATCTCGAACTTCGACCAGCACAAGAAAGAAGCCGAGGCACTCCTCAACTCCATCGAGTTCCCCGATGACATGGAAGAGGCAGTTTCCGAGGCACGCGAAGTCGAGATTTCGAGCATCGAGATCAAGTAACGGGACACCCGCACGCGCCTACGCGCACCCGCGCACATGCGCCCCATTAAAACAACGGGCGCCCAACCCGGGGAGGGCCGACAGCACCAGCCCTCCCCTCTTTTGCGCCCGAACATATTGCCACTTAACGGCGCAAATCCGGCCCTCAGAATGGGACACATGGCCCACCCTAGCGAGCCGTCCACGCGTACAGTAAAGACAGGTAATCCATGGGCGGTTACAGATCGAGGAGGACACGACCATGAAAAAGAAGGCCTTTGCGATTCTCACCCTCTGCATCAGTCTCTTTGCCGCAGTTGCCCTGGTGGGCTGCGGTGGCAGCGGCGACGCTACCGGAAGTGGCGGTGGCGGCGGGGCAGAAAAGCCAGCCGTGGATATGAGGACCGACTTCATTTGGTTTAAGGTCGAGGTTCCCGAGGGCGTCGAGATTACCGACGTTGCCGGCGACACCGCCGACAGGGCCCAGTTTAAGTTCACCGAGAGCGAGCACGCCAGCGATCGCTTCATCCCCGTCTTCGATCCTGACAAGAACGCCGACGAGCTGTTCGACTACGAGGCAAAGTGGAATGCCAGCTTTGAGTGGACCGAGAATGACCCCGTCAAGTACAACGGCAAGACTTGGCGTAACGCTTCCTATACACACTCGGGCGGCGTAACGACCGAATACTTCACCGACGTTGACGGCGGCAGTGTGTATGTGCGTATCGACAACGTCGAGGAGCACAAGGACGCCGTCGAGACCATGATGAAGTCTCTGGAATTTGCCGACGACATCGCCGAGGCCAAGACCGAGGCCATGGACGTCAAGCTCGACGATATCGAGACCAAGCGCTAAGCGACTGGCGAGCGCAACGGGAAACACGGTCGCAGTGCAAACAAGCGACGGTACCCCAGCGCTTCGTACCCAGGGAGGGCCGGTAAACCGACCCTCCCTTTCTTATGCCTGTAGCCGACGAACGCGAGGATGCCGGACGCCGGAACCGCCCCAAATGTGGCAACAGTACGAAAACGACAAACACCCCAACACGTCCGCCCACCGATTTATTGCGCCGCGCAGACAATTAAACCAGCATCTTTAAACATCTGGGCAGTATAGTGACCAAAACTATCGCATAACCGCACTCTGCGAATGGAGAAGTTATGACCGAACACCATGCCATCAGCCGCCGAGCATTCACGTTGGGCCTAGGACTCGCAGCATTGTCGCCATTTGTAAGCCTGCCCGAAACCGCGGGATTGGGCCTTCCCGTGCGCGCGGCATTTGCAGACGACGCCACCACAGCGTCGGCCAACCTCAACAATTTCGTCATTCGTCTTCGCCCCGCGGGCTATTTTCGCACCGCGAGCGTCAACGAAGACGGCAACGTCATCGGCAACGTCTGCCACCTGTTTAATGACGGCACGTCCAGCAAGCTCATCCTTGAGAACGTAACGACCAAGAATGACGATACAAACTGGTATGCTATCCGCACCTTGCTCAATTTCGAAGAGCATAAAAAGACGGGCTACAGCATTTGGTCGGTCGATGGCGACTCGGACAAAGATGGAAAGGTTATCCACGTATAGAGTGGCGAGTATGACAACAAGCCCAGCCGCGCTTTTGCGTTCGAGCGTCAATCAAACGGAACCTATATCATCCGAGACCGCACGGTCGACAAAGAAACCGAGAAAAAAGACATTAAGTACCTGGCAATAGAATCGAACGGCAAAGACCAGGACAACAATAAGATCTGCCATAAGAGTGAGAGCATTCCGTGGGAGCTCGAACTTATCGGTTACGACATGAAAAAGAACGATGCCACGGTTAGCAGCATCGACTGGATCACGTATAGCAGCTACGTCGATGGGCCATGTTGGATGAGCCACGTCGACGACGACAAGTACCTCGACGAACTGAGCATCCCGGGTACGCACGATTCGGGCACCTGCAGCGTGGACAACGACACTGAGCCCCAATCCTCGCAAGTAAAATGCCAGCAGGATTACATTCCCACGCAGTTGCTCGAGGGAATCCGCTATTTTGATATCCGACTCGGAAAGGGCGACGACCCCGGTATCGACCACGGGGATTACTACCTGCTCAAAAAAGACGCGTACTTTATGCATCTTTCCGATGTCATAGGCTACTTCAAAACGTTTTTGAACGAAAACCCGACAGAAGCGCTCATCATGCTTGTATCACGAGGCAACGACGAGGCTACCGACGAAAGTGTTACGACGGCTTTCGCCAAGGTTATGGCCGATAACCCCGATCTGTTCTACACGTCGAGCCGCGTCCCCACGCTGGGCGAGGTGCGCGGAAAGATCGTCCTGCTGCGTCGATTTAGGCTCGACGGCGACAGCGTAAGCGGCCACACGTGGGGCCTCGACCTTACCGAATGGGATGACAAGATCAAGGCTCACTCCGACAGCGCCACTATGTGTCTCGTCCAAGACGCGCGGGGCTTTGAAGCCGCGGGGGAAACAGGCGACAAAGAGCCCTATTGCACCAAGGTATACGCCCAGGACAAGTACAAACTCACGGGAACCGACAAGCTCAGCTGGGTCGATAATGCGCTGAAGGAAACGACCGGGCGCACGCGCAACAAGGTGGACGTCGTGGACGATGACGGGGCCAATGTGCCAGTCCAGGAGCGTTGCTGGTCTATCAACTACACCAGCTGCACGGGCTTGTCGCACGGAGGCAATCCTTTTACCTCGGCACGAGTGGTCAACGAGCATCTGTACAAGAGCCCGTACATCAACCCCAGCGACAACAAGGATACGAAGTCAGATTACCTCAAGCACATTGGCATCATCGCATCCGACTTTGTTGATGCGGCGCTGGCCCGGAGCATCTACCAGCGCAATTACGATTACGATACACAGCACAAGCAGACAGCTTCGTACTACCCCCCGACCTGCATGCGCATGACGTACGGCGACTCGCTGAGCGATGCCTCGCTCCAGGATGGCAAGACCGTTGGCGAGGGCCATTTCCGCCTCGTCGACAGCAGCAACGTACTCAACGTGGCGGCTTCGGGCCATGCGTTTGCCATCGAATATGTGGATGTCGACGCCTTGGGCAACGAGACCGTTACGGAGCTGCGGGGCTCCGTGCCCATCGATATCGATCCACGCGCACTGACGCCCCATTTTGAGGGACTCGAAGGCCTTAAGGCCGGCGAAGACGTGCGCGCCAAGATTGCGGCATCACTCGAGGGCAAGCTCGAAACCGATGCCTGCACGGCCCATCTCGAGTTTGTGCACGACGCGGACGGCGCTCCGGGCACGGCAATGGCCGAGGGCGAAACATTTGCCGCAGGAACGTACTGGGTGCGCGTGAACGGTCTCTTGGGCGACGCGGCGCAGAACTACACGCTCGCCAGCGATGGAGCCGCAAGCTTTACCGTAGCGGCCTCGGACGGTGCAGGCGGCGCCAGCACCGGCACGGGTTCCAACGCAGGCGGCGCCGACAAGAATGGCAAGGGCAACAAGAGCGACCAGGGCAAGAGCTCGGACGGAAAACTCGCCGACACGGGAGACGGCTCCGGCATTGCCGCCGGGCTCGCTGCCGCCGCCGTGGCGACAACGGTCGCAGGTGCAGCAATGCTTGCCAGTGACCGCGACAATACCGAGGACGTTAACGAATAGGCAAGCCAGTCTTTTGGGCGCATTAACTCAATCGGGGCGCAGAATACCGTTCTGCGCCCCGATTTTTACCTTGGCCCGAACGCCGCTATCGGCTACATCACCATGTTCAGCGCGTTCACAAATTCCTGGGCCTTCGCACGGCTACTCAGGCTAAAGACGCAAGCGGTCAACAGCCTGTTACGCAAGAAAACGTCGCGACCCTTGATCCTGTTGACCCCCCGTGATGTCCTTAAGGTAGACAATCTCGGTGTGCCTGCCGCCAAAAGTGCCCTTCTTGAGCACCTCGATACGATTGGGGTAGATCTTAACGTCTTTAAACCTACCCGAACCTTTGTCCTGGAATAGCAGCGTGTTGTTGTCCATACGCGTCACTCCCGTGGGGTTCGCTAAAACTGTCTCTATTGCCACATTTTAGTCACTTCGGGAATCCTGCACGAAGGCGCTCGGCGACATTGGAATTTGAGTCCGCGCGAGGACTTTTAATGAAGTGCCCAGCACTTCCCCGCAACACAAAAACGGGGGCAGCCCGCGCTCCCGTGAGCTGCCCCACACCCCTGGCTTGCAGGTTACGGCGCCAACCGGCGCTACTCCCTACTTCCCAAAGATCGCAGCGAGCAAGCCCTTGCGTTTGGGCTTTTCTTCTCGGTAGGAACCCTCGGCAACCGCTGCAACCTGGCGCGGTTGCTCGCCGCCTCCACGGCGCACGATCTGGTACAGAAACGGCGACTTAACGTATTTGACCTCGATGGGCGTGGCATGCACGGTGCTCTCACCGGACAGATGCAGGCTCGGATTGAGCGGCGCCACGACGTGCGTTTCGCGCTTGTCGCTAAACACCACCGCGGCCGCGCGGCCCGTCTGGCCGTTTACGGCAATGCGCACTTGCTCGCCATCGCGGCCGTCTGTCGCCGGACGATCGACAAAGTAGACCGGCACCATCACCAGGCCGTCCTTATGTTTGCGGGCCTTGCGCGCCCACATGCGAATGCTCTTTTTATTGAGCCCCAGTACCGCCTCGGCGTCGTTGCCCGCAACGTCGAGCGCCAACTTATCAATGACCACCTGGTCCTTGGTAGACGCATCGACGGAGACGACGCGGAAGTCGCCTTCCTGCATGGCGGGATCGAACGGACCGACTTTGGCAAAGTCCCACGGCTCCAAAATGCCCATGAGGCGAACGTCCAGGTAGTTTGCCCTGGGGTATGCCCAGTCGAGCACCTCGTAGTACACCAAGGTCTCCTTGCTCAGGCCCTTGCCCGGGAAGCTCGCCATCATGCGCAAGTCCGCCAGCGCCATGGGGAAATAGAAGAGCATCATGTCGTTTTGGATCGCGTCTTCCACGTCGTGCCCGGCAAAGGCGTCGGGGTACTGGCGCACCAGCTGCAGCGCGTTGGCACGTGCCTGCTGCGGCGAGATTTCGCAGGGAATACCCTGCTCGGGCACATACTCCGCACCAACGCCCATGGTCAGGCGCTTGCTAAACGTCCCCGGCTTGAGCAGGTCCGCAATGCCGATCTTATTGCCGCAGGACGGGCACTCAAACACACGCTGCGTTGACTCGCCCTCAAAGGACGCTCCGCAGAAGGGGCAAGGAATGCTCACATGCGTGGCCTCTTGGAACTCCTGCGCCGTGCCGCGATCCTCCCACAGCAGATGTTCCAGGACCGACTGATTGCGCCAGTGCGCATTGAAGAAATACCAGTCCGGGTCCTCCGGGCGCTCGAGTTGCGACACATGCGTGAGTTTGAGCAGTCCATCCATCACCGTCAACGGCGTATGGCGAATACCCAAAGCGCTCTTGGGCTCTCCGGCGTCCGCCTGCCACGGAACCACCGTGCCGCAATAGGCGCACTCAAAGCTGCGCTTAGCCTGGTGCGAGTACATAGGGCCGCCGCAGTTTTGACATTTAATGGCAAACATCTCGTCCATGGAAACGTCCTCCTTTGCACAAAGCTGTCGACATTAAGTATGTCGAGCAAACAGGCACATGCCCATACCCATGTGGCCCAAAATGGACCACCCAGGCAGACGAGAAGGCTCGCTCGTTAGCACCGGCAGACTATTGCTGCATTTTCTGAGCATCGGTGCACGGCGCCCCCGCGCGAGCTACACTATCCCCTTAAACATGATTGTGAGGACGACCGCTATGCTATTTGTAAATCGGCTGGTACATACGCTTGTTCCCGGCAGCGAGAGCGAGCCGGTCGATGCATCTTGCCGCACCAACGCGGGCTTTTCCGCAAGCCTCGTCTGCATTGGCCTCAACATCACCCTGTGCCTGGCCAAGGGCATCGCGGGCCTGCTCGCCGGCTCCGTCTCCCTCATCGCCGACGCTTTCAACAACCTCTCCGATGCCTCGAGCAACATCGTGAGTCTGCTCGGGTTCCGCCTTGCCAGCCGCCCGGCAGACGAAGGCCACCCCTATGGCCACGGTCGCTATGAGTACCTAGCCGGTCTGTTCGTCGCCGTCCTGGTTTGCGCCGTCGGCATCAATCTGATCCTCGAGTCGGTCACTAAGATCATCAAGCCTTCCCCCACTGCATATTCGGTGCTCTCCTTAGCCGCCCTCGTCTTGTCCATGCTCGTTAAGCTCTGGATGGCAGCGTTCAACCGCACGCTGGGCGACCGCATCGACTCGGAGACGCTCATCGCCACGGCACAGGACTCCAAAAACGACGTCATCACCTCGGGCTCGGTCTTGGTGGCGGCGCTTATTTCGCAGACGACCGGCTTTGACCTCGACGGCTGGGCAGGCCTGGGTGTGGGCATCTTCATCTGCATCAGCGGCATGGGCCTAGTGCGCGACGCCATCAGCCCGTTGCTGGGGCAAGCGCCCGACCCCAAGCTCGTCCAGGCAATCCGCGACAAGATCATGTCCTATCCGCAGGTCTTGGGCACACACGACCTGATGGTGCACGACTACGGCCCCGGTCGTCAGTTTGCCAGCGCCCACGTGGAGATGCCCGGCGAGGGCGACGCATTTGAGCACCACGAGATCCTGGACACCATCGAGCACGACATCAAGCGCCAGATGGGCATTGGGATCACGCTGCACTGCGACCCCATCGCGACAACCGGCGACGACCTGCGCGGCTGGGTCAAGCGCGGCGTCATGCAGATCGATCCCGCGCTCTCCATCCACGACCTGCACGAGCACGACGGGTTCGTTTCGTTTGACCTGGTGCGTCCCGACGGCTTTGACATATCCGACGAGGAGCTGCTGGAGCTCGTCACGCGCATCGTGCATGAGCGCCGGCCCGACGTCTCGTGCGTCGTCACGTTCGATTCGGGCTTTAGCTCGCCCGAGCGTCCGGCCGAGCAGCTGTAGCCCCGCTCCGCTCGTCCGCTAGTTTCCCTGCGCGCCCGAGATGCCGTTTTGCAGGGCGTTCCAAGCATCCGTCGCCATGCCGCCCAAGTTCTGCGCGGTATCGCCCAGGTTTTGTGCCGTGTCGCCCAGCTCTTGCGCCTTGTCTCCCAACTCCTGTGCCTTGTTGCTCAAGTCCTCCAGCGTATTGGAGCTCGAGCTGTCGGTACCGCTTTGGCCGTCGGACGAGTTGCCCGAGCTGTTCTTGTGCGTGAGTTGAATTTCGAGGTTGCCGTTGTCGTTATAGTAGGCAGAAGTAACGACCCAGTTGGCATCGACGACGGGCGTTGAGCCATCATCAGTCAGGACCACGGCATTCGAAAGATCGGCGCCGCGCGACTTGAGGATCTTCTTGGCGTTGGACCAGTACTGCCCCGGGATATCGCTCAAATCAACGGTGCTAGACGAGGCGGACTCGGTTTGCTCGGCAGTGGCATCGGCCGTTGAACTCCCTCGCTTGTTGAGCATGCCCGACACGATGGCAAACACAACCGACAGCGCAAAGAAGATCGCCAGCACGATGAGGATCTTCTTGATCACGCTCGACGAACGCGACGGCTTCTTCTCCTCGTCCTCGCCATATTGCGGAATCGACTTGGGGTACTCGCGATACGGCTCGCGCGACTCGTAGCGAGGCTGCGCCGTGCGAGGCAAATACGTCGTCTGCTGAGGCTGCGGAATGGGATTCTGCGGCAGGTTGTCATAGGAATTCGGCGTCGAGGCAGCATAAGAATCCTGCGGCGCGCAATCAAACGGATCCGGAGCTGCGTTGCCATAGGGGCCTTGCGAAGATGCAGCGTAAGAATCCTGCGCCGTGTCGCCATAGCCCATAACCCGGGTGGGCTCGGCAGAAGGCTGCGTCGCGGCGGGGTCGGTATAACCGGAGTTGGGAACAACGCGGGTCGCATCGTCGCTATCGCCAGCCTGCGCGGAACCGTAGCCGCCCATCACGGTTGTCTTGTCCTGATCCATGCAACGATTCCTTTCCGTCGCCTGTAAGCATCAAGTTATCCATGCATTCTACCCGCGCAAAAGCCTATGATGGGCAGAGCCCATCGGTATCTACAAGACATGCGCGGGCCTAAGGATCAAAAAGCCCCGCCGGGCCTTGGTAGGCGCGGCGGGGCGGGCAAGCAGCTATGGACAGCAGGCTTAGAACAGGCCGGTGATGTTGCCATCGTTGTCGACGTCGATGTTCTCGGCCGCGGGGACCTTGGGCAGGCCCGGCATGGTCAGAACGCTGCCAGTCAGCGCGACCACAAAGTGGGCGCCGGCAGAAACCTTGAGCTCACGCACGGTGATGCGGAAGTTCTCGGGAGCGCCCAGGGCCTTGGCGTTGTCGCTAAAGCTGTACTGCGTCTTGGCGACGCACACCGGCAGGTTGCCAAAGCCATTCTCGCGCAGCTCGGCGAGCTGGCGCTTGGCGGCCGGCGTAAAGTCAACGCCGTCGGCGCGGTAGACCTTGGTGGCAACGGCCTCGAGGGCATCGGCGACATCAGCGCCGTCCTCATAGGCAAACTTGAGCTCGCTCGGCTGCTCAATCAGACGCATGACCTCATCGGCAAGCTCGAGCGCGCCCTCGCCGCCCTTGGCCCAGACCTCGGAAAGCTTAACGTTGACGCCGAGCTTCTGGCACTCGGACTCGATGAGCTCGAGCTCGGCCTCGGTGTCCGTCGGGAAGCGGTTGATGGCGACCACACAAGGCAGACCGTAGACATTCTGGATGTTATCGACGTGGCGCACCAGGTTGGGCATGCCGGCCTTGAGGGCCTCGAGGTTCTCCTCGTTGAGGTCGGCCTTGGCGACACCGCCGTTGTACTTAAGCGCGCGGGCAGTGGCGACGACCACGACAGCGCTGGGGCGAACGCCCGTCATGCGGCACTTGATGTCGAGGAACTTCTCGGCACCCAGATCGGCACCGAAGCCGGCCTCGGTAATGGCGACATCGCCAAAGCGCATCGCCATACGCGTGGCCATGATAGAGTTGCAGCCGTGGGCAATGTTGGCGAAGGGACCGCCGTGGACAAACGCGGGCGTGCCCTCGAGCGTTTGCACCAGGTTGGGCTTGAGCGCGTCCTTAAGCAACGCGGCCATGGCACCCTGGGCCTTAAGGTCGCGGGCACGGACGGGCTCTCCGGCAAAGTTGTAGCCGACGACGATCTCACCCAAGCGTTCCTTGAGGTCGCTGATGCTCGTAGACAGGCACAGGATTGCCATGACCTCAGAGGCGACGGTGATATCGAAGCCGTCCTCGCGCGGCACGCCCTGAGCCTTACCGCCAATGCCGTCGATGACGTGGCGCAGCTGACGGTCGTTCATATCGACGACGCGCTTCCAAGTGATGCGCTTAACGTCAATACCGAGCTGGTTGCCCTGCTGAATATGGTTGTCGAGCATGGCGGCCAGCAGGTTATTGGCGGCACCGATAGCGTGGAAGTCGCCGGTAAAGTGCAGGTTGATATCCTCCATGGGGATGACCTGGGCCCAGCCGCCGCCGGCAGCACCGCCCTTAACGCCAAAGACGGGGCCGAGCGAAGGCTCGCGCAGGGCCACGGCACTCTTGACGCCGCGACGACGCAGGCCATCGGCCAGACCGATGGTCGTGGTGGTCTTGCCCTCGCCCGCAGGCGTTGGGTTGATAGCGGTCACGAGGACGAGCTTGGCCTGGTGATCGGTCGGCTCGTTGAGCAGCGAATAGTCAACCTTAGCCTTGTCGAAGCCGTACGGAATCAGGTGCTTTACGTCGACGCCGGCGTTCTTAGCCACCTCGGTAATGGGCAGCGGCGTGACGGAACGTGCGATTTCGATGTCAGTAGGCATGGGCGGTCCTTTCGTTACCGAATGAGAAAAAGACCAATTCAGCATAGCACGGGCGCGCAATAGTAAAACACCCGTAACCGATGAATGGCGATATGTTTATCCAATGCTCAGCGATAGCCTACAGACTAGCCAAAACAAAGCGCCCTAAACGGTAGGTTCAATCCCCAGGTGCTCAAAGGTGCGAAGGGTTGCCTGACGGCCCTGCGGCGTACGAATCATCAACCCGCACTGCAGCAGATAGGGCTCATAGACATCCTCGAGCGTGCCCGGGTCCTCGCCCACCGCGCTGGCAAGGGTCGTAAGTCCCACGGCACGACCGGAGAACGTCTTAGCGAGCGTCTCCAAAATGCGAATATCCATCCAGTCCAGACCGAGCTCATCGATCTCGAAGAACTCAAGCGCCTGGCGACAGATATCGAGCTCGATGGGGCCGTTGCCGCGCACCTGTGCGTAATCGCGCACGCGCTTGAGCAGGCGGTTGGCAAGACGTGGCGTGCCGCGCGAACGCGAGCCGATCTCGAGTGCACTGGGATGGTCGATCGTCACGCCCAGGATAGTCGCCGAGCGCGTCACAATCTGCGCGAGCTCCTCGACCGTGTAGTAATCCAGGCGATATGAAATGCCAAAGCGGTCGCGCAACGGGCCGGTCAACATGCCTGAGCGGGTCGTTGCCGCTACCAGCGTAAACTTGGGAATATCCAGGCGAATCGAGCGAGCCGCCGGACCCTTGCCAATCACGATATCGAGGGCAAAGTCCTCCATCGCGGGGTACAGGACCTCCTCGACCGAACGGTTGAGGCGGTGGATCTCGTCGATAAACAGCACATCACCCGGCTGCAAGTTAGTAAGGATGGCTGCCAGGTCGCCCGTGCGCGCGATGGCAGGGCCACTCGTGGTCTTGATCTGAGCGCCCAGCTCGTTGGCGATAACGGTGGCCAGCGTGGTCTTGCCCAGGCCCGGAGGACCCGAGAAAATCACGTGGTCGAGCGTCTCGCCACGGCTCTGCGCTGCCTCGATGAGCACGCGAAGGCTCTGCTTGATATGCTCCTGACCGCAGTAGTCATCCAAGCGCTGGGGACGCAGGGTACGGTCGACATCGAGGTCTTCGGCCGTCAGCTCCGAGCCCACCATGCGCTCGCCGTGCGCCATGGATGCCGCCGGCGAGTTGCCGGGCGTCGCCCACAGGTCCTGAGAGTCATCGGCTTCCCACATCACGCATCCATTCCGAGTCGCTTAAGCGCCGCGCCGAGCAGATCCTCGACACGCATATTCTGCCCATCATACCCGCTCAGGGCAACATCGGTCTCCTGCGGGCTAAAGCCCATGGAAAGGAGTGCCGCACGGGCATCATCGATCGCCGAGGGAGCGGCAGCGGGAACCGGCATCGCAACCTGGCCGGGAATCACGTCGACCGGCACAAAGCCCTTGTCCTTGGCAAAGGTGCTCTTGAGTTCCAGGATCAGGCGCTGAGCTGTCTTTTTGCCCACACCGGGCACCTTGGCCATGCCCTTGTCGTCCTCGGCCATCACCAGCGAATACAGCTGCCCCACGGTATAGGTGGAAAGCACGGCGAGCGCCAGGCGCGGGCCAACGCCCGAGACGGACACGAGCCGGTCGAACATCGTGCGCTCATCCTTTGAGGAAAAACCGAAAAGTGTCATGGCGTCCTCGCGCACCTGCATACGCGTGTAGAGGCGGACCTCGCCGCCGGGCATCGGCAACGTGGCCGCAGTGCTGCCCGAGATGCCGAGCTCAAAGCCAACGCCCGACACATCGACGACAGCAGAGCTCATCGTGGACTCGACAAGCGTTCCGTGGAGCTGGGAAATCATCAGTATCCGGTTCCTCTCTGTTGATAGAACTCGCCACCGGTGAGGGCGCGGGTGCGGCTGAGGTTTACGTGGCAGATGGCGCAGGCCAGGGCATCGGCGGCATGGTCGGGATGCGGGTCGTGGTCGAGCTGTGTTAGCGTGCGTACCATGTAGGCGACCTGCCGCTTGTCCGCGGCGCCGGTGCCCACCACAGCCTGTTTGATCTGCATAGGCGTGTACTCGCCAATCTCGAGCGCGCACTCCGAAAGCGCCACAAGCGCAGCGCCGCGGGCATGTGCCGTGGGGATGGCCGAACGAACGTTGGCGCCAAAGTAGATGCTCTCGACAGCAGCCGTGTCGGGTCGATAACGCTCGACGACATCCTTAAGGTCATGGGCGATATGCGACAGGCGCACCGCGAGCGGACTTCCGGCACTGGTCTCGATGCAGCCATAGGCACGGCAGCGAACCTCGCCACGCCGCTCCTCGATAATCCCCCAACCCGTATGAGCCAAACCGGGGTCGATGCCCAAGATAACCAAGCCAACCTCCCCTCGTCTTCTACCAAGCGCAAGGCAAGACCCCGCGCATCATTCACGAACGTCTGTTCTAGAATAACACAACGGGGCCAAGGTACTTAATGCAAGATAGATTCGGCAGAAGCAATGTGTGCGAGAGAATCCCTCCCGCAATGTTTCCGTCTGCCCTAGTTCTGGCTAAAGAATGGGAACTGCCTCGGATCTACTGGCGGATGCGGCATCGGCGTGCCCTGGGGACTACCTTGCGAGCCGCCCTGACCGCCCATCATCTTATCGATGGCGTCCTGGACCTCTCCCTCAAACTTCTTCATGCCCTCATGTAGGCGACGCTGGCCATCCTCGGAGCGCAGCTCCTCCATCTGCTCGGGCGAAATACCCAACAGGTCACCCAGTATGCCCATCATCTCGCCACGCATGCGCTCGCTTGTATCCTCGTCGGCAAAGCGGTTCACCTCGGCGCGCGCCAACGAATCGACCGTCATGCGTTCCTTGCCGCTCAGCCCCAGGTCGGACCACGCGAGCATGTACGGCCAGGCGCGCTCGACAAACGAACGGGCCGAGACAATCGGCGCCGTCGGCAGCTGGCGGCGAGCCGCCTCGCCCTGGCGCACGAGCATCAGCAGCAGCGAGCAGGCCTCAGGCTTGCCAGCGGCCATCGGGATGTCGTCGAAGGGTCGGCTGCGGTCCACGTGCGCCTCGAGCGCGCCATCGACCTCACCCGGCTCAAGCCCGCCGAGCAGCTGTGCCGCGCGGTCGAGCATATCGACCGGACCATCGAGCGTCGAGAGCGCCTGCGCCAACACTCGCTCCATGCAGTCTTCCACCGCGTTGAGCGTCACGAGCTCTTGGGGCACCACGGCAGACGTGCGGTTGCGCACGCGCGCCACAAACTCAAGCGTCGACAGGTACACATCGCCAAAGGGCGCAAAGTCGCCCTGGTAGCCGCCGCAAAGCGCCGGCGCCGCCAGCGCGTATTCGGTTTTGGACAGCGGGCTCAGCGCCATCGCACCCAGCTCGAGCGCCGTGTCCTCCAGCATGAGGCCCAGCGTGCGCGAGCGCAGACGCTCGGCATCACCCGCCGACACGTCGCGATCGAGCACACGCGCCGCATCCGGTGCATCGCGCTCGACGGTGCGAATGTGCAAACGCTCGGCGATGGCGCGGACGGCGGCACAGCGGGCAGTCTCGGCCTCTTCCTGCGCCGGCGTAAAGATACGGTTGCGCCCCAGCACCAGGCCAATCACATTGCGCGGACCCAGAGCGTCGACGGCCAGCGCCGCCAGCAGGGACGACGGCAAGTCACCCTCGAGTGCCACCACAGCACGCGACGCACCGTGAGCTCGGGCGTTGTCGCGCACGGCGAGCACCAGCGCCTGCCACAGCCACTCCTCGGAACGGAACTCGGGCAGTTCGTGATCTTCCAGGGCATCGAGCATCACGCCACGCTGAATCTCCTGAACCAGCAGGCTCTCCTCAAAACACGGCGCCTGGGCCACCACGCGACCGCAGTCGTCGAGCACAAACGAACCGCCGGTATACACCGACTCGTCATAGGCACCGACCGGCGCCATGCAGGCAAACCACACGCTGCGCTTGGATGCGATCTTGCGGTAGGCGCCGC
The DNA here is from genome assembly GCA_902491895.1 of uncultured Collinsella sp. Classification (GTDB taxonomy): domain Bacteria; phylum Actinomycetota; class Coriobacteriia; order Coriobacteriales; family Coriobacteriaceae; genus Collinsella. The sequence goes on along the minus strand of CABUJH010000023.1, from coordinate 7,144 downwards.
TGCGAACGGCGGCAATGGCGGCAGTCTCGCGGTCGGTCATGTCAAACGCGTTGAATTGGAAATACGCGATGAGGTCGACGCCGGTCGGCAACATCTCGAGCTCGCGGTCCAAGTCAAAAATCACGGCGATGCGCACGCCGTCCACGTCGAACACCGGCGGCGCCCAACGCGTGTCGTTGTTCTCGCCACGCTGCAAGGCAATGCTCGAACGCGCCGGCACCACATGACCGTCCTTGAGCATCATGTAGTCGAGCAGCGGCTGGCCCTCAAACGAAACCGCCGCGGGCACGATGCAGATCATGTCAAGCTCCTGGATACGCTCGGCGACACCAGTCAAACCGGCAAGCACGTCGTGCTCAAAGTCGGCAGCGCCCACCAGGCCACCGGGCATGGCGCCCATAAAGAGCGGAGCCGGAACGCACAGCACGCGCGCCCCGCGCTCGTGGGCCAAACGAGCCTGGTCCTCGATGCGGCCGCAAATGCCCTCAATATCACCCAGGCGCATATCGATCTGTGCAAGCGCGAGCTTCATGGCCCAGCCCTTTCCGTCGTAAACCATCGAAATCGTAGTAAAAGCGCCGGCCGCATAATGCAGCCGGCGCTTGCATGTGCATATGCTAGCTATGATACCCCGAGCGGGGGCGCGCTCCTAGAATGTCGCGGACCACAGCCCGTGCAGGTTGCAGTAGGCATAGACGGTACCGGTCTTGGAGCCGCCCGCGAAAAACGTCGCGGGCTTCATGCCGGGCTCAAGGTAATGGACCTCTAAGCGGCCCTCGGCCTCAAGGGCGATCCACTCAATGTAGTGCTCGGGCAGGCTGGGGTGCTCGACCGAGCCAACGCGGGCGCGAATCACGTGACCGTCGCGCTCGGTCTCGACAACAGGCACGTGCTTCTCGTGCGCCGCGTCCTCAGTGTTTGCGGTCAGCTCCGTGCAACCGGCAGGGGTCGCAACGCCGTCGCCAAGGGCAGCGATGAGCTTACCGTCGGGGTCCTTAAAGAATTTCGCCATGATGTTCTCCTTTGCTGATGTGCCAATGTTCTTGATGGTTCTTATGCCCAAAGGCAGACAAACCATCCACGGCATTGCAAATGAACACACAACGGATCAGGCAAGCGGTCAGGCCAAAATGCGTCGACCGTCCTGTCCACTCCAGCAGTCCCACCCCGCGCGCGGCTAGCGACCGTCGCCGCCGAGCAGCGCCAGAACATCCTCGCGCGTGAACAGTGCCGACGAGATGCCGTCGCCGCCGAGCACGCTGTTGACCAGATCGCGCTTGGACTCCTGCATCTGCATAATGCGCTCCTCGATCGTATCCTTGGCGATGAGCTTGTACACGGTCACGGTATGTTGCTGGCCAATACGATGCGCGCGGTCAGTCGCTTGGTCCTGCGCCGCCACGTTCCACCACGGGTCGTAGTGGATGACCACGTCGGCCGCCGTCAGGTTAAGGCCCACGCCGCCCGCCTTGAGCGAGATCAAAAAGACCGGAACCTCGCCCGCTTGGAACTGCGCGACCATCTTGGCGCGGCTCTCCTTAGACGAAGCGCCCGTGAGCTCAAGAAAGGCGATGTCCTCCTTGGCCAGGCGCTTACCGATAATATCGAGCATACCCGTAAACTGGCTGAACAACAGGATGCGATGTCCGCCGTCGAGTGCGCCGTGCACGAGCTCCATGCACGTATCGAGTTTGGCGCTCCCCGCCTTGTAATCTTCGTAGTGCAGACGCGGGTCGCAGCAGATCTGGCGCAGCTTGGTGAGCTCGGCGAGCACCTTGAGCTTGTCCTTCTTAAACTCCCCGGCCTCGCGGTGCTGCACCTGCTGGGCGATGCGGTCCTGATTTGCCAGGTAAAGCTTGCGCTGCTCACCGGCGAGCTGAGCCACGACAGTGTCCTCGATCTTTTCGGGCAGGTCGGCCACCACGTCTTCCTTAACACGGCGCAGCACAAACGGCGACACGAGCGCCTGCAGGCGAGCGGCGCTGTCGCCCTCGGCGTGCTCGACCGGACTTTCGAAGCGCTTTGCAAACGATTCACGCGTGCCCAGCAGGCCCGGCATCAAAAAGTCGAAGATGCTCCAGAGCTCGGATAGGCGGTTTTCGATGGGCGTGCCCGTCAGGGCAAAGCGCACGCCGGCCGGCAGGCGCTTGGTGGCACGTGCCACCTGGGTGAGCGGGTTTTTAATGTACTGGGCCTCGTCGAGCACCACGCGGGCAAAGTCCTGCTCGACGTATTCGTCGATATCGCGCCGCATAAGGTCATACGACGTAACGACCACGTTATGCTCGGCCACGCCGGCGATTTGCACGCGACGCTGGGCCTTGGCGCCCACGATGGCGCACACATCGAGCGACGGGGCGAAGCGCTCCAGCTCGGCGGTCCAGTTGTACACAAGCGACGCAGGGCACACCACAAGCGTGGGCTTAATGTCCCCCGCTTCCACACGCGCCAGGATATGTGCGATCATCTGCAGCGTTTTGCCCAGGCCCATGTCATCGGCCAAGATGCCGCCAAGGCCCAGGTGTTCGAGCGAGCCGAGCCACTGGTATCCGTCGACCTGGTAGCCGCGCATCGTTGCCTTGAGCGATGCCGGCACCGTAAAGTCCATCTTGCCGAGCGTGTCCAGACGCTCGACGGTACGGCGGAACGCAGCGTCGCAATCGGCCTCGAGCGCGGGCGTGCGCGCGAGCATGCTATCGACGAACAGGGTGCTCGATGCGGGAAGCGACACGCCGTCGAGCAGGTCGACGGCATCGACGCCCAGGTCATCGGCGAGGCCAAACGCGGCGCGCGCCCCCTCGTCCAGGCGAATGATGTCGCCGGACGTAAGGCGCGCAAACGTTTGATGGCGCTTGTACGAATCGAGATAGACGGCAAGGTCCGCGGCCGAAAGCCCGCTCGCGCCCAGCTCGACATCGAGCAGGTTGCTCTTGACGGTCGCGCGCACCGAAAGCTTGGGCGCAGGGCGCACCGAGATCTGGCGCAGGCGGTCACTGAGCATGACCTCGCCCAGCTCGGACAAGGCGGCAAGGCCTTCGGTGAGCAGGCAGAACAGGCTCTCGTCATCGCGTTCCTCAAACGCCAGGCCGCCCTCGTAAAAGTCGAAATACAGGGCCGCCGTGTCCATAACGCGAAACTCTGCTACCTCGTCGCGCGGTGGCACGCCCGGGCGCTGTTCTTCGAAGGGGCTGCCCGGAGCGCCCAAGCTAAAGAGATCTGCCGACCAATCGCCGTAGGTAACCGTAATCTTACAGGTCACAAGCCCGTCGTCGACACCGATTGCCATGGCAAAGCTCGGCTCGGGCGCCACGGTATCGAGCACGGCGGGAGCGGTGAGGTCAGTGTATTCGCGCAGCACGGGCAGTGCCATGCGGCAGAATTCGCCCACCTGCTCGGCGGCGATATGGACCGGCGTGCGACAGGGCAGCAAACGCGATAGAAACGGCGCCGCATGCTGGGCAAACGCCGCATCGGCGCGGCGCGCGCGGTGCGTGTCGACCAGATAGGCAACGTCGCCCGAGGCAAAGCAGTACATATCGGCGGGCAGGCGCAGGTCGTAGCTGCCACCGGCCGCCGGCGCAATCTTGGCGGCAAGGAGCGGCGGTTGTTTTGCCGAGGCCCCGTCCTCCCCCACCGGCGACAACTCAACCGCTACCTCGTAGGAACGATGCGTCGTCGTTCCCCGCGACCAGGCGGGCTCAAAGGAAATGGTCCGGCCACGCAGCAAGTCCAGCATGTATACGATGTCATGCTCGGACAGCGGCAACTGGCGCTCGGCGACAAAGCCGCTGCGTGCAAAATCGTACGACGCCGAACGCGAACTCGTGATGTCGCTCAGATACACAACCGTTGCCACAACAAGGTCGAGCAGACGCACCGAAACCTCGTCAAAGGCCTCGGGCGTATGGAGGAATGTGAGCTTCTTGCCGTACGAGAACGTGCCGCCGCGCACGTAGGCGGCGGCCATGCCGTCGATGTCCTTGACCACGTAGGACACCGAGCCGCATCGGATGCGAAACTCGAGCGCCCAGCTAAAGCGGTCGGCGAACAGCGGATTGTAGTACGGCACCAACGAGGGCTCCAACACCGCCTTGGGGGCATCGGGGTCGACAGTGCCGGCGAGCTTGCGGCGCATGCTCGCCAGCTCATCCATGCGCGCGTCCGAAAGATCAGAGAGCGCCGCCATGAGGCTGGGACTCGTGGGGACGGGCGCCGGAAAGGGAAAGTTGGGATTGACGGCCGGCGCTTTGGGCGCGGTGCGCGCGGGCTGTTTCGGCTGCGCCGTAAACGTGCGGACCGGCGTGCGCAGCCCCTCAACAGGCTCAATGCCGCTGGCATCCAAATACGCCAGAGCCGTGGCAATAGCGTGCTTGCACATACCGGGGTAACGATAGGCGGCGGGGCAATCGCAATCGTAGTCGATCACCTCGTGCTCGTCCATGTCGAGCGCCACGCGCGTCTTGTACAGGTCGCCGCGCGAGCCGCGCACCGAGCCCTCAACCGTCACGTTTTTGGAGAAGCGCGAGCCGCTGTCCTCAATCGACAGCACGGCGCCGTTGAGCATGAGCGAACGCCCCTTCATAAAGGTGCCGCTCAAAGCCGCCTCTTTGCGAAGCGCCTGCACAAACGTCCCCTGCGCCATCACTTCCTCCAATCTCACCCGGGGTAGCTTAGATCACCGTCACACGGCCTTGGTTACCCACAATGGCCTTTGCCTCTGCCAACAGCGGAATCGAGCGCGCGTTGACCTTGGCCGGCACCTCGGCACGCAGTACGCGCCCGTCCACCTGCTCGATAAAGATCTCCACGCGGTCGCCGCCCGGGTTGGCGGTAAGCACCGTGGCAAGACGCGCCATATTGCCCTGGCTAAAGCGGCTGTTGGGCACCATGACCTCAAACACCTTGGGCTTGTTGTTCTCCTCGTTGAGCTCCAGCGGCACGATCTCCTGCGCGATGATCTGGTCGCCGCGGTCCGAGCGCTCGAGCTTGCCCTTAATGCGCACAAACGCATCGGACAGCTGTGCACCGGTCTCGGGATCGACCTCGCCGTACAGGTACCCCTCGGCCTCCTTGTAGGTCTTGGGGAACACCACGACCGTGGCCTCGCCTTCCATGTCCTCGAGCTGCACAATGCCCATGGGGTCGCCGTTTTTGGTCACGCGCTTGGACACGCTCGAGACCATGCCGGCCCACCACAGCGCCTTACCCTCGGGAATCTCTTGGTTGATGGTTCCGCCCGTGGGGTTTTGCACCTCGTAGCCAGTATCGATCTGCGAGAACGAGAAGTCGCGCGCTTTGCTAAGTGCATACTCAAACGGGCGCAGCGGGTGGTCCGAGACATAGATGCCCAGAACCTCCTTCTCCTGGCTCAGCTTAAGGTGGCGGTCCCACTCCTGGCCATCCGGATCGGGCACGCTCACCTCAAAGCCCGAGCCCTCAACGTCGCCAAACATGTCGAAGAACGACGTCTGGCCGCTCGCACGATCCTTCTGGCGCTTCACGGCGGCATCGATGATGTTCTCGGGGTTGTTCTTGTCCACAAAGTGCATCATCTGGCGACGCGGATACCCCGTGGAGTCAAAGGCGCCCGCCTTGATGAGCGATTCGATCACGCGACGGTTGGCCTGGCTCGAGTCCACGCGCTCGACAAAGTCGTGCAGCGTCTTAAACGGGCCGCCTGCCTCGCGCTCGGCGATAATCGCCTGCGCCACGCCGGTACCCACGCCGCGGATGCCGGCCAGACCAAAGCGCACGCCCTCCTTGGTAGCCGTGAACTCGGTGCCGGACTCGTTGACATCTGGCGACAGCACGGGGATGCCGTCGTGACGACACGCCGAGACGTAGTGCACGATCTTGTCGGTCTTGCCCGTGTAGGACGTCAGAACGGCCGCCATGTACTCGTGCGGATAATGCGCCTTGAGCCACGCCGTCTGCATAACCAGGATGGCGTAGCCGGCAGAGTGCGACTTGTTAAAGGCGTAAGATGCGAATTCGAGAACATCGTCCCAAATCTTCTGGGCGACCTCGCGCGTGTAGTTGTTCTTGATAGCGCCATTCATCCAGTGGTCGTAGGTGGTCTCGTCCGAGCCATCCTCCCAGTGGAGCACCGTCGACGTGAGCAGCTTAATCTTTTTCTTAGCCACGGGCTTACGGATACGCGAGTCCGATTCGCCCTTGGAGAAGCCGCACATCTCGACGGAGATGAGCATAACCTGCTCCTGATAGACCATGGTGCCGTAGGTTTCGCCCAGAATGTCGTCCAGACGGTCGTCGTAGGAGACGGCTGGCTCCTTGCCGTTCATACGGTTGATGTAGGACGAGACCATGCCGGCGCCCAGCGGGCCCGGGCGATACAGAGCGATCAATGCCACGACGTGCTTGTACTCAGTAGGCTTCATGTTCTTGATCGTGGCCGTCATGCCGGCGGACTCGACCTGGAAGACGCCGGCGGTGTGACCGGAGCCCATGAGCTTAAAGATCTCGGGATCGTCAAAGGGAATCTCTTCCTCTTTGATGTCGATGCCGAAGTTCTTTTTGATGTTTGCCTTGGCCTTGGAGATAACCGTCAGCGTGCGCAGGCCCAAGAAGTCCATCTTGAGCAGGCCCATGTCGGCAACGGTATGGCCCTCGTACTGGGTAATCTCGACGCCGCCCTTGGTGTCGAGCTTGGTGGGCACATGCTCGTTGACGGGGTCGCGGCAGATCAGAACGGCGCACGCGTGCACGCCCTCGCCACGGGTGAGGCCCTCAATCGAGAGCGCCGTGTCGATGATGCGGCGGGCGTCGTCGTCCTTTTTATAGGCCTCGGCAAAGTCGGGGTTAAACAGATCCTCTTTGCCGGGTTGTTTTTCGAGTACCTGCTTGAGCTTGACCTTGGGGTCGCTCGAGACCATCTTGGACAGGCGCTGGCCCATGTAGACCGGGTAGTCCAGAACGCGCGCGGCATCGTTGATGGCCTGCTTGGCCTTGATGGTCGAGTAGGTGATGACGTGGGTGACCTTCTCGGGGCCGTAGAGCTGGCGAACGTGCTCCACGACCTCGAGGCGCCGCTCATCGTCGAAGTCCATATCGATATCGGGCATCTCGGTACGCTGCGGGGACAGGAACCTCTCGAACATCAGGCCGTTCTCGAGCGGGTCGAACG
>CABUJH010000022.1 GCA_902491895.1 uncultured Collinsella sp. | reverse complement strand
ATATGCGGCCCTCCCGGGCGCAAGCAAAAGGGCGACCCCTGTACGGAGTCGCCCTTGTTGAGCTGCTTATGTGTAGCTATTACTCGGCGTCGTGGTGACGGCGGGGCTTGCGGCCTCCGTTGTCGCCGGGACGGCGCGGACGGTCGCTGCGCTCGGAGCGCTCGCGACGCGGACGCTCACGGCGCTGGAAGTGCTCGCCGTCGCCCTCGGAGGCACCCTCGGCACGAGCCGGGGCCTCGGGCTTATCAAGACGATCGAGCGAGATCTTGCCACGATCGTCGACCTCGATGACGACGACCTTGACCTCGTCGCCCACGTTGAGGACGTCCTCGACCTTCTCCACGCGGCCCTTGGCGACGCGGGAGATGTGCAGCAGGCCGTCCTTACCGGGCAGCAAGTTCACGAACGCGCCGAAGGGCTGGATGGAGACCACGCGACCGGTGTACTCCTCGCCCGGCTCGGGAACCTTGATGATGAGCTTGATGCGCTCGACAGCCTGATCGACGGACTCGCCGGTGCCGCCGACAAAGACGGTGCCGTCCTCCTGAATGTCGACCGAGGCGCCGGTCTCGTCCTGGATACCGCGGATGACCTTACCGCCGGAACCGATGACGTCGCGGATCTTGTCGGTCGGAACCTGGATGGAGACGATGCGAGGGGCGGTGCTGCGCGTGGTGTGGCGCGGCTCGGGGATCACATCGAGCATCTTCTGCAGGATGAAGGCGCGACCCTCCTTGGCCTGCTGCAGGGCACGGGCCAGGATGTCGAAGGTGAGGCCGGTAGCCTTGTTGTCCATCTGCAGGGCGGTGATGCCCTCGGTGGTGCCGGTGACCTTAAAGTCCATGTCGCCCAGGAAGTCCTCGAGACCCTGGATGTCGGACAGGACCACAGTCTTGCCCTCCTCCTGGATCAGGCCCATGGCGATACCGGAGACCGGGCGCTTAATGGGCACGCCGCCGTCCATAAGGGCGAGCGTAGAACCGCAGGTCGAAGCCATCGAAGAGGAGCCGTTGGACTCCATGACCTCGGAGACGACGCGGATGGCGTAGGGGAACTCGTTCTCGTCGGGGAGCACCGGAAGCAGAGCGCGCTCGGCCAGATTGCCGTGGCCGATCTCGCGGCGCTTGGGGCTGCCCATGCGGCCGGTCTCGCCGGTGCAGAACGGCGGGAAGTTGTAGTGGTGCATGTAGCGCTTGCCCTCGGTGGGCTCGATGGTATCCAGACGCTGGCCCTCGTTGAGCATGCCGAGCGACAGGACGGAAAGCACCTGGGTCTGACCACGCTGGAACAGGCCGGAGCCGTGAACGAGCGGCAGGTAGTTGTCCTTCACCATGATGGGACGGATCTCGTCGGCGGCACGGCCGTCGACGCGCTCACCGGTCTCGACGACCATGGTGCGCATGGCCTTCTTCTCGAGCTTCTTGAGCGCCACGGGGATCTCGCGCTCCCAAGCGGCCTGCTCCTCCTCGGTGAACTCGGCACGGATGGACTCCTTCAGAGCCTCGACCTTGCCGATACGGGAGAGCTTGTCGGCATCGCGAAGGGCAGCTGCCATCTCGTCGTAGTGGGCGAAGATGCGCTCCTGGACCTCCTCGACGGGCTGGTCGAGCGGGTACTCCTTCTTGACGATGGGGCCGTTGGCCTGCTCCCACTCGGCAACGAACTCGTCCTGAGCCTGGCAGAAGGCAGCAAGGGCCTCCTGGCCAAACTTCATGGCGGCGAGCATGTCGTCCTCGGAGATCTCCTCGGCGCCGGCCTCGACCATCGAGATGAAGTCGGCAGAGCCGCCCAGCTCCAGGTCCAGATCGGAGTTCTCGCGCTCCTCGTAGGTGGGGTTGACGATAAACTCGCCGGTCTCCACGTTGCGGCCGATGCGCACGCAGGCAAGCGGGCCCTCGAAGGGCACGCCGCCGAGCGTCATGGCCAGGGAAGCACCCATGACGTTGATGACGTCAAAGGGGTTGACTTGGTCGGCGACAAGCGAGGTGGCGACGATGTGCACCTCGTTGCGGAAACCGTCCGGGAAGCTCGGGCGAATCGGACGGTCGATCATGCGCGCGGTGAGCGTGGCCTTCTCGCTGGGACGGCCCTCACGCTTGAGGTAGCCACCCGGGATGCGCCCTGCGGCGTACATCTTCTCGTTGAAGTCGACGGTCAGCGGGAAGAAGTCGTAGTTCTTGCGCTCCTTGGAGACGACCACGGTGTCGAGCATCGTGGTGTCGCCCTGCTTGACCAGGCAGGCGCCGGTGGCCTGCTTGGCAAGCTCGCCCGACTCGAAGGTGTAGGTCTTGCCGTACAGCTCAAAGGTCTTGGATACGAGTGTCATTGTTCTCCTTTACCCCACAGGCCCCTTGCCTGCGGGCTTCTCATGTGACGCGGGCCCCCTGCCCCCGCCACGCTTCAGAGCGTGATTGTTCGCGCCCTTACACAAAAAGAGCGCCCCGCTGCGCAGGACGCTCTTAGCATGTACAAATCCTACTGGATGTTGTCGCGGATGCCCAGAGCCTTGATGAGCTCACGGTACTCGACGATGTCGTTCTTCTTGATGTAGGAAAGAAGACGACGACGACGACCGACGAGCATGAGTAGACCACGACGGGTGTGGAAGTCCTTCTGGTGGGACTTCATGTGCTCGGTCAGCTCCTTGATGCGCTCGGACAGGATGGCGACCTGAACCTTGGGGTTGCCGGTGTCGACCGGGGTGTTACCGAACTGGGCAGTCAGCTCAGCCTTGCGCTCTTTGGAAACAGTCATTGTTTCACCTTTCGTTTAACGTCGCCCACGGGCAACTCGATTCGCCTCGGACTGGGAAGCCGCCGGTGGAGCGAGCAACCAAGGTCGAGGTACCAACGGCCGATATGTTACCACAAGCAGCCCGCCCCTGCGCATCATCACCGACCCAACATGAATTCCATCGCACGGAGGCGCTGATCGGTGTACGTGGCGGCCCAAACATGCGAAAGCCCGAGCAAGAATGCCGCCGTATGCGGGTCGATTCGCTCGGCCATGAGCGCATCGAAGGTCATGGACATGAGGGCGCGCAGCCAGGCGACCTCACCAGTCGATACCAGCTCGGCACCCGGAACGCTCGACGCGCACGATCCGCACATGAGCCCGCCCGCCTGTGGTGAAAAATGCGACAGCATGGGGTCTCCGCACAGCACGCAGGCCGAAAAATCTGGTCGATAGCCAACGTGCGACAGCAGCTTAAAGACATATGCCGCCACAAGTAGGTCCATATGCGCCGCGTCAATCCCGCTGCCCACCAGGGTAAGCGCCCGTTGCGTAATGGCAAAGGTAAACGGGTCCTCGGCGTCCTCGAACGAGCACACGCGCGCAACCTCGGCGATCGCGCTTGCGGCGCAGGTCGTCTCGTAATAGGGCGCAGCGCCGAGCGGCGCCTCCATAAGCTCGGCCTGAGAAACCACGTCGAGTGACCGTCCATGCGCGAGCAGCATATCGACCGTACAGAACAACTCGCAGCGCGCAGCCAGACGTCCACCGGGTTTGCGGGCGCCCTTTGCCACGGCACGAACCTGCCGGCCCCGCTCGTCAAGCATCGTCAAGATCAGGTCCGTCTCTTTGAGCTTCGTCTTATCGAGGACGAGCACCTTCGTGCGATATGTCCGGGAGCCTGCCATTGACGCGAACTAATCTTCCGCGTTGTACCCAAAGCGGCGAATCTGGGCCTCGTCGTCACGCCAGCCGGCCTTGACCTTCACGTCCAGCTCCAAAAAGACCTGCGTGCCAAAGATGCGCTCAAGATCGCGACGGGCGTCGATACCGATATGCTTGATCATCTCGCCGCCCTTGCCGATGATGATGCCCTTCTGGCCCTCACGCTCGACGTAAATGGTGGCGTGCACGCGTAGCACCTTCTTGGTCTGCTCGAGCGCATCGCAGATCACGCCAACGGAGTGCGGGATCTCATCACGGGTGCGGCGCAAGACCTTTTCGCGCACAAACTCAGCAACGAGCGTCTCGTCAGAAGCGTCGGTGCCCATGTCCTCGGGGAACCAACGCGGGCCTTCGGGCAAAAAGTGCGCAACGGTCTCGATAAAGGCATCGACGTTGAAGTTCTTGACCGACGACGTCACGATCTCGTCGTCATATTCCATGAGCTCGTGGGCGGCCTTAAGCTGCTCCATGACCTGTGCGGGGTCGGCCTCATCGGCCTTAGTGAGCACCAGGACCTTCTTGCAACGAGCGCATCTGACACGCTCGGCAACCCAGGCGTCTCCCCTGCCGATGGGCTTGGTGGCATCAATCAAAAACGCGACGACATCGACATCGTTCAGCTCGAACAACGCACTCTTGTTAAGCTCAGAACCCAGGCCGTCCTTAGGCTTATGAATACCCGGGGTATCGACAAAGACCAGCTGGTAGCCGGGGCGGTTGACGACGGCGCGCATGCGGCGACGAGTCGTCTGGGCCACCGGCGAGGTGATGGCGACCTTCTTGCCGTAACAGGCGTTGAGCAGCGTGGACTTGCCGGCGTTGGGACGACCGACCAGGGCCACAAAGCCGCTGCGGAAACCGGGCTCCACGTCGCCAAAGCCCGCGAGGTTGTCGTCCTCGTCGCACAGGGCGTCGAGCTCCTCATCGCTCATGCCCTCAAACGGGTCGAACTCCTCGGCCTCGTCATCCAAAATCTCATCGATAGGCTGCATATTGTCGGACATGGGAATCCCTTTCTAAATAAAGCCGAGCGCGTGGGCAAATACCAGCACGCCCACAATCGCGGCGGTAATGGAAAGTACGTATACGGAAGCGGCGGCGATGTCCTTCGCACGCTTGGCCAGCGGATGGAGCTCCTGGGTCGCCAGGTCGACGATGGCCTCCATAGCGGTGTTGCACAGCTCGCCGTGAATCACCAGGCCACAACAGATGATAATCGTGGCCCACTCGGCAATGTCGAGCCCCACGACGCAGCCGGCAATGACGGTGCACACGCCCGCAACGAGCATGACCTTAATGTTGCGCTCGGTCTTGACGGCGGTGACGAAGCCCTCCATGGCGTAGGAAAACGACTTAAAGAAGGACGGATGGTCCTTGTTCGATCCGGGAATCATAGACGGCTCCTAGTCGTGGGCGTGGTTGGTGATGGGGCCGACGTGGACTAGCTTAGGGTCCTCGCCGCGCTCGAGCGACAGATCGCGCAGGATGGCGTCCTCGCGGGCCTCCATGACCTCGGCCTCGTCGTCCTCGATGTGGTCATAGCCCAGCAGGTGCAGCATTCCGTGTACGAGCATCAGACGGCACTCGTCAGCGGGGCTATTGCCAAAACCGGGGGCCTGACGGGCAATAACCTGCGGGGCCAAGATAATATCGCCGAGCTCGAGCGTCTCATCGGCGGGAATGTCATCGTCAAAGGCCGAATCGCACTCAAACGAGAGCACATCGGTGGTGCGGTCGATACCGCGCCACTCGTGGTTGAGCTCGTGCATCTCGTCCTCGTCGACATACGAAAGGGAAATCTCGACTTCACGTTCAACGCCCTCGGCGGCAAGCACAACCTCGCAGATGTGCTCCACCTCCTGCGCGTCGAGCAGCGTATCGAGCTCGGCATCGTTGCTGATCAATACACTCAACGGGACTCCTTTCGGTCGCGCGGGCGCTGCTCGCGCACGTCATCATAAGCTTCATATGCCTCGACGATACGACCCACCAGGGCATGGCGCACCACGTCGGCACGCTCGAGGTGAGAAAATGCGACATCGTCGACACGGCCCAAAATCTGCTCAACGTCGGCAAGACCGCCACGACGACCCACCAGGTCGCGCTGGCTCAGGTCGCCGGTAATCACGAACTTGGAGTTGAACCCAAGGCGTGTCAGGAACATCTTCATCTGCTCGGGCGTGGTATTTTGCGCCTCGTCGAGCACCACGAAGGCATCACTCAGCGTGCGGCCGCGCATGTAGGCAAGCGGGGCAATCTCGATCACGCCGCGCTCCATAAGCTCATCAGTGCGCTCGCGATCCATCATGTCAAAAAGGGCGTCATAGAGCGGACGCATGTAGGGATCGATCTTTTCCTCGAGGGTGCCGGGCAAAAAGCCCAGATTCTCCCCCGCCTCGACAACCGGACGCGTCAAGATCAGACGGCCCACCTCGTGACGCTTGAGCGCGGCAACGGCGAGCGCCATAGCCAGATAGGTCTTACCGGTACCGGCAGGACCCAAGCCAAACGTGATGGTATGCGAGCGGATGGCATCCACATAGCGCTTTTGCCCGAGCGTCTTGGGGCGAATGACGCGGCCGCGATACGAAAGCAGCACGTCATCGCGAAGCGACGTAGCCTCGTGCTCACCGTCGCGCAAGACAGCCAGGCAGCGAGAGACATCGTCGGCAGACAGCGTGCGCCCGGCGGCCGCCTCGCGAAAAGCGTGCTCGAAAAAGCGCGCCACGAGTTCGACCTCGTCCGGGTCGCCGCTCACGGAGATGCTATCGCCACGGGCGACCACATGAGCGCGAACCAAGCTCTCGAGCGCACGAAGGACGCCGTCGCCGGCGCCCAAAACGCGCGAGGGATCAATTCCCTCGGGAACGGTAAGTCTAATCTTCGAGGCTTCCATGAACCTCCCTGCGTGCATGGACCAAGCCGGAATCATCGACTCCGATGATAGCAACATCGAGCAGGCACGGGGCTGTAAGTCCACAGGTATCGTCAAGACGGGCATGATGGAACGAGCCGAGCGTCAGGTTGTCGCCATACTCGAGCACGGCACGCTCGACCGTGCCCAAGCGACGGCGAGCGTCGGCAATAGCGAGCTCCTGTGCAGCGGCCCGCATACGGCGGCTGCGCTCGGCCATAACCTCGGGCGGAACCTGGTCGGGCATGTCGGCAGCAAGGGTACCGGGACGCTTGCTGTAGCGGAACACGTGCATACGCGAGAAACCCACACGGCGGCACAGCGCCAGCGACTCCTCGAACTCCTCGTCCGTCTCACCAGGAAAACCGACGATGACATCGCACGAAAGGGACGCCTGGGGCAAGTTGGCGCGAATCATACGCACCGTGTCCTCAAAGGCCTCGGCGCTATAGGGACGGCCCATGCGATGCAGGGTCGCCGTGCAGCCGGACTGCACGGGCAGGTGCAAAAACGGGGCGATACGCTGCGGGTAGCGCGCCATAACCTTAAGCAGGCGCTCGGAGATATCCATGGGCTCGACCGAGGAAATGCGCACATGCGGAATAGACGTGCGCTCCATGATGGCCTCGAGCAGCTCATCGATTTCGACATGCTCGTCGGTCGCGCTCTTGCCATCGTAGGCACCCAGGTTCACACCGGTCAGCACCACCTCGGGCACGCCGGCCTCCTGGGCCTCGCGAACTTGCTCGAGCACGGACTCGACGGGCACGGAGCGCTCGGGGCCGCGTGCCTTCCACACAATGCAATAGGTGCAGCGATGGTTGCAGCCGTCCTGAATCTTCACGCCCAGGCGAGAGCGACCGAGCGCATCGACCACCTCGCCATCGCTGCAGGCGGGAACGCTATCGGATTCGACACCCAGCACCTCGCAGACGCGCTCGGCGACGTCAATCTTGGACGGCTCGGCGATCACGCGATCGGAGAGCTCCAGCAACTCCTCGGGATGCAGGTTGACGACGCAGCCGGTTACGACCACGTAAGGGTCGTTAGGATGGGCCAGCGCATGACGGACGGCCTTACGGGTCTTGGCCTCGGCCTCGCCCGTAACGGCACAGGTGTTAATGACGATCAGATCGGCATCCTGGGGATCCACAATAGCAAAGCCCAGGCGCATAAGATCGGCAGTGATACGGTCAGACTCAACCCGATTGACGCGGCAGCCGAGGTTGACGACGGAAATATGGGGTGCGAGCACGCGGGCTCCTTAATCGAGGATATCGTCGAGGGCACTCTTGATACGGTCGGTCACCGACTTCTTACCGGAAGCGACGTCATCGCCCATCTCATCGGCAAAAGCACGGAGCAGTTCGCGTTGCTTATTGGAAAGATTGGTGGGAACGACCACGCGCAGTTGCACGATCAGGCGGCCACGCGAACCGCCACCGCCAATGCGCGGCATGCCGTAATTATTGACGCTCACGGTGTCGCCGTACTGGGCGCCGGCGGGAACCGTCACCTTAACGACCTCGTCGGGCATAATGCCCTCGACCTCGATCTCGCAGCCGAGCGCAGCCTGCGCAATCGAGATATCGCTCACCAGGTACAGGTCGTCACCGTTGCGCTTAAAGCGCTCATGGTCGGCAACACGCACGTTGACAATCAGGTCGCCCGAGGGCTCGCCGCGAAGGCCGGCCTCGCCAAAGCCGCTCACGCGCAGCTGGCGACCGGTCGAAACGCCGGCGGGAATATCGATGTCGATCTTTTCGTGCGAAGGCGTGCGACCCTGACCGTCGCAGGTCTCGCAGGGATGGTCGATAACCGTGCCCTCGCCATGGCAGTCGGGGCAAGGCGAGGAAGACTGAACCTGGCCCAGGAACGAACGCTGAACCGTCGTGACGTAGCCCGTACCGTGGCAGCGGCCGCACTGCTTTTCCTGTGCGCCCTCTGCCCTACCGGTGCCATTGCAGTCCTCGCAAGGAGCAAGGCGGTCATAGCTGATCGTCTTTTTGCAGCCGAGCGCCGCCTCCTCGAGCGTCACCGAAAGCGAGATGGCCATGTCACGTCCGCGACGACGCTCACGACGGCCGCGGGCGCCACCGCCGGCGCCGCCGCCAAAGAACGACGAGAACAAGTCGTCCATGCCCATGCCACCAAAGATATCGTTGATATCGACGTAGCCCGAACCACCAGGGCCGTCGGCGGTGCCGTAACGGTCGTAGTTAGCACGCTTCTGCTCATCGGAAAGAACGGAATAGGCCTCGTTGAGCTCCTTGAACTTGGCCTCGGCCTCGGGGTCGTCCGAAACATCCGGATGTACGGTACGGGCCTTCTTTAGAAACGCACGCTTAATCGTCCGCGCGTCGGCATCCCTGTCGACGCCAAGCACCTCGTAGTAATCCCTATTTTCCGACACGACCGAATCCTTCCGACTTTCATTATTGTCACAGTGCGTCCTATACCCAAGCTGGGCCGGCCGCAAACAGAGGGTTTGATGTTATTGCATTTGGTACGGCGAAAGCATGGCCCGTTGCGAGCAGCTCGCGAACCAAACCGACACGAGCGCGAACATGAAGCCGTTGGCAAAACCGTTGGCAAACTGCATCGCACCGCGCTTCCACCACAGCAGACTGCGATGAAGCACACCGTCCGAAAGCACCATGAACAGGCCCATGGTAAACGGAATAAAGCACATCACGGCAAAGGCCGAGAACACGCCCGAGATGGCCGAGAGTACCAAAAACGGCGCCACGATGCCCATCAGGTAAAAACCGGTACGAGCTTTGCCTTCCAAGCGCTCGGCCTCAACATGGGCGCGGCCGACCAGGTCGCCGCCCGCGGCACCGTTGGTGCCAGCATGACCCATGCCGCTAATGCGGACCTCGTCGCCATCGTGCGTGCCGGCAGGAAACTCAATCGTCTGCTCGGAGGTTACGCGAGTACGGCCGCTGCCACCGCAATCAGGGCAGGGGTCGGCCACGACCTTACCGGAACCGCCGCACTCGGGGCAGACCGACTGGAACGTGCCCGCACCAAACAGGAAGGACAGGTCGACGTCGATGTGGCCGCGACCACCGCAGCTCGGGCAGGTATGGGCATGCTCAGACGAAACGGAGCCCGAGCCACCGCAATGACCGCAGGTATCGAAGCGCGTGTAGCGGACGGTCTTGCGGGCACCGCCCTTGGCCTCCTTGGCGTCGAGTTTGATATCGACGACCACGTTGGCACCGTTCTCGGGATTATAGGCAGCCTGCCCACGACGCTGCTGGCCCCAGGCACCGCCAAAAGGAAAGCCGCCCTCAAAAGGATTGCCATAACCCGTGCTGCCGGCGTAGCCGCCACCATAGGGCGAAGCCGTAGGAGCACCGGCAAAGGGATTGCCCGAACGCATGGCGTCGTAGCGCGAACGCTTCTGCTCGTCCGAAAGCACGGCGTAGGCCTCGGAAACCTCTTTAAACTTTTCCTCGGCATCCGGCTCTTTGTTGACGTCCGGATGGAGCTTGCGGGCCTTTTGCTGGAAGGCCTTTTGAATATCACGCGAGGTGGCGTCCTTGGAGACACCCAGAATCTCGTAGTAATCTTTTTCGTTCATCGTCGCCATGCGCGGCAACCTCCTGCTCACAGCAGCGTATATATTCCGGTAATTCTACCCGAGCGACCTAAGCTAGATCCCAAAACAGCTCGAACAGAACATTTCCATCGAGCCAGCCCAGGTGGGTCGGCGCCAGACGAGCTCGAACATGACCCGCGACGACATCTGCCGAAGTGAAGGGTCCCTCATGGACCCCGAGCGTCTCAGGCACCCAAGTGGCAAGACCCAATTCGAGTGCGCGATCGCAGGCAGCTGCCAGCTCATCGGCCGGGATGACACGAGCCGCGCGAACCAACAGGTCGGACGCGACACCGCGCGTCATGCGACAGGCGAGCATCAGGTCTTCGGCCGCAGCCTCGCGCTGCGACAGATGTTCGGCCTCGAACGCCGTCGCGTCATCGTCGCGTTGCACCAGACGCACGCGGTGCGCATCGCCTCGAGAAGACACGCCGGGGAACAAACCTGCAAGACGGTCGAAATCCTCGGCGTCGAGCATGCCCGCGGCAGAACGACCCAGGCCCAGGTAGCCCCGTCCGGTCCAGTAGGCAATGTTATGGGCGCACTCATGGCCGTCGAGCGCATAGCTCGCCACCTCATAGGGGTGATAACCGGCCGCACCCAGGAGCTCGCGTGCCATATCCATGCAGGCGGCCTGAAAATCCTCGTCGGGCTCGAGCGACTCGTCGCGACACGCCATGAGGTAGAGCGGCGTGGCCTCCTCGAGCGTGAGCGGGTACACCGACACATGATGCGGCGCCGCCACCAGCACGCCATCGAGCGTGCGCTTCCAACTCGCTGCGGTCTGCCCGGGAAGTCCGCACATAAGGTCGCACGACACGTCAAGCCCAGCGGTCTTGACTGTCGCGATGGCGGCGAGCGCCCGATCGGCATCGTGAATACGGCCGATAGCGGTAAGTTCGGTGTTATCGAGCGTTTGCACGCCCAGAGAGACGCGTGTGACACCAACCTTGGCAAGTGCAGCGGCAAGCTCGGCGGTCAGCGACTCAGGATTGGCCTCACAGGTAAACTCAACAGGCCTGCACCACGCAGAGATACGCCGGGCAAGTTCTACCAGACGCTCCCCCGCCAGCGACGGCGTGCCGCCGCCAACATAGACGGTGCGAATCTGTGCAAGCGCGCCTGCGTCGCCAAAGGCATCGAGACGCGCATACAACTGCTCAAAATAGGTATCGAGCGCAACGCTCATGTTGCACGGAGCAAAACTGCGTGAGTCAAAGTCACAGTACCGGCATTTTTGGGCGCAAAACGGCACATGCACGTACAGCGCGGTAACGGCCACCGTTAGGCCTCCAGCGAATGAGCGGGCACCGACTCGCCGGCGGCAAGTGCGGCCTCGCAGGCCACCACATCGTGCTCGATATCATCGACCAGTGCCATGAACTCCTCGTATGTGGAGCAACGCACCACCTGAGCGCGCCAGGCGGCAGCATGGGGCATGCCCTTTAGATACCAGCTTGCGTACGTGCGGGCACGCGACATGAGCGGCAACAGCTCGTGCGTAAGCGTCAGATGCTCGCGCAGGGCATCCAGGCGCTCGCATGAGGAGCGAGACGGCACTGGCGTGGCGTCCAGTGCAAGGGCGCGGGCATCGCCGAACACCCAGGGGTTGCCATAGATACCGCGCGCGATAAACACCGCGCTGGCACCCGAGTTGCGCAGATGCTCCGCGGCATCCTCGGCCGAGAAAACATCGCCCGAACCGATCACAGGAATCTCGACGGCATCTGCGACCTCATCGACGACCGACCAATCGGCCTGACCCGTATAGAGCTGCGTGGCACAGCGACCATGCACGGCGACTGCGGCAGCCCCTGCACCCTCAAGCATCTGGGCAAATGTCGCGGCATTGCGATCCTCGGCATAAAAGCCCTTGCGAATCTTGACGGTCACGGGCACGTGCGCCGCACCCACCGCCGCCTCGACGATCTGCTCTGCCAGCTCGGGCGCACGCATAAGCGCCGAGCCCTCGCCCTTGGTGACGACCTTGCGAGCCGGGCAGGCCATGTTGATATCGATCAGCGACAGGCGATCGCCCACACGCTCCTCGACGGCAGCGACAGCGCTCGCAAACTGATCGGGCTTGGAGCCAAAGAGCTGCACGCAGATCTGCTGCTCCTCATCGGCCGGCAGTACCAGGCGCCAGGTCTTGTTGCTGGCATAGGCAAGGCCCGCCACGCTCACCATCTCGCTATAGGCAAGATGGGCACCGCGACGGCGGCACATAATGCGATAGGCGGGATCGGTTACGCCCGCCATGGGAGCCATAAGGAACGGCTGCTCGGCATAGGCACCAAGCAACCGCTTGCTGTATTCAGAAAGCGCCATGGACTTACTCGTCTACCTTGAGGATCGCCATAAAGGCCTCCTGCGGGACCTCGACCGAACCGATGGCTTTCATGCGCTTCTTGCCCTCTTTCTGCTTCTCGAGCAGCTTGCGCTTACGCGAGATATCGCCACCATAGCACTTGGCCAAAACATCCTTGCGGCGTGCCTTGACGGTGGAGCGGGCGATGATCTTGTTACCGATAGCACCCTGGATGGGCACCTCGAACAGCTGACGCGGAATGATTTCCTTGAGCTTGTCGCACAGGCCACGGGCCAGGCCATAGGCCTTATCCTTGTGCACGATAAACGAAAGCGCGTCCACCTCGTCGCCCGAAAGCAGGATATCGAGCTTGACGAGCTCGGAGGGACGATACTCGTTAAACTCATAGTCGAGCGAGGCATAGCCCTTGGTGCGGCTCTTGAGCTGGTCAAAGAAGTCCAGGATGAGCTCCGCGAGCGGCATGTCGAAGCGCATCTCGACCGATTTGCTCGTGAGATGGATCATGTCGGTTGTAATGCCGCGGTGCTCGATAGCGAGCTGCATGACGGCGCCCGTATACTCGGGCGGGCAGATAATCTTGGCCTTGAGGTAAGGCTCCTCGATGCGCTCGATGCGCGTAGCCTCGGGCAGATCCTGCGGGCTGCGGACATCGATCATCTCACCGTCGGTCTTATAGACGTGATAGTCCACCGAAGGGCTCGTGGCAATGAGGTCCAGATTGAACTCGCGCTCCAGACGCTCCTTAACGACCTCCATATGTAGCAGGCCCAAGAAGCCCACGCGGAAACCAAAGCCGAGCGCCACCGAGGTCTCGGGCTCCCACACCAACGACGGGTCGTTGACGTGCAGTTTATCGAGAGCGTCGCGCAGGTTCTCGTAATCCTTGTTGTCGATCGGGAACAGGCCCGTGTAGACCATGGGCTTGGCCTCGCGGTAGCCCGGAAGCGGCTCGGGGCAGGGATTCGACGCCCAGGTAAGGGTGTCGCCCACGCGAACAGCCTCGGGGTCCTTCAGGCCCGTGACCGCGTAGCCCACCTCGCCGACCGTCAGCGCATCGACCGGAGTCTCGGCGGGACGCTTGACGCCCACGCCGTCGACCAAAAAGTCACCTTCTGCCTGCATCATACGAAGGGTATCGCCCTTCTTGATGGAGCCGTCAAACACGCGGACCGTGGCAACGACGCCTCGGTACTCATCAAAATACGAGTCCAGGATGAGCGCCTTGAGCGGCGCGTTCACATCGCCTTTGGGCGGCGAGATCAAGAAGACGATAGACTCCAGCAAATCGTGAATGCCCTCGCCGGTCTTGCCCGATACGCATACGGCATCGTCGGCAGGAATGGCCAGGTCATCCTCGATCTCGGTCTTGACCTCGTCGGGGTGTGCAGAGGGAAGGTCAATCTTGTTGATGGCGGGCACGATATCCAGGTTGGCGTTCATGGCGAGCGTCGCGTTGGAGACGGTCTGCGCCTCGACACCCTGCGTGGCGTCGACGACGAGCACCGCGCCCTCGCAGGCTGCCAGCGAACGCGAGACCTCATAGGTAAAGTCCACGTGGCCCGGTGTATCGATCAGGTTGAACTGATACGTCTCGCCATCGTCGGCGTCGTAGGAGACGCGAACGGCGTTGGACTTGATCGTGATGCCGCGCTCGCGCTCGATATCCATGGTGTCGAGCAGCTGCGACTCCATGTCGCGCTCGTCGACGGTATGGGTGAGCTCGAGGATACGGTCACTGATCGTGGACTTGCCATGGTCGATGTGCGCAACGATCGAGAAGTTGCGGATGTGGGAAATGTCAATTGAAGTATTCATGCGGACTATCTTACCCGAGCGGTACAAAAAATGGAGCCTGTTCCATAAAACAGGCTCCATTTATGCGCGTAATCTGTGTGGTGTGAAATTTACAACTTAGGCGTTGATGCTGTTCACGAGCTTGGCAAGACCGGACTTACGGTTGGAAGCCTGGTTCTTGTGGATAACATGCTTGGCGGCAGCCATGTCGAGACGCTTGGTGACGGTCTTGAGGGCAGCCTGGGCCTTCTCGGCGTCGCCCTCGGCGACGGCGGACTGAACGTGCTTGGTCAGCGTCTTGAGCTCGGACTTGACAGCCTTGTTACGCATGCGAGCTGCCTCATTGGTGCGGATACGCTTCTTCTGAGACTTGATGTTTGCCACTTCTGGAGTTCCTTTCGAGTTCCTTGCAAAAAATGTATGACACCTCTGAGACACGGTGAGGTCATGCAAGCGCCTACTATAGCACGCTCCCCCTCAAAGGGATAGAACGAATTTGTCAAATAGGCAGGTATCATCACGATTTTCTCAAGATGTTCGTAATCCAGAGCAAAAGCACGGTCTCCGAATCGGCAGAACCCTTCAGTGCGAGCTCCACATCGACCGCGCCCTCGAGCGCAGCGACAAGCTCCGCCATCGAAAAGCGGCGTGCCCAGGTCAGGTGATTTTTGACCTGCCAAGACTGGAGCTTGAGCGTCGCGGCAAGCTCGCGGCCCTGCCCACGAGAGTCGAGCGCCTTGGCGACGATCAACTCGCGGATGCGACCGCATAGCAGCGTGTAGGTCCACACATAGCTCTTGGCGGGCAGCAGCCCAAAGAGCTCAAGCGAGCGGCGCATATCGCGGGCCGACACTGCGTTGAGAAAGTCCCAGGGCTGAACTTCGGCCGTGCGCACGATCCAGCGCTCCACATCGGCAAGCTCAATTTGCGGCGCCTCGACCATCTGGGCAAGCTTGGCCAAGTCGTTATCGAGCATGCGGGTGTTCTCGCCCGAGCGCGAGACGAGCTCCTCGGCAGCAGCTGTCGAGATGGACTTACCGCGCTGCGTCGCCATCTGCTGAACGCGGCGCGGCAGTTCCCAGCGCTTGGTACCCGAACAATCGACGATAGCCTTCTTGTCGATCTTGGCGATTGCCTTATACAGGCGCGTATTCTTGGCAAGTGAGTCGGCAATAATGAGACAGACCGTCGTGGGGCTGGGACTTGCGAGGTACTCGACAAGCGGTTCCGAGACCGCCTTGGCAAGCTTGGAGCAGCCGTCGAGGATCACCAGGCGAAACTCGCTGCCCATGGGAAAGGTATTGAGCGAGCCGATGATCGACTCAATATCGGGATCTTTCGTCATGTCACGTTCATCGAGGTTGAACTCAACCATACCCGACTTTTCCAAGCGAGCTTTCATACGCGAGACGGCGTGGTCGCGCTTGACCCCATCGGTACCGACGATCAGATATGCCGGCAGCAGACCGGTTTCGGACATTGCGCTCCCCTCCCGCAGGATCTCGTGTTCGTACCGTGCCATTCTAGCCCACGGGTTGGTCCCGCGCCAACGGCAGCATCACGGTCGCTGACATCGCATGGCAAAACCGGTTGCGGTCGGCGAGACGGTAATGTCTCCTTGTTCGATAGTGCATGCGAACGCGCCGCCCGCATCGCGAACGGCATCGATACAGGCATCGGATGGATGGCCGTAGCGGTTGCCCTCGCCCGCACTCGCGATAGAGAGCTCGGGCTTAAGCGTTTCCAGCAGCTCTGTGTCGACGGAAACTTTTGAGCCGTGATGTCCCAGCTTAAGCACATCGATATCGCCCACCTCCTGTACAAACTCGCGCTCCTGATCGAGTTCGGCATCACCAGTGAGGAGCATACGCAGGCTCTTGCCTTCCCGAGCATAGGAGAGCAGCAAGACAAGCGAGTCCTCATTGCCCTCGCCATCCACTGTGTCAAACGGCCACATCACACGAGCCCGAAATGCGCCGATATGGACCGTGTCTCCGCGGGCCACCTGCCGATACGTTACGCCGGGGCGATTTAGGACCTCAGAAGGCGCGCCGTCCAGCGCATCCGCTGCAACCGCAATGGATCCAACCGAAAACTGATCGAGCACATCGGGAAGACCACCCCAATGGTCTTCATCCCAATGCGTCACGAAGACGGCGTCGATATGGTGGACATTGTTGCGAACCAACGCCGACACCACGCGGTCATCGAGCCCACAGTCGACGAGCGCCACAGCGCTGCCTTGGCGAACCAGAATCGCATCGGCCTGACCAACATCGAGGACCGTTACCGAAGGCGGCACACATCGATCCCAATAGACATACGGAACCCCCGCAGCAAGCATCAAACACAGCAGCCCCACTGCCATGGGCCGCACGCGGGGGCGTGGCCACCAGACCAAGAGGACCGCCAGCGCAAACGGCACCACGTATACCAAGAGCGTATCGGGCGGCACGCTAACGGATGCGCCCGGAACGGCGGCAAAGAGCTGTTCAAAGAACAGAGCGCAGCGAGCGACAATCATGGGCACCACGAGCGCCCCGTGACGCAGCAGCGGCACAAGCGAGCAGGGCACCAACACAACCGATACAGCGAGCAGCATGCTTATCACCGGACCGATCACGGCATTTGCAAGCGGGGCAATGAGTGAAAACGTCCCAAATGCGGGAATGGTTACGGGAAGTGTCGCCAGCTGCGAGCACAGCGTGACGGACAAAATACTGGCGAGGCCCGGTGGCACACTCAGCTCGCCCAAGGCGTAGGTAGCGTAGGGGCAAAAACAAAGGATGGCAAAGACACTGGCGCACGATAGCTGAAAACCCATCTCGAACAGTACTGTCGGCCGGAGCAACACAAAGATTACCATGGTCAAAAATAGAGCCGAGAGGCCATGCCGACGACGCCCGGCGCCGTTGGCGACAAGCGACGCCGCCACCATAGAGCACGCGCGCACGGCCGAGGGCGAAGCGCCAGTAAAAACGGCATAGGCAGCGAGGGCCAGCACCAACAGCCCCCGCTGAAGCCCACGAGAGAGACGCGTCTTTTGCAGGGCACTCTCAATCACAAACCCCACGATGGCAAGATGACTGCCCGAAACGGCGATGAGATGTGCGGTGCCCGTTACCGAAAACCATTCGCCCGCAGGCTGGGCGCGCAGCTCGGACGAGCGCCCACAGACAACGCCGGCGATGAGCGAGCGCGCTGGGTCGGTCGCGGGCGCGATAACGGCAAGGAGCTCGTTTCGAAGCCAAGACAACGGGCCTGGAGGGCCCTCGTCGATCGATACCAACCGGACGACTTTAGCCTTTCGAAGCTCGCCCCGAAGCACGCGTGAGCGCCCATACGCATCATTCTCAAAGCGCGAAATTCGACCGATAGCACGTACATGCGAACCGGCGCCAAGCTCACGATCACACGACAGCCGTACCTGACCCAAACGCTTTTCGCCCGCATACGCATCACAGGTATAGGAGTACGCACCGTCATTGATGGACGGGTCGCCACACACAACAAACTCGAGACTGCTCGCAGCCCGATTATCCAACGCCCTCGAAGCGCGCAGCGCCCCTATCGCCCAACCCGCGGACACTACCGCTCCCGCCACGAGGCCGAGGGCCGCGGCATACAGCCATCGCCTCCACCGCACAAGGCGCATGCAGGACCGAGCCAATACGATGCACCCTGCTGCCGCAACGGGAATGGCCATAAGCAATGTGACGGGCGCCGCCCGCTCTCCCAGCAGCGCATCGGCCGCCATGTTAAGCACTAACCCACAGCTCGCACACAAGCCGGCACAAAGGGCTATCGTCCACGGCATCAATGGGCGCGGTGGCATCACATGCTCGCGCTCGGTCGCACTCATACGCAGATGCAATCTTTAATTTTGGCGAGTTTCTTCTCACCGATCCCCGATACGCGCATAAGGTCATCGACCGAGGCAAAGGCCCCGTTTTGCGTCCGTTCGTCGATAATTGACTGGGCCATAGAAGGCCCGATGCCCGAAAGCGTCTGCAGCTCCGCCGCACTTGCCGTATTGATATTCACAAGTCCCGACGAAGACCCTGTACCAGGGGTCGTGGAAGCACTGCTTTCGGCGCCGCCGACGGCCGCAGCCGTTTGTTGCTCCCCTACCGTCGGCACATAGATCTTTTGACCATCGGTGATCTTGGACGCACGGTTAAGACCCGTCACATCCGCCTCGGCCGTAAGCCCTCCGGCGGCATCAATCGCCTGGGACACCCGTGCTCCATCTTTAAGCCGGTACACGCCAGGCTTCGCAACGGCGCCATCAACATCGACGTACACCTCGGCAGCAGAGGAGCTCTTGGCAGACGGCTCATCGGCATCGTCAGGAGAGGCATCCCCGGCCCCGCGCACATCCGAGGCGCTCGCCTCATCACTACGCTCAAACGATACGTCGCTGGAGTGACCACCAAAACCTGCCATCGCCAAGCCGCTCGCGGCGGCAATGACAACCAGGATCGCCACGACCATCGCCTTATGGCCGAGCAGCTTTTCTGCCCAGCGGTCCATCCGTTTAACCCGTTCGTGTTGCTCGCGCTGCGCCATAGCAAACACCTCCCAACACCATCGTGTCAGGAAACGAGCGCCGCAGCCTCCGCACGTCCACACCGGTTATCGCGGTCAAACCAAAAGCTGACCAAAACCTTGCGAGAAAATATCCATTTATTCAAGCACACGTCGACAAATGAACCGTTTATCGCCTAATGCCCAGATAGAAAAAGACCGACGATGCAAAAACACCGCCGGTCTATACACAACATTATTCGTAATCTTGGTAAATCTCACGTGGAGCGAGCTCAGAATGCTTGCGTTTTAAGGTCTTAGGGGCCTTATACGTGTTGCTCTCAAAGTCGATGTACTCAGTCTGTTTGAGCAAACGTTCAATCATCTCCTCGTGGTCGAACAGCTCCCAGGCCTCGTGCACGGCATCGAGTTTGGCGTGTGTCTCGGGACGACGCGGCATAAACAGCGTGCAGCAGTCGGGAGCAGCCTCGGTCGAGATACCGAACGTACCGATCTCCTCAGCGCGTGCAATGATCTCCTGCTTGTCCGAACCGATCAGCGGGCGGAACACGGGGATCTTGACGGCCTCGTTGACGGCCATAATGTTCTCGAGCGTCTGGGATGCAACCTGACCGAGCGATTCGCCGGTCACGATAGCCTTGGCGCCCTCGATATGCGCAATGCGCTCAGCAACCGAATACATAATGCGGCGATACATGATCACCCGCAGGTTGCTGGGGCAGGTCACCGAGATCTCACGCTGACAATCGCCAAACGGCACCACGTACAGGCGGCCGATCTGGACACCCGGCTCAAGCGCACGGATGATGTCCTGCACCAAATATTCGCTCGTATCAGGCGTCTGAGGACGACCGGAGAAATGTACCGGCACGCACACCGCGCCGCGACGCGCGAGCATCCAGGTCGCCACCGGCGAATCGATACCCGAGGAAAGCAGCGTCACAACCTTGCCGGCAGACCCCACCGGAAGACCACCCACGCCGCGCTCAGAGCGCGCATACACATAGACGCTACCCTGGACCACCAGCACGTGCACCATCGCGTCGGGATCGTGCATCTGGACCTTTTTATCGGGAAACGCCTCGCACAGTACCTCGCCAACCTGTCGATTGATATCAATCGAGGTGAGCTCGTAGTCGGTGTTAGAGCGCTTGGCGTGCACCTTAAACGAATCGAAGAAACCAAACTCGCGCAGCGCCTTCACGGCGGCGGCGCAGTACTCCTGCGGGTCGCGGTTGGTGTGGTACGCCAGGGACACACGGGCAACACCGGGGACGGTGCGGATAACGCGCGCCGCATCGTCGGCCTGATGCTCGTTAAAGGTCACGAGGATATAACCGGAAATTCGAGACACGGCATTCACGGAAAAGGCGGCCAAGGCCGCCTTGATGTTATCCATGAGGATATGCTCAAAATGTGCGCGGTTCTTGCCCTTCAGTCCAACCTCGTGATAGTGGACCAGGCAGACGCGAGCTGCCATTTAGGCTTCAGCAACCTTGTGACCGAGCGCCTTCTCGTAACGGGCCTCGTCGTAGGAGATGTCGCCGTCGACAATCTCGTCCATAGCCATCGAGATGGTATCGGCGCCGGAAAGCGCAATGGTGATGTCATCGACATCCTGGACGGCGAGCACGCGGTTGTGCTGACCACGCAGCATGCTGTTAATGTCGCAGGCGCGCTTGGAGGCAAGCGAGGCGAGCAGGAAGCGGTTGTGATCGGTCTTCTCCAGAAGATCGTCAATGCAAGGCTTTACAACGGACACGGACCTCAGATCCTTTCATGCATATCGAGAACGCGAACGAGCTCATCGGTCGCGCGGTCGAGATCGTCATTCACCACGACGTCGTCGTAGCGGTCGGCAAGGGCAAGTTCATCGGCGGCGTTTGCCATACGCAGCTCGATCGTCTCGGGCGTCTCGGTACCGCGACCGATCAGACGCTCGCGGAGCACCTCGAGCGAAGGCGGCTTGATAAAGATCAACACGGCCTCGGGGAAACGCTCCTTGACCTGCAGGGCTCCCTGGACATCGATCTCCAAGATCAGAGACGAGCCAGAGGCGAGCTTGGATGTGACCTCGCTCACCAAGGTGCCGTAGCAGTTACCGTGGACCTCGGCCCACTCAACAAACTCACCGTTTGCCACGCGGCGGTCGAACTCCTCGCGCGTCAGGAAAAAGTAGTTGACGCCGTCGACCTCACCTTTGCGTGGTGCTCGCGTGGTAGCCGAAACCGTCAGGCCCAGGTTCGAGCGACGCTCGCGCACACGAGTGACGAGCGTGCCCTTGCCTGCACCTGACGGTCCAGAAATCACAAAGAGCTTTGAATCCTGAGCGCTCACTTATTTGGTCAGCTGCTCGAGGAGCTGCTCGCGCTGGCGGACGCCGAGGCCCTGGACGCGACGGGTAGCGGAGATGCCGAGCTCCTCCATGATCTTGGCGGCCTTGGCCTTGCCATAACCGGGGAGAGACTCGATGAGGGTGGAAACCTTCATGCGGGAAGCGATGGGGTCATCGGAGTTGAGCACGGACTCGAGGGACTTCTCGCCCTTCTTGATCTGCTCGCGAAGCTCAGCGCGGGCGTGACGTGCGGCGGCAGCCTTCTCAAGAGCTTGCTTGCGCTGCTCGTCGGTAAGCTGAGGGAGTGCCATTCGAACCTCCAAATAGTTGGGTTATATCTGATGCAATAATTGGCATTTTAGCACGTCAAACGCACTAAATGCCCAATCGACGGCACCATAGGTTAGACGATACCTGCGAAAAGTGCAATATACGGAGGTTAAAGTTGAGCCCCTGACCTGCGATTCCACACAAAGGATGGGAAAGTTTTCGCAGGCACAGGGGCTAATTTGTGCTAATGAGACCCAAAAGTGGTGACTTGAGGGAATCTTTTAGGCGACGTTTTCGACCAGCTCGGCAACGATAGCGTCAAAGGCGCCAACCGGGTCGTCGGCACCGGTGATGGGTCGGCCCACCACGATATGGCTCGCGCCGCGCTCGATAGCCTGGGAGGGCGTCGCCACACGGGACTGGTCACCAAGGGCGGCACCCACCGGACGAACGCCCGGAGTCACGATCAACGCGTCGGGGCCGAGCAGCTCGCGCATGTCATGGGCCTCCATCGGCGAGCACACGATGCCGTCGATACCGTTGGCCTGGGCAAGCTTTGCCAGGCGGGCGGCCTCCTCGGCCACGGGTGACTCGACGCCGATCTCAGCCAGCGAATCCTGGTTCATGCTCGTGAGCACGGTGATGGCGACGAGCTTGGCGCGGTCCTCGCGCGCCTCCTCGGCACCCTCACGGCACGCAGCGAGCATAGCACCAGAACCCAGGCCGTGGACCGAGAGCAGGTCGGCACCGGCAAGCGAGGCCGAACGGGCGGCACCGCGCACCTGATGCGGAATGTCATGGAACTTGAGGTCGAGGAAGACCTTAAAGCCCAGGTCCTTGAACGTCTTGACGATCTCGGGGCCCTCGGCGTAATAGAGCGTCATGCCCACCTTGAGCCAAGCGGCATGACCAGAAAGCTCGTGGGCGAGCTCGAGCGCACGCTCACGGTCGCAGTCGAGGGCGACGATAACGCGGTCGCGGGCGTCGGTCTCTAGCATTCGAAAGCACCTACCAACTCGTTGATGTCCTTCACGCCCTGGGACTCCGCCCAGGCCTCGAGCTCGTGCGCGATCTTAATTGAGGCGCACGGATCGACGAAATTGGCCATGCCGACCGACACGCAGGTGGCGCCGGCCAGGATAAACTCGGCCGCATCCTCGCCCGTCATGACGCCGCCGACACCGTTGATGGGGATATCGACGGCCTGAGCGACCTCCCAGACCATGCGAACGGCGATGTGGTGGCACAGCGGACCCGAAAGGCCGCCCTTGGGCTTGGCCACACGGGACTTGCGGGTATGAACGTCAATGGCCATGCCCTGGATGGAGTTGATGACCGAAAGGCCGTCGGCTCCCGCGGCCTCGAGAGCCTTGGCAATCTCGGCGACGTTGACCGGCGCCATCTTTACGAACAGCGGCTTATCGGTCACCTTGCGGCAGGCAGCCATAACGGCAGAGGCGCCCTCGGGCGAGGAGCCCATGGCGGCACCGCCGGCAGCAATATTGGGGCAGCTCACGTTGATCTCATAGCCGGCAGCCCAGGGGCACAGCTCGACATACATCTCGAGCGCGCGGACAAACTCCTCGACGGAATGACCGGCAACCTGGCAGATGACCTGGCAACCGTCCTTGGAAAGCTGCTCGAGCCACGGACCGGACTCACGGGCAAAGGCGGCCACGCCGGGGTTCTGAAGGCCCACGGAGTTGATCATGCCGCCCGGGATCTCGGCCATACGGGGCGCGGGGTTGCCGGGCCAGGGCTCGGCAGCACAACCCTTGGTGGTGATGGCGCCCAGCTGGGAGACATCAAAGAAGTTCTGGAACTGCCAGCCGTAGCCAAAGGTACCGGCTGCGGTGTTGATGGGGTTCTGCATCTTGACGCCGCCGAAATCGACGGCCATGTTCACGGTACCCACTAGAAGACCACCACCTTGGAAGCATCGAACACGGGGCCGCACATGCAGGCGCCCTTCATACCATCGACCGTCTCGACATTGCAGGTGTTGCAGGCGCCAAAGCCACAGCTCATCATGCGCTCGAGCGACACCTCGCAGTACGCACCGGCCTCGGCGGCAGCGGCGGCGACCTTCTTCATCATGACGGCGGGGCCGCAGCTGGCGACGTAGTCGTAACCGCCCTCGCCGAGCAGCTCAGCGGCAGGATCGGTGCAGAAGCCGTGCGTGCCGAGCGAGCCGTCGTCGGTGCACACGTTGACCGTATCGCACAGCGAGCGGAACTCATCGATGCCCACGGCCTTGGACGCAGTGCCAAAGCCCAGGCACACGTCGACGGCCACACCCTGCTCGGCAAGCTTACCGGCAAGGCACAGCACGGGCGGAACACCGATGCCGCCGGCGACAAGCAATGCCTTCCTGGTGCCCTCGGGTACCAGCCAGCCGCGGCCGCCAGGGCCCAGCAGGTTGGACTTGGAACCGGGGCCCATCTGCGACAGGCGACGGGTGTCGTCGCCCACGACGGCGTACCACAGCTCGACGGTGCCGGCTTCGGCGTCGGCGCGATAGTAGCTCAGGGGCACGCGAAGCAGCGAGGACGCATCGCCGGGTACGGCAATGTTCACAAACTGACCGGGCTTGAGCGCACTTGCAAGCTTGGGGGCCGAGATGACGAGCGAGAAGATGCCGTCGGCGATCTCCTGGTTCGATACGACCTCGAAGTCGTGCATGCGTGCAGTGGAAGGTGTGGGCATAGACGCTCCAATCCCCCATGCGGATGCATGGTCAAAACGAACAGAAAGCGCGGCACCGCAAGGGCACCGCGCACAAAAGCGATAAGGCTATGCTAGCAGATGCAGCCGTCGGCGAGCGTCTGCTTACCGCCGACAAACACATCGGTGGCACGACCGGTGAGCGTGCGGCCGGCGAAACCGGAGTTCTCGGCACGCGACTCGTAGCCGTCCTCGCCGACCGTCCAGGTTGCGGCGGGGTCGAACACGGTCAGGTCGGCAACGGAGCCCGCCTTGACCTGAACCTGGTCGAGGCCCAGGATCTCACGCGGCTTGATGGCCATGAGCTCGACCATGCGACCCACGCTCATCTTGCCCGTGTTAACCAGCTCGGTGAGCACGAGCGACAGCGAGGTCTCGAGGCCGATCATGCCAAAGGGCGCAAGCTCGAACTCGCGGGCCTTCTCCCACGGGGTGTGGGGAGCGTGATCAGTGACGATAACGTCGACGGTGCCGTCGATGACACCCTGACGGATGGCCTCGGCATCCTCGTCGGTGCGAAGCGGCGGATTGACCTTGAGCGAGGTGTTGTAGGTCTCGTCCAGGTCGTTCTCGGTCAGGAACATGTGGTGCGGGGTGGCCTCGCAGGTAACCTGAACGCCAGCGGCCTTACCGGCACGCACGATCTCCAGGCCATGGGCGGTGGAGATGTGCTGGATGTGCAGCTTGGCACCGGTCAGCTTGGCGATCTCGATGTCGCGGGCGATCTGGAGCTCCTCGCCGGCAGCCGGCCAGCCCTCGAGAGCCAGACGGGTCGAGACCTTGCCCTCGTTGATCTGGCCGTGGCCGACCAGGTCCTCGTCCTGGCAGTGGCTCATAAAGACCTTGCCGAACATCTTGCCGTAGTCCATGCAGCGACGGAGCATGCCCGCACTCTGCACGCCGCGACCGTCGTCGGTGAAGGCGACGGCGCCGTGGGCGACCATATCGCCCATCTCGGACATGGCCTCGCCCTTAAGACCGCGGGTCATGGCGCCCGACGGATAGACGCGGCAGTGACCGACCTCGGCAGCGCGGGACTTGACGAACTCCACGACGGTGCCGTTATCGGTGACGGGATCGGTGTTGGGCATGGCGCACACGCCGGTGAAGCCGCCCTTGGCAGCTGCGCGGGTGCCGCTCTCGATGTCCTCTTTGACCTCATAGCCGGGCTCGCGAAGGTGAACGTGCATATCCACCAGGCCGGGGACGAGGTACTTGCCGGAAAGGTCGCGGACCTCGGCTCCCTCGACGGCGAGATTCTCGCCGACCTCGGCGATCTTATCGCCGTCAATCAGGACGTCAACGACACCGTCAAGCTCGACAGACGGGTCGACGACGTGGGCATTCTTAAGAAGCAAGGCCATTATCGGCACCTCCAAGCAGCAGATACAGGATAGCCATACGCACGCAGATACCGGCGTAGACCTGCTCCAGGATGACGGAGCGTTGCGGGTGGTCGGCCATATAGGAGTCGAACTCGACGCCGCGGTTGATGGGGCCCGGGTGGCAGATGATCGCATCGGGCTTCATGAGCTTCTCGCGGTCCTTGGTCAGGCCGAAGAGCTTGTGGTACTCGCGAATGGTCGGGAACGGGGCACCTTCGAGGCGCTCCTGCTGCACGCGCAGCATGTAGACGACGTCCAGCTCGGGCAGGACGGAATCGAGGTCGCTCGTCACGTGGTCGCAGCCCAGGACCTCGGGCGCCGGCGGCAGCAGCGTGCCGGGGGCGACGGCATAGGTCTCGCAGCCCATGATCTTAAGGGCGGGAATCAGCGAGCCGCAAACGCGGGAGTGGGCGATATCGCCGACGACAGCGACCTTCAGACCGTGGAAGTCGCCCTTGTGCTCCCAGATGGTGTACAGGTCGAGCAGGGCTTGCGTGGGATGGTTGTGCTTGCCATCACCGGCGCAGATGACGCTTGCGGGCGAGTTCTGCGTGACGATGTAGGGAGCGCCGGCGTGCTTATCGCGCACGACGATGCAGTCGATCTTATAGGCGTTGAGGGTCTCGACGGTGTCGACGAGGCTCTCGCCCTTGACCGTGGAGGTCGAGGAGCCGCCAAAGTTAAGGCTGTCGGCCGAAAGACGCTTCTCGGCGAGCTCGAAGGAGCTGCGGGTGCGCGTCGAGGGCTCGTTGAACATGTTGACGATGGTCTTGCCCTTGAGCGTGGGGACCTTCTTGATCGCACGCTCGTTGACCTCGGAGAACGCCTTGGCGGTCTCGAGGATGAGCTTGATATCCTCTTCGGAGTACTCGGTAATGTCGATCAGGTGCTTATGGTTGAACGCCACGGTACTACTCACCTCCCAGCGGCGCAGAACCCACGTGGGAGCCCGGCGCGACGTCGTTGATCTCGACGGCGGTGTGGCCGTCGACTTCCTTCATATATAGATGCACGTTCTCCTCATGCGACGAGGGAACGTTCTTGCCGACAAAGTCCGGCGAGATGGGGAGCTCGCGGTGGCCGCGGTCAACGAGGACTGCCAACTCAATGCGGCTCGGACGGCCCAGGTCCATGACGGCGTCGAGAGCGGCGCGGATGGTACGGCCCGTATACAGGATGTCGTCCACCAGCACGACGCGCTTGCCGTCGACGCTGAAGGGAATGTAGGTAGCGTGGATCGCGGGAGCGAAATTGGTAGCGTAGTCATCGCGGTAGAAGCTGATGTCCAGGCTGCCGAGCGGAACTTCGACGCCCTCGATCTCCTTGATCTCCTCGGCGAGCTTCTTTGCCAGAAGGTCGCCGCGCGTGACGATGCCAACCAGAGCGAGGTCTTCACAGCCCTCGTTGCGCTCGAGAATCTCGTGCGCGATGCGAGTCATCGCTCGATTGACGGCGGTCTCGTCCATGATGACCGCCTTGGGGGAAGTCGTGCCCATCGATCTCCTTCCTCACATGTCTTGACTGCTGACACAGTCAGAAAAATAGATGCCCGACCGCTTAAAGCGGACCAGACACCCACAGGAAGGGCTGCTCTTTGGCAGCTATGTAATTCCATGTGGGTATCTCGTACCCCTTTAATGGTCAAGGGATAGTGTAGCCAACCTCGAGCTTAATTGCGAGCATAAATACAGAGCAATCCGTAAACGGAGCCCAAAGCCCAATAAACCTATATATATTTGTGGGACGAGCTTGAAAACGCATGCACGAGCTGGCATAATCCCCTCTGCTGCACGCAAATCGGATCTACGTCCAGGGCCGTGGCGTGGGCACTATCGCCAAAAGAGGAATATCTCTGTGTAGATTGCGCACAGGGAGTGACTTCTGTGCTATAGTTCAGGCTTGTTTGTTAACGCGACATGTTCGTTTGTCGCCCAAGGAGGGTCAGTTATGTCCAAAGTTTGCGAAGTTTGCGGTAAGCACCCCGTTGCCGGTCGCTCCATCAGCCACTCTCACCGCGTCACCAACCGTAAGTTCCGCCCCAACATCCAGCGCGTCTACGTCGTCGTCGATGGTCACCGTCGCAAGATGAACGTTTGCTCCACCTGCCTCAAGTCCGGCAAGGTTGCGCGCTCCTAAATAAGGTCTTACCAACAAGTACCTCGGACTCTCCGGGTCAAAGACCTCGCGTTCACATAGAACTTACCAAAGGCGCCCTCCCCAATGAGGGCGCCTTTTTGCACTCATTGGGGACAGACTTACATGAGTGTTTTCACGCATTTGGGACAGACATGACGCATACCGGCAGCGGTTCGGCCCCTGCCTCACGCAGCCTCCCTCCAGCCTACGGTGGCCTTGGTCACGCTTGTAGCGCCGATGCCGGTGATACGGGCAATTTGCTTGACCGTGAGATGTGCCCGCCTGAGCCTTAGCAGACACGCATCACGATCGGGGCGTGGCAGGGCCTTGAGCAGCGCA
>CABUJH010000021.1 GCA_902491895.1 uncultured Collinsella sp. | reverse complement strand
CGACGCCGTCATCAAGCTCTTCCACGAGAAGGGCTCCGACGCCTGGTTCACCGACGCTCCCGAGAGCTACCTGGGCGAGGCCTGCGTCTGCCCCAAGTGCGGCGGCCATCATCTCAAGGCCGATAAGGACATCCTCGACGTGTGGTGGGACTCCGGCGTCTCCTGGAAGGCTGTCTGCGAGTACCGCCCCGAGCTGGAGTATCCGGCGGATGTGTATCTCGAGGGCTCCGACCAGCACCGCGGTTGGTTCCAGAGCTCGCTGCTCACCTCGGTGGGTGCCAACGGCCACGCTCCGTACAAGGCAGTCGTCTCGCAGGGCTTCACCCTCGACGGCCAGGGCCGAAAGATGTCCAAGTCGCTCGGCAACGTCATCGACCCCAACAAGGTCTGCGACGAGATGGGCGCCGATATCATCCGCCTGTGGGTCGCCTCGGTCGATACCAGCTCCGACGTGTCCATCGACCACGAGATCCTTGCTCGTACGTCCGATGCCTACCGTCGTTTCCGCAACACGCTGCGCTTCCTGCTCTCCGAGCTCGAGGGTCAGTTTGAGCCCGAGACCGACGGCGTCGCCTTTGCCGACCTGCTGCCGCTCGACAAGCTCATGGTTGCTCGCCTGACCCAGGTCCAGGCCGAGGTCGACGATGCCTACGCCAGCTACGAGTTCCCGCGCGCCTACCGTGCGCTCTACGACTTTGTTGTTACCGAGCTTTCCAACGTGTACCTCGACGCCCTGAAGGACCGTCTGTACTGCGAAAAGCCCGGCTCGCTCGAGCGCCGCAGCGCTCAGACCGTGCTCGCCGAGCTCTTCTCGATGCTCATGCGCGATCTGCAGCCGATCCTGTCCTACACGGTCGACGAGGCCATGGCCTATGCGCCCGCCGGCTGCGTCGATCATCAGAAGTACGCCGCGCTGCTCGATTGGTACAAGTCGCCCATCACGGTCGACGAGGCCAATGAGTTCGAGGGCGTGCTCGAGGCTTCGCTCGAGCTCCGTAGCGCCGTGACCAAGGCCCTTGAGGATGCCCGTTCTGCCGGCACCTTCACCAAGAGCCAACAGGTCCGCGTCAAGGCGGTCGTTCCCGCCGAGATGTATGCGCTGCTGACCGGCGACAAGGCCGTCGACCTGGCCGAGTTCTACATCGTCTCCGATGTTGAGCTGACCCAGGGCGAGGAGCTCTCCGTTGCCATTGAGGCTGCCGAGGGCGAGTGCTGCGACCGTTGCTGGAACTATCGCACCACCGTCGGCGAGTACAACGGCCACGCGCATATCTGTAAGCGCTGCGCTGATGCGCTGTAGGTTACGGCGTTCGTAGAACGCCGTAACCTACCGACGCTGCAAACGCCCCTAAGCGGCAATCTGACGTTCAATCGTCGGTCGCGTACCAAAGTACGCTTCCCTCCTCTTTCACGTCACCTTGCTCGCTTAGGGACGTTTTCGCTGTTGGCGACGGTAATGCGGCGTTTCTATGGACCTAGTCGTTGGGGACGTTCTTAAACGACTAGTCAAACAAGAACGTCCCCAACGACTACCTGTGTCATATTCAAGCGGCATTCTGTTTTTCGGGATGCCGCTTTCGTTTTTAGCTGGTTATTTCGCTTGCGTTGGTGTATATGTCGTGCGTTCAGCATATGGCAATATAAGATGGTTCTTTGCGTTAAACGTAATTCGATGTTCTTGAGGGTAGGGGATTTCTTTGGGTCGTGGTGCGGATATGACGCCGCCTTTGCGTTGGCGGTTGGGTGTTGCTGGTGGGGTGGCGCTCGTTGTGTTGCTTGTTGACCAGCTGACCAAGCTTGCGGTTCGTGCCGTGGGCGATGCTCTGCATGTGACCGTTATCCCCGGCGTGATCGATTTTCTGTTTGTTCGCAATATCGGAGCCGCCTTTAGCATGGGCGAGGGGCATGGCATCGCGTTTGCCGTGCTGGCGTTGGCAGTCATTATCGCTATTGCCGTGTACCTCGTTCGTGCACCCCAGCTCGCCCATCTTGAGGTTGTGGGCATGGCCATGGTTGCGGGCGGCGCCGTCGGCAACGCTATCGATCGCCTGACCATGGGCTTCGTGACCGATTTTATTGCCACCACCTTCATCGACTTCCCCGTTTTTAATGTAGCCGATATCGGCATTACGGTCGGCGTCGTGCTGGCGCTCATCGGTTACATGTTCTTGAGCCCCGCCGCTCGCGAGGTCGATGCGACCGCCGAACTCAACGCTCGTGATGAGGCTCGCGCCAAACGCAAAGCCAAGCAGCGTGGGGAGCGTGCCCGCAAGATTCGCGAAAGGAATGAGCGCTAATGGCCGACATCCATATTCTTGTTGCCGACGATTCCGCTGGTCAGCGTCTTGACGCCTATCTGGGCGCCAACGATGGCTGTCCCACACGCTCTGCCTGCGCGCATCTGATCGAGGGAGGCGCCGTTGCCGTCAACGGCGAGACCTGCCTGTCAAAAAAGTATGCTGTGCGCGCCGGCGACCGCATCTCGGTCGACTTGCCCGAGCCGCACGATCCGACCGACGTGATTCCCGAGGCCATTCCCCTCGATATCCGCTACGAGGACGACTACCTCATCGTGCTCTCCAAGCAGCGCGGCCTGGTGTGCCATCCCGCCCACGGCCACGAGAGCGGCACCCTTGCGAACGCTCTGGTCTACCACTGCGGCATCGATCATCTTGGTACCGTGCAGGGTGAGGACCGCCCCGGCATCGTGCATCGCCTGGATCGCGATACCTCGGGCCTTATGCTCGCGGCAAAAGACGACGACACCCAGCGCGCGCTTCAAAATCTCATCCGCACGCGCACGCTCGACCGTCGCTATATCACGCTCGTTCACGGGCACATCGCCATGGATGAGGGCACTGTCAACACTGGTATTGCCCGATCGACGCGCGACCGCGTGAAGATGGCGGTTTCCGATGACCCCTTTGCGCGCCAGGCCATCACGACTTTTAAGGTGCTCGAGCGCTTTGATTCCACGCGTTTTGACGACGGCTATACGCTCGTCGAGTGCCACTTGTTTACGGGCCGCACGCATCAGATTCGCGTGCACATGCGCCATATCAACCACGCCTGCGTGGGCGATCCGCTCTACGGCAAGTGCGACGCGCGCGCCGATCAGGGTCTGACCAGGCAGTTCCTTCATTCCTGGCGTGTGGCGTTCGACCATCCCGTGACGGGAGAGCGCATTGAGTGCCGTGATGAGCTGCCGTGGGACCTTGCCGCGGTTCTGGATGACCTGGCCCCGCGTTCGCTCGGCCGCACTGCCGCCGGTGACGAAATTGTCCCGCAGCTCGGTCTGCTCGAAGCCTAGCCAGTATTAGGTGGTTTCTTGAACTCGGTAAGCCTGCGGTAAGATATACGATTGTTTACGTAACGCGTTGCTGGGAGCCTGCATGCTCGCCTTTTTACAAACCAACACACCCATCGTGATCTTCAATCAGATTGTCGTCACGCTGCTCACGGTCTGCTTTCTGTACCAGGTGGTCTTCTTTGTCATCGGCGCTCTTCGTGGCGAGGTCGCGCCCCCTAAGGCCAAAAAGCTGCATCGTTATGCCTTCTTTATTGCGGCGCATAACGAGGAGGCCGTGATCGCTAACCTCGTTCGCTCCATCAAGGATCAGGATTATCCGTCCGAGCTCATCGAGGTCTTCGTGGTCGCCGATGCCTGCACCGATAATACGGCGCAGCTCGCGCGCGAGGCGGGCGCCATCGTTTATGAGCGCAATGACCTTGCCCGCAAGGGCAAGAGTTGGGTCATGGACTTTGGCTTCGACCGCATCCTTAACGAGTATCCCGATACGTTTGAAGGCTACTTTATCTTCGATGCCGATAACGTCATTTCCCGTGATTACGTATCCAAGATGAACGATGCTTTTGACCAGGGCTTTCATGTGGTCACCAGTTACCGCAACTCTAAGAACTTCGGCAGCTCGTGGATCTCTGCGGCTAACGCCACGTGGTATCTGCGCGAGGCGCGCTTCCTTAACAATGCGCGTAATATCTGCAAGACTTCCTGCGCTGTATCGGGTTCGGGCTATCTCATTTCTGCCAGTGTTATCGAGGGCATGCACGGTTGGCAGTTCCACACGCTGACCGAGGATATTCAGTTCACCACGTTCTGCGCCATTCACGGCATTCGCATTGGCTATGCGCCGGCGGAGTTCTTTGACGAACAGCCCGTGACGTTTAAGGCTTCCTGGAAGCAGCGTATGCGTTGGACCAAGGGCTTCTACCAGGTTTTCTTTACCTATGGTAAGCATCTGGTCAAATCGACCTTCCGCTATCATCGCTTTGCCGCCTACGACATGTTTATGACGATCGCGCCCGGCATGCTGCTGTCGCTGATCTCGATGCTCGCCAATGCGACGTTCCTCATCGTGGGCGGGCTTTCGCACGGCTTCTTGGCCACTGAGGTCGAGATGCAGGCTTGTGCCGCCTCGCTCATTATGACCTTCGCGATGATGTACCAGACCTTCTTTATCCTGGCGCTCCTTACGACCATCTTTGAGTACAAGCACATTCACTGTGCGCAAAAGTGGCGTCTGGTGACAAACCTGTTTACCTTCCCGATCTTTATGTTCAGCTATATCCCCATCACGGTGGCAGCGCTGTTCCTGAAGGTCGACTGGGTGCCGACGCAGCACGCTGTAAGCGTTACCCTCGACGAGGTCATGCAAGGCGCCAAATAACCACGATCAAAACCACCACAAAGGGACAGTACCTTTGTGGTGGTTTTTGCGTTTGAGCTGCTGCCCAAGGAGGTGTTCGATGATCTATATCCCGTTTTGGATTTGCATCTTTGCCGGCGCGTGGATTGATGCCCGTGAGCGGCGGTTTCCCAATGAGCTTGCCGGCGCGTGTGCGGTGGCGGCGTTTGCAGGCGTTTGGCTCGACAAGGGCGTTAACACGGCGCTTGACCATGCCGGTCTTGCTGCCATCGCCTACCTTGCCCTTATGCTTACTGAGTCGCTCTGGCGTCGTGTTCGCCACGCTCCCGGCATTGGTCTGGGGGACGCCAAGGCGCTCTTTGCCCTTTGTACCTTCGATCCCTTGGGTGGTATCGTCGCGTTTGCGGCTGCGCTCCTGGCCCTTGCCGCCGCCTGTCTCATCGCAAAATCGCGCTCCCTGTCATTGCTGCCGTTTTTGGTGCCGATATTTGCCATAATCGAGGTTGTGGGTAGTACGCTGTAACCGTTTGCGCGCCCTTTTTAAGGAGCATGCCATGGCAACCAATCAACAGACAGCCGCCATTAAGGCGCGTATGGATCGCATTCCCGCGGCGTTGTCGCCCGAGTTGGTCGGGCGTATCGCCGCCGACCGCGGCTCAGGTGTCGTTAATCCCTATCGATGTGGTGACGACCAGGTCATTCGACGCTTCGATCGAGCCGCAGATGTGGGCACGCTCATGCGTCCGGCCTTTATGCGCGATGCCGAAAAGATTCTCCATCTGCCCGCGTACGCCCGATACGCCGGCAAAACGCAGGTTTTCAGTTTTCGTAGCAATGATGACCTGTCGCGTCGCGGCCTGCACGTGCAGCTTGTTTCGCGCATCGCGCGCGATATCGGACGTGCCCTGGGGCTCAACTGCGATCTGATCGAGGCGATTGGCTTAGGCCACGACTTGGGCCACACGCCCTTTGGCCATGCCGGTGAGCGATTCCTCAACGATATCTATCACGAGCGCACGGGTCGTTATTTTTTCCATAACGTGCAGTCGGTCCGCGTGCTCGACGCGCTGTACGGCCGCAACGTGTCGCTCCAGACGCTCGACGGCGTGCTATGTCACAACGGTGAGTACGAACAGCGTGTGTTTGAGCTTTCGGACATGAGCTCCTTTGACCAGTTCGACCTTACGGTTGAGGATTGCATTGCCACAGGTTACAGCGCAATTGAGCACCTGCGCCCCATGACGCTCGAGGGCTGCGTGGTTCGCATCTCGGATATCCTTGCCTACGTGGGGCGCGATCGCCAAGACGCCATTTCGGCGGGTCTGCTGTCACCCGACGCCTTTGACGATGACCTGGGCGGGGCATACAACAGCTGGATCCTTACGCATGCCTCCATCGATATCGTCGAGCACAGCTATGGTAAGCCACGCATCGAGATGAGCGAGGACCTGTTTGAGGAGATCCGCCGAGCCAAGCGCGAGAACTACGAGAAGATCTATAGCAAGGGCGGCATTGAAGGCGACTCCGAAGCGGAGCTGCGCGAGGCCTTCGAAAAGCTCTACGACCGTTGCCTGCAGGATATAAACGAAGGCGACGAGTCTTCGTATATCTTTAAGCACCACATTTCTCGCATTGAGCGGCAGCTTTTCTACTACGATCGCACCTATGCCTGGCAGGACGACAAGGATCAAGCGGTGGTGGATTACATCGCGAGCATGACGGACGGCTATTTCTGCGAGCTTACGAGCAAGCTGTTCCCGGGATTGAAGTTTCCGCACCGTACCTATATTAACGAACGGTAGTTCGTATTTATTCGGTATACTGTTGGTGGAAAACGTTTTTGATTGACGCACGGGATGGCTATGGACGACCTTTTTTCTGCTTCGACGCGCGAGCGTTCCTTTCAGAATGCGCCGCTTGCGGTGCGCATGCGGCCCAATTCGCTCGACGAGTATGTGGGCCAGCAAAAGGCCGTCGGTAAGGGTTCGTGGTTGCGTGCCGCGATTGAGCACGACGTGCTGTCGAGTGTGATTTTGTATGGGCCGGCCGGTACGGGCAAGACGACGCTGGCACATATTATCGCCAACCATACTAAGAGCGAGTTTGTCGAGGTCAGCGCTGTGACGGGCACCGTAAAGGATCTTCGTCGCGTGATCGACGAGGCTAAGACGCGCCTGAATACGTACGACCGCCGCACCATTCTTTTTATCGATGAGATTCATCGCTTTTCCAAGTCGCAGCAGGATGCCCTGCTGCATGCAGTTGAGAACCGTACCGTCATTATGATTGGCGCCACGACGGAGAATCCGTACTTCGAGGTCAACTCGGCATTGCTCTCGCGCGGTCGCGTGGTGGAACTTGAGCATCTTAAAGACGAGGATATCGCCACGCTTATTGAGCGTGCGCTCGAGGCGCCGCAGGGTTTGAACGGTAAGTTCTCGGCCGATGAGGATACGGTTAAGACCATTTGCACACTGGCAGCGGGTGACGCTCGATCGGCGCTCACGACGCTTGAGCTTGCGAGCGAGATTGCCGTCACACGTCCCGATACGGAAGGGACGCCCGCGCCGGCGGCGGGGGAGCGTTATCCCATCACTGTTGACGACGTGAAGATTGCCAATCCGCGCCGTGGCTTTTCGTACGACAAAAACGGTGACATGCACTACGACATCATCAGTGCGTTTATTAAGTCTATGCGCGGTAGCGACCCCGATGCCACGATTTATTGGCTCGCGCGCATGATTGACGCGGGGGAGGATCCTAAGTTTATCGCTCGTCGTATTATGATTCAGGCTTCTGAGGATGTTGGCAACGCCGACCCACAGGCGCTTTTGGTGGCACATGCCGCGTTTAAGTCTGCCGAGGTCATTGGCTATCCCGAGTGCCGTATTAATCTGGCTCAGGCTGCTCTCTATGTGTGCTTGGCGCCTAAATCGAACGCGTGCGAGGCTTCGATCGATGCGGCGTTGGCCGATATTCATTCAAGTGGGCTCCGCGAGGTGCCGAGTTATCTGCGCGATCGTCATCGCCCGGGCAGCGACGAATACGGTGTGTATAAGTATCCGCATGATTATCCCGAAGGCTGGGTCGATCAGCGTTATTTGCCCGAGGGGCTGGAGCGCGGTGCGTTTTGGCAGCCTGCGGGTCGTGGCTGGGAAGAGTGGCGCGTAGAGCAAAGCGAGCGCGACCGTAGCGGCAGAGCGCCCAAGTAGGTCCTTGGGACCTCGCACATTCCCTTTGGGTATCTTTCCCCTTCTTTGGGGTACCATGAAAAGCGTCTGTATTTCGATTCCTTCGGGAGGCTTGTATGAGTCCCATTCAAATCGCCCTGCTGCTGCTCGCCGTTGCCGGCGTGTGGGCTGTTATCGAGCTCGCGCTCACGCTGCGCAAGACCCGCACCGTCGTTGATTCGCTCGACAAGACGGTGAGCGACCTTAACAACACGATCGCGGAGGCTCAGCCCGTGGTAGCAAAGCTCGATGGCGCTGTCGATGAGCTCACCCCCGCGTTGGCACAGGTTGAGCCACTCCTCAAGTCGAGCAAGACCGCCGTCGATGCCCTGACTTCTAATCTCGTAGAGGTCGAAGCCGTGGTTCGCGACATTTCCGAGGTTACGGGCAGCATGGCCGAGGCCAGCAATGCTGTGTCGAGCGTGACCGACTCTGCGGCCGGTGCCGTGCAAAAGCTCTTCAATAAGGTGAAGGCTCCCGCGGCTGACGCCGAGCGCAAGCTTTCCGCTGCTGCCGACGCCGAGCAGCCGACCGAGCGTGTCCTGATTGGCGAAGCCGGGGACGATGCCGCTGCTGGTGACGATGATGCGCAGAAGCCTGCTGCTAAAGCAGCCCAGTATTACACCTATACGCCCGCCGAGACCTCCGAGGAGTCCTGCGATGAGTAGCGAAGCAACTTGCCCCATCTCGCTGACTGTTGCCGGGGATCCACGTCTGGCACGTCTCGTACGTATGACGGCCGCCAACGTTGGTGCGCTGTGCTCCATGTCCGTCGATCGCATCGAGGACATCCGTATGGCTGCC
This sequence comes from uncultured Collinsella sp., assembly GCA_902491895.1. GTDB lineage: Bacteria > Actinomycetota > Coriobacteriia > Coriobacteriales > Coriobacteriaceae > Collinsella. The sequence goes on along the minus strand of CABUJH010000021.1, from coordinate 19,792 downwards.
GAGGAGGCCTTCATCTTTGGCTGCACGGCCGTTGATTCCGATGACATTTCGATCAAATTTGACGTCGACGAATCGCACGTGGGCATGACCTTTACCTTTGGTGACCAGGCGACTGTCGATGAGGATGATCAGGCTGCCGTGTATGCCGAGCTCATTCTGGCAAGCGTGTGCGATTCCTACGAAAAGACCGCGGCGCCTCTGACGCTTTCCCTCGACCTCAAGGCGGATATCTAATATGACCGAACGTTCCCGGAGCGGTAAGACCGCTTGGGACAAGGAGAAAACCCGCGAGCTGTTTCGTCGCTACAAAGAGACCGGTGATCCGGACGCACGTGAGCAGCTCGTCATGTCCCATATGAACCTGGTAAGGTTTCTTGCCAACAAATTTAAGAACCGCGGCGAGCCACTCGACGACCTGATGCAGGTCGGATACCTGGGTTTGCTCAAAGCAATCGACCGCTTTGATCCCGAGCGCGGACTCGAGTTCACCACGTTTGCCACGCCCACCATCCTGGGCGAGATCAAGCGTCACTTTCGCGACAAGGGTTGGAGCGTGCGCGTGCCTCGTCGTCTGCAGGAGCTTTCTGCCAAGGTTAACCAGGCTACCGACAAGCTTACCAACGAGTTGCAGCGCTCGCCTAAGGTCGAAGAAATCGCTGAGTACCTAGACGTGACTGTCGACGAGGTACTCGAAGCCATGGAATCGTCCTCGGCTTACACCTCGGTGCCCATCGAGGCTCCCGGCGCGTCCGATTCCGACGATGCGCCCTCGATTCTCGACCGCTATGCCGATGACGACAACGAGCTCGACTTTACCGATGACCGACTGGTAATCGAGGAAGCCATCCGCGATTTCTCGCCGCGCGAGCGCGAGGTTATCGAGCTGCGCTTCGTAAAGGGCATGACCCAGATCGAGATCGCCAAGAAGCTGGGAATCTCGCAGGTGCAGGTCTCGCGCCTGCTGCGTCGTACCCTTAAGAAGATTCAGGACAAGATCGACCCCGACGGAGTGATGGTTCGTTCATGAGTGAGCACCCCCAACAAACCGACCGCACGCTGCGCGATACCCGTATTCTGACGTTGCGTATTTGGGCCGTCGTCGGCTGCATTGTCATCGCCGCCGTCATCTTTAACATTATGGGCATCCTGGCACCGGTTATCGAGTTTCTAGCTGTCGGTTCCATCATCGCTTTTGTGATGTCGCCGATCACTAACTGGCTCGAGCATCATGGCGTCGGTCGTGGCATTGGTTCGCTCGTCGCCCTTATCGTCGTCGTAGCGGTACTCGTCGGTGTCGTCTGCATCCTGTCGCCTATTTTGCTCGGTCAGATCATGGAAGTCCTGAGCCGTCTGCCCGAGCAGCTTCGCGTTGCGGGCGGCGATCTCAACGAGATGATCTCGCATGCCAAGACGCTCAACAACACGCCGCTCAAGGAGTACCTGGACGATAATCTATCCTCGCTGGTTACTGTGGCGTCTAAGTATGTCTCACAAATCGCTGCCGAGCTCGGTCGCGGCGTATTCCCGCTCATTACCAATACGGCCTCGCAGCTGTTCGTAATCTTCCTTGGCTTGGTGCTTGCCTATTGGTTGGCCTGCGACTATCCCCGTATGCACCACGAGGTCTGCACCATCATTGGTCAGGAAAAAGAGACCTCGTACCGCTTTATGGTTGCCATCCTTTCGCGCTCGGTCGGCGGTTATATGCGCGGCATGGTCGTGACGTCCATCTGCGGTGGCATCCTCGCCTTTATCGGCTTTACGCTCATTGGTCATCCCTACGCGGCGCTCATGGCCATCTTTACCGGCATCATGCACTTGGTTCCGGTTGTCGGTCCCTGGGTGAGCGCGGCGATCGCCACGGTGCTCGGCTTTATGTTCAGCCCGATGCTGGCACTTTGGACACTTATCGTGACTGTGATTGCGCAAAATGTTACCGATAATGTGATTTCTCCTAAGGTCATGCAGAGCTCGGTGCAGGTGCACCCCATCATGAGCCTGACGGCCCTCGTTATTGGTTCGGCACTCATGGGTCCCATCGGCATGGTCATCGCCATCCCGCTGTGCGCGGCCCTCAAGGGCATTTTCGTCTATTACTTTGAGAACGAGACCGGCCGTCAGCTCGTGGCATACGACGGCGCTGTATTTAAGGGCACGCCATATCGCGATGCCGAGGGCAACCCGGTCGCCGCCTACGACGCGCTTGGAGACGATACGTTCATTTACGAGTCCGAGCTCATCGGCAACGAGACCGCGCCCGAGGCCCAGGCGATGCCCAAGCCCGAGCTCGAGAATCCCTGGATCAAGCTCTCGGGCCTGCAGCCCGATGCGACGAGCTTTTTCAAGAATCCCTTCGCCAAGGACGATGACTCCAACTCGGACGACGATACCAAAACCGGCATCGACGGCTCCATGGACGATTCGGATTCCAAATAGGCACCGCTAGCGTTTCTTGAAGTTGTAAATGACAAGAAACGCGAGCAAAGCGATTGATAAGGGGCCGGCTACATAGAAAAAGAGAACGTCAATTGCGCGTAGAGTGTAATAGGCTTTATCGCCGGACATTACTGCATACAATACGTAGCCAAATGCTGGTTGGTTTGCGTACCAGCAGGAGAAAGCCAAAAGCGCTAAAAGTGCTACAACCAGAAGTGCATTCAGGACAAATCGTTTGCTTTTCATCGATCGCTCCTTCCGGGTGAATCTTATATGTAATTATACAGTACCCTTTTTCAAAGCATCGCATACTCCTAAATAACGTGCACTTTCGCTGTAGGGTCGGCTTTATGTCGGCCCTCTTTTTTGCACTTGCGCGGCGGGATGGTAATATCGTTACGTTTGAACTGTTTCGATGTGAAACCGAGGAGATTCCCTCTATGAGTGCTGACTACCCGTCAATGACTACGGCCGAGATCCGCTCCAAGTTCCTCAACTTCTTTGAGGAGCGCGGTCTTAAGCTCTATCCTTCTTCGTCCCTTGTTCCCGACGACCCCTCGCTGCTGCTTGCCAACGCCGGCATGAACCAGTTTAAGGAGTACTACCAGGGCAAGAAGGCCATGAAGGAGATCGGCGCGATCTCCTGCCAGAAGTGTGTCCGCACCAACGACATCGACTGCATCGGCGAGGACGGCCGTCACCTCTCGTTCTTTGAGATGCTCGGCGACTTCTCCTTTGGCGGCGTCTCCAAGCAGCAGGCTTGCGCTTGGGCCTTCGAGCTTATCACCAAGGAGTTCAAGCTGCCGCTCGACCGCCTGTACTTCACCGTCTTTACCGAGGACGACGAGACCCACGACGTGTGGCGCTCCCTGGGCGTTGCCGAGGATCACATCTCGCGCCTTGGCGAGGACGACAACTTCTGGGCCGCTGGCCCCACCGGTCCCTGCGGTCCGTGCTCCGAGATCTACTTTGACATGGGCGAGGAGGTCGGCTGCGGTAGCCCCGACTGCAAGCCCGGCTGCGACTGTGACCGCTTCCTTGAGTTCTGGAACCTCGTGTTTACCCAGTACGACCGCCAGGAGGACGGCTCCATGCCGGAGCTGCCGCACCGCAACCTCGATACGGGCATGGGTCTGGAGCGCATGGCCGCCATCATGCAGCACAAGACCGCCAACTACGACGGCGATCTGATGCAGCACCTCATCAAGCTCGGTGAGAAGATCAGCGGCAAGACCTATGACGCCGACGATTACTCCGGCGCCAGCCGCTCGCTGCGCATCATCGCCGATCACTCCCGTGCCGTCGACTTTATGATCTCGGACGGCATCCTGCCCGGTAACGAGGGCCGCGAGTACGTCCTTCGCCGCCTGCTCCGCCGCGCCGTGTTCCACGGTCGCCTGCTGGGCATCGAGGGCGCCTTCCTGACCAAGTTCATCGACGAGGTCAACGCTCAGATGGGCGAGGCCTATCCCGAGCTGCTCAAGAACGTCGCACTCGTCAAGGGTATCGTCGCCTCTGAGGAGGAGCGCTTCTCCACGACGCTCGACAACGGCCGCGTCTACCTGGACGAGGCCCTGGCAGCGCTTGCCGATGGCGCCGTGCTCCCGGGTGATGTCGCCTTTAAGCTGCACGACACCTTTGGTTTCCCCATCGACCTGACCGTCGAGATTGCCGGCACCGCCGGCCACGACGTCGACATGGACGGCTTTACCGCTTGCATGGAGGACCAGAAGGCCCGTGCTCGCGCCAATGCTAAGGGCGACGCCTGGGGCAGCTTCAACGATGTGTGGGTCGAGCTTTCGGACAAGGTCGCTGCGACCGAGTTCGACGGCTACGACAACGACGTCATTGAGGGCGCCAAGGTTGTGGCCATCGTGCGCAACGGCGAGTCCGTCGAGTCCGCTGCCGCGTGCGAGGATGTTGAGGTTGTGCTCGACCGCACCCCGTTCTATGCCGAGATGGGCGGCCAGCAGGGCGATGCCGGCGAGCTTTCCGCCGAGGGCGTTTCGCTGACCGTTTCCGATACCAAGAACCACAACGGCCTGTATGCCCACGTTGCGCACGTCGCCGAGGGCACGCTGACCGTCGGTGCTACCGTGACCGCCGCGCTCGACGCCGAGCGCCGTGGCTTCCTGCGCCGCAACCACACCGCCACCCACCTGCTTGACGCCGCGCTTAAGCACGTCCTGGGCGAGCATGTCTCCCAGGCCGGCTCGCTGGTGACGCCCGAGCACCTGCGCTTTGACTTCACGCACTTTGAGGCCCTGTCCTCCGAGCAGCTCAAGGCTGTTGAGGACCTGGTCAACCAGCAGATTTTTGCATCTAAGCCGGTCGTGACCCGCGTCATGGGCATCGACGAGGCCAAGGCCGCCGGCGCCGTCGCCCTGTTTGGCGAGAAGTATGGCGACGTCGTCCGCGTCGTTTCCGTGGGCGCCGAGGACCAGCCGTTCTCCCGCGAGCTCTGCGGTGGTACGCATGCTGCCAACACTGCCGAGATCGGCCTATTCAAGATTATCTCCGAGTCCTCCACGGGCTCGAACGTCCGCCGTATCGAGGCCGTTACCTCTAAGGGCGCCCTCGACTACATGGCCGACCGCCTGGCACTCGTTGACGCCGCTGCCGCTGCGCTCAAGTGCCGCGTTGACGAGGTTCCCGCTCGTGTGGAGAACCTGCAGGCCGAGCTGCGCGAGACGTCTAACAAGCTCAAGAAGGCGCTGACCGGTGGCTCCTCCGACGCTATCTCCAGCGCCATCGAGGGTGCCGTCGAGCTCGACGGCTATAAGCTCGTCGTCGCTGAGCTCCAGGGCCTTGAGGCCGCCGACCTGCGCAACGTTTGGGATACCGTGCACCAGAAGGTCGCCGGCCCCGTTGCCTGTGTTGTTGCCAGCGTGACCGAGAAGGGCACCCCGGCCCTGCTCGCCGCCGGCTCCGATGACGCCGTGAAGGCCGGTTTCCACGCCGGCAACGTGATCAAGCAGATCGCGGGTCTGGTCGATGGTCGCGGTGGCGGCCGTCCCAACATGGCCCAGGCCGGTGGCAAGAACGCTGCCGGTATCGCCGATGCCCTCGCGGCCGCCAAGACCGCGCTCGGCGCCTAAGTAGTCGCTGTGGTCGCGCTCGCGCTGGACATAGGGGAGACCAGGATCGGCATCGCCGTCTCGAGCCGTGATGGCAAGATGGCGATGCCCGTCAAGGTGCTTCCGGCCGCTGAGGTTACCGGTATGGCCAAGACGTTCCGTTACCTGGTCGAGGACTATGAGCCCGACATCTTGGTAAGCGGGCGTCCCCTGACCATGGCCGGCGAGCCTGGCCCCCAGGCCGAGCGCGTTGCCGCCATAGCGCAAAAGATCGCCGACGAGCTCGATCTTCCGCTGGAGTTTGAGGACGAGCGCCTGTCCTCGCAAGAGGCCAAGCGTATCCTGCGCGAGCAGGGACTCAACGAAAAGCAGATGAGGGGCAAGATCGACATGATCGCCGCCAGCCTGTTCTTGCAGACGTGGCTCGATCGCAAAAACGAGGAGGTTTCGCATGTCTAGCGCTTTCGATCCGCGCCAGCCGAATCGTACACGACAGCCTGCGCCACGCCCTGTATCGTCCGGTCAGCGTCCGATGCAACCGACTCAGCGCGCGGCCCAACCCGCCGCACGTTCGGCGCAGCCCTCTTCTTGCCCCACTCAGCCCACTCAGCGTCCAGGCCAGCAGCCTGTTCGTCGTCCTGCTCAGCAGTCTGCTGCCCATACAGCCCAGCCCGCGGGTGGTTCCCGCTTTAAGCAGCAGGCTCCTGCCCAGCGTACGCAGGGACGGGCACCGCAATCACGCTCCCACGCACATCATGCTCATGGCTCGCACGGCGTTGCTCCGGCCACGCGCTCGAGCTATAACACGCGCGCTCGCCGTGGTGCCCAAAAGAAAAGCTCCCCGTTGCCTATGATTATCGGTGGCGTCGTCGCCGTGCTTGCGCTTGTCGCGATCGTTTTCTTTGTCGTGCCAGCTGTCAAGGGCTTTTTTGCTGGTGAGGATGCGAAAGTCACTGCTGGCCAGCAGGTTACTATCACTATTCCCGATGGTTCCTCGGGTGACAGCATCGCTTCGATTCTCTCCGAGAACCATATCGTCGAAAATCCCAAGGATTATTACGCGGCGGTCAAAAAGCTCAACGCCGACATGTCGCTCAAGCCCGGCACCTACTCGTTCACCACGCTCATGGACGCGACAGAGGTCGTTCAGCAGCTCATGGAGGGCCCCAATGCGGGCTCCGATGCACTGACTATTCCAGAGGGCCTGACGGTTGATCAGATCGCCGATCGCGTGGCCAAGGCATACGACAGTATCTCCAAGGAAGACTTCCTCAATCAGGCAAAGGCCTCCAACTATGTGAAGGACTATAGCTTCCTTGAGGGCGCTGCAAACGATTCGCTCGAGGGCTTCCTATTCCCCAAGACCTATTCGTTGGGTAAGAAACCGAGCGCCGATGATGTGATTCGCGCCATGCTCGATCAATTCAACACCGAGTACAAGTCGCTCGATTTTGCCGGCTGCGAGGCCAAAATCAAGGAGCGCTACGGCGTGGGGATGTCCGATTACGACATCATCAATCTCGCTTCCATCGTTGAGCGCGAAGGCCTCAACGCCGAGCAGCGCGCGCATGTCGCCTCGGTGTTCTACAACCGTCTTGCCGGCAAGCTCGATGGTCTGTGCTACCTCAATAGCGATGCGACCATGATGTATGTCACCGGCGGCGAGGTTACCGCCGACGACCTGCAGAGCGATAGCCCGTATAACACCTATAAGCACGAGGGCCTGCCGCCCACGCCCATCTGCTCTCCGTCACTCGAGGCGCTCAAGGCAACCCTTGAGCCCACCGACTCCGATGACCTGTATTTCTACATTACGCAGGACGAGGAGTATTTCTCTCAGACCTACGAAGAGCACCAACAGTCTTGGAATTAAACATGAGGATTTTCAGCCCCAAACGATATGTTGCCTCGGTCGACCGCATCGACCTTGATACCCTGTGGGCCGACGGCAAGCGCGCCATTTTGCTCGACCGCGATAACACCCTGGTGCCGCGTGATACCGAGCAGGTTCCCGCTGCCGTCTCGGCCTGGCTCGACGCCGCTCGTGCCAAGGGCTTTAAGCTGTGCATGGTGTCGAACAACTGGCATCGCGACCAGGTCATGAGCTCAGCACGCGAGCTGGGGCTCGAGGCCATCAGCCATGCCATGAAGCCTGCACCGTTTGCTCTCAAGGCCGGTCTTAAGCGCTTGGGCGCCACGGCCGATGAGGCTGTGCTGATCGGTGACCAGCTGTACACGGACGTGTGGAGCGGTAACTTTGCCGGCGTCGACACGATCTTGGTAAAGCCACAGGCAACTCAGGACCTGTGGTATACGCAGATCTTCCGTATCTTTGAGCGCCGGGCCCTGCGCGACCTTCCCTGCGAGGAATAGGTTTCGTCATGTCCCAGCACACCAAGCACGGCTGCGACCATATCTTCTTTATCGGGTTTTTGGGTGCGGGCAAATCGACGCTCGCACGCAACGTGGGCACGATGTTCAAGCGTCGGTTTATTGATACCGACCGCCTTGTCGTGCGCCGTTGCGGCAAATCGGTAACCGAGATTTTTGAAACCGAGGGCGAGGAGCGCTTTCGCGAGCTCGAAACCTCGGCGCTCCGTTCGCTCCAAAGCGAGCGCAGCCTGCTGGTTTCGTGCGGTGGTGGCATTGTCGAGACGCCGGTCAATATCGAGCTTATGCACCAGATGGGTACCTGCGTGTACCTCGAGGGCGATTTTGAGGATTCGATGCGCCAGATCCGCCGCTCCGACACGCGTCCCGATTTCCGCTCGCCTGAGCATGCGGCCCGCCTGTTTGAGCATCGACGTCCGCTGTATCGCAAAGCGGCCGATATTACCCTCGATATTCGCAATAAGTCCTTTGAGGACGTTTCCTATCTTTGTGCCGAGATGCTTTTGGAGCGTGGACTGCTATGATTCGCCGTCAACTCATCAATTTCCAAAATCGCAGTGTCGATGTTCGCGTCGGCTTTGACGCGTTTAGCGAGCTGTCGCGTATGTTTGCCTCGGTCGTGGGCAAGCCTAAGCGCGCGATGGTTGTTTGGAACAGCGCTGTGTCCGACCGCTTTGGCGAGAACGTTGAGCACGCTCTGGTCGATGCCGGCTTTGCTGTGTCGCAGCTTTCGCTTGAGGTTTCGCCCGCCGGCGCGACCTTGGCCGACGCCGATGCCGTCTTTGGCGCTCTGTCGAACAATGGAATTACCTGCGACGATCTAATTGTCGCCGTCGGTGACGCTTCGATGTGCTCTGTTGTCGCCTGGTGCGCCAATCAGTGGTGCGGACGCACGGAGTGCGCCCTGTTGCCGACGACCTTCGACGCTATGCTCACGGTCGCTACGACGATGGAGCCGCTCGTCGCTTCGGGCGACCACTCGCTGCCCGCCATCGCGGTACGTCCCGAGCCCGGTCTGGTAGTCTGCAATCTGGACCTTGTTCGCGAGGCTGACGCAGAGGAGCTCAAGCGTGGGTATGCCATACTCGTGGGTACCATGCTTTCCAGCAGCAAGTCGCGCTGGAACCAGTTCTCCGAGATGGTCCCCGAGATTCTCGCCGGCGAGGAGGTCGCGCTCGTCAATGCCGTGCAGTGGTCCCAGACTGCGCGCAAAGACGTGCTCATGGCCACGAATCCCAGTGCTCGACATGCGCTCGATTTTGGCAAGACGGGGGAGCGTACCCTTCGCGCCTGCTTGGGCGATGCCGCGGCACACGTCCCCGCATACCAGCTCCTTTCCGAGGGCATGCGGTTCGAGGCGCGCCTAGCACATGATGCCTGCGACTTTGATATCGACTATGTGTTTGAGGTCGATGACTGCCTGGAGGACTTCGGCATCGAGGAGCTTGCCTTCGACCTGGAGCCCACCGCGTTTATCGAGGAGTTCCGCAAGCAGCAGTTCGTACGCTCCAATCGCACGATGTTGCCGCTGCCCGCGGCACTTGGCGCCATTCGTCTTAATGCCGTGGACGACGATGTGCTCGAGCGCCATGCACAGGCGTATTTGGCTTCTCGCAAGGAACTTCTCTAGTTTTATTGACATCCATCGTCTTTCGTATCATTTTGAGGGACGGGTTTTCAATCGGTTGCGGATCGTTTGCGGTTCCGTGCGCTGATTGAGCCCGTCCCGCTTTTATTGAGGACATTAAGAAAGGAATCTGCATGTCTGAGTTTGCTGCCGGTCCTGCCGGTCGTATCGAGCGCGTCCGTGCCCTGATGGCCGAGCGCGGCTACGACGCCATCATCGTGCGCGATGAGGCTAACCTACGTTGGCTCACGGGCGTGAAGGGCGTCTTCGACTACACCTTCGAGTTCCCGCACGCCGCGTTTATTACGGTCGATCAATGCCTGTTCCACACCGACTCGCGCTATCTCAACAGTTTTGAGGAGAACACGCCCGCCGGCAGCCCCTGGGTCTACGACATGGACGAGGGCACCATCCCCGGCTGGGTCGCCGGCAAGATTGCGGCCAACAAATGCCGCGTCTGCGCCGTCGAGGATGACATGCAGATTAACTTCTACCAGGGTATTCAACGTGGTCTGGAGGACCGCTCCGTTGCCTGCATGCTGCCGCTGATGCATGACGACATCCGCAAGATGCGTGCCATCAAGGATGCAGAGGAGATCGAGCTCATGCGCCACGCGCAGTCGATCACCGATGCCGCCTTCCAGCACATGCTCGGCTTTATTAAGCCCGGTATGACCGAGAAGCAGGTTCGCAACGAGCTCGAGAACTTTATGTTCGCCAACGGCGCCGACAGCCTGGCCTTCGGCTCCATCGTGGCGAGTGGCCCCAATACCGCCAACCCGCATGCCGTCCCGAGCGACCGCGTGATCGAGAAGGGCGACTTTGTCCTCATGGATTACGGTGCGGGCTACTGCGACTACCGCTCCGACATGACGCGCACTGTCGTGATGGGCGAGCCCACCCAGGAGCAGCTCGACCTGTACGCGCTCGTGCGCCGCACCCATGAGGAGTGCGTCGCCGCTATCCATCCGGGCGTCGAGGGCAACGACATTTTCAAGCTTTCCAAGAAGATTATTGGCGATGCCGGCTATGGCGATTACTACAACCATGGTCTGGGCCACGGCGTGGGCATCGACATCCACGAGCTGCCTAACTTCAACCGCAGCAAGAATATCATCGAAGTCGGCTCGGTTATCACCATGGAGCCCGGCGTGTACCTGCCCGGCGTGGGCGGCGTGCGCCTGGAGGACTACGGCGTCGTCACCGAGAACGGCTACGAGCCCTTCACCAAGACCCCGCACGACCTGCATATTATCGATTGCTAAACCATCCATTTGGGTTTGTGGAGGCGGGGCGTCCGGATCGATTCGGGCGTCCCGCGTTCTCTTTTTATGCGCTCGCCGCAGCCGCCGTCTGCAAGTGTATAATTTCGCTCGTATGTAATTTGGACGTTTGTGCGTCTAGCCAATAACAAGAAAGGTCGCTATGCCTACTATCTCTACCGCCGACTTCAAGAACGGCCTCGGTCTCCGCATTAAGGACAAGGTCTACACCATCGTCGAGTTCCAGCACGTCAAGCCGGGCAAGGGCGGCGCTTTCGTGCGCTACAAGACCCGCGACATCAAGAGCGGCCGCGTCGTCGAGAACACCTGCAACGCCGGCACCAAGTTCGAGAGCGTCATGCTCACCACCCGTGAGTTCCAGTACCTCTACAACGACGGCGCCGACTACATCTTCATGGATAACGAGTCCTACGAGCAGGTTCCCGTTCCCGAGGATATGGTTGGCGAGAACGCCAAGTGGCTGCGCGAGAATGACACCTGCCAGCTGCTCTTCGCCGACGACGAGCTCATGGGCGTGACCCCGCCGATGTTCATCGAGACCACCATCGTCCAGACCGACCCGGGCTTCAAGGGCGATACCGTCCAGGGTTCCACCAAGCCGGCCACCATCGACACCGGCGCTGTCATCCAGGTCCCCATGTACCTCAACGAGGGCGAGGTCATTAAGGTTGACACCCGCGACGGCAAGTTCGTTTCCCGCGTCTAGCAACCAACTCTTCTAGGAGGACTCATGCCCCAGGAAATCAAGATTGACGGCATCGGCATTTCGCCCGATGTTCTGACCGCCATCGTCTCGCGCGCCGTCACGGATGTCGAGGGCATCGCCTCCGTGGGCGTCAAGGACCTTGCCACCAACCTTGTCTCCATGATGCTTTCGTCCAAGGCCCCGGCTTCTGAGCCGGCGGTCGAGGCCGAGGTCATCGGCGACAAGCTCGCGCTTACCGTGCGCGTCGTGGTGTTCTTTGGCTATCCGTTCAAGAAACTCGCCGAGGCCGTTCGCGCCGCCGTGGTTGCCGCCATCGACGCCCAGGTGGGCGTCGAGGTCGAGCGCGTTGACGTTTGCATCGACGGCCTCGTTTTCCCCAAGGAGTAACCTTTGAGCCTTAAGGTTTATCGCGGGCGTACGCTTGCCCGCAGTCAGGCGCTGCAGCTGCTGTTCCAGGCCGAGGCCACGGACAGCCCGCTCGAGCGCGTCCTCGAGGGCGATTTCCTGATCTCGAAGGGTCCCCTCGATCCCTACGCGCTGGAGCTGTGCCGCGGTGCCTACGAGCACATCGACCGCATCGACTGCGCCCTGCGCTCCGTCGCCAAGAACTGGGATCTTATGCGTATGCCCGGTGCCGACCGCAATCTGCTGCGTATCGCCGTCTATGAGATGCGCTTCCTCACCGACGAGGAGGTCTCGGACGCCATCGTGATCAACGAGGCGGTCGAGCTTGCCAAGGCCTATGGCACCGACCAGTCCGCGTCGTTTGTCAACGGCGTGCTGGGCAAGATCGCTCGTAGCGAGGAGCTGCCGGGCGAGGACCTCTATCAGGAGCTACTGGCCGAGGACCGTGCCCGCGAGGAGGCCCAGGCCGCCGAGGCTGCCGCCAAGGTTGCCGCCGCTCAGGCTGCGGCCGGCGTTCTCGACGAGGATGCCGAGGTCGCCGAGGCCGAGACCGGTACCGTCAAGGAGTAGCCATGCCAGAGGGTTCCGTCCGCAACTTCGACGAGATCTCGGACCGCTTGGACCAGATTATCGCGACCGTTCGCTCCAAGGATACGTCCCTGGAGCGTTCGCTCGATCTTTTTGACGAGGCGATCGAGCTGGGCTCCCGTGCGGTCGATATGGTCGATAAGTTTGAGTTGACGCCTCGCGAGGCAGATAAGCTCGAGCAGGAATACGATGAGGATGCGGCAAACGAATCCCAGGATAGCCAGGCCGCGTCTCCGGATACGAATGGTTGATGGCATTCATGAAACGTGTGCGTCTCGATGACGAACTGATTTCACAGGGCATCTGCGCCGATCGCGCGGATGCCCTTCGCACTCTTATGGCCGGCTTGGTCTCGAGTGGCGGCGAGCGTTTGACCTCACCGGGCCTTAAGGTGACGCCGGGCCTGCCGTTGCACGTGAAGGGTCGTATTCCCTACGTTGGGCGCGGCGGGCTCAAGCTCGAGGGCGCGCTCGATGCGTTTTGTATCGATCTCACGGGCCGTGCCTGCCTCGATGTGGGATGCTCCACGGGCGGCTTTACCGATTGCCTGCTCAAGCGCGGCGCCGCCACAGTCGTTTCGGTCGATGTGGGTCGCGCTCAGTTTGATTGGTCGCTGCGCCAAGACGATCGCGTGACGCTCCATGAACGCACCAACGTGACGCAGCTGCCCGAGCTCGGCTACGGCGGCGCTATCGACCTGGCCGTGTGCGATGTGTCGTTTACGAGTATCGCAAATATCATCGACGCCGTGATGGCGTGCCTGAAGCCTTCGGGTTCGTTTTGCACGCTCGTAAAACCCCAGTTTGAGGCGCCGGCTGCGCTGGTGGGCGAGGGCGGTATCGTGACCGACCCCGCCGTCCGTCGCGATACGCTCACGGCGGCGATTGAGCTCTTTGCCGCCAAGGGCCTGTTCCCGCTCGACGTGTGCGTGTCGCCCATCCACGGCGCCAAGGGCAACGTTGAGTTTTTCCTGTACGGCACGAGGTTTGCACCCGGCGAACGCACCGACGATGAGCTTCAATCCCAGGTATCGGTTTTGAGCGAGAAAGCTGCAACGCTATGAAGGTCTTTCTGGTTCCCAATTACTACAAGCAAGAGGCGGTCGAGAGCGGCCTGATGCTCGAGCTTTGGCTTTCGCGCCAAGGTTACGAGGTCGCATGGGCTGCCGACCAGCGCTCTAAGATTCAGAGCGCGCCCGATGTTGACGATGCCGACTTGGTTATTACGCTCGGCGGCGACGGCACGCTGCTGCGTGCCGCCCGCATTCTCAACTACCGTGAGATTCCCATTTTGGGTCTTTCCTATGGTCATTTGGGTTTTTTGACGGCCGCGAGCCCCGAGGAGCGCGACATTTTGCAGGTCGTGAGCGATGCCCTGTCCGGCGAGCTCCATGTGAGCCGCCGCGCCACCATCGCCGCCGATATCGTTTCGGTTCGCGAAGACGGTACGAAGGATGTTGTGCGCACGTTTGCTCTCAACGATATGGCGCTTACGCGCGGGCCCCTGTCCGATATGGTCGAGTTCGATATCACAGTGTCCGGCCATCATATCGACCGCCTGCGCGGCGACGGCGTGGTCGTATCGACGGCGACCGGCTCCACCGGCTACGCGCTTTCCGCCGGCGGCCCTATCGTCAGCCCCGATTACACGGGAATGGTATGCGTGCCCATCGCCCCGCATACCATTCAGGCTCGCGCCTTTTTGACCTCGCCGAGCGATGTCGTGGAGATTTTTATGTCCGATGATCGCCCGAGCGTTCCGGCGATCGCCATCGATGGACAGTTTATTACCTGCGATGGCACGGTCGAGAGCGTGGCTGTGCGCCGTGGTCCCGGCGATGTGCTGCTGCTGGATTATGGTCCCGAGAGTTTCTATAACTCGGTGAGCCGCGTGTTCTACGGAGTGCGTCATGATCGATGAGCTGCAGGTTTCCAACATTGCGCTCATTCGCGAGGCGACGTTGGTTCCGAGCACGGGTCTAACGGTTCTGACTGGAGAAACCGGCGCCGGTAAGACCGCGCTGCTCTCGGCACTCAAGCTTATTTTGGGCGAGCGTGCGGATTCGTCGACGGTGCGCGAGGGCGAGGCACTTGCCAGCGTCGAGGCGCGCCTGTTTGACGGACCGCACGACGCGGAGGGCTTCACCGTGCAGCGCAGCCTTTCTGCCGAGGGCCGCAGCCGCGTAAAAATTGACGGCCGCATCGCCAGCGTGCGCGAACTTTCGGAGCGCGTCGGTGTGATGATGGATCTTTGCGGTCAGCACGAGCACCAGCGCCTGCTCGACCCGGCGCACCACGTTGCCATGGTCGATGCTTGGGCTGGGCGCGCGGCGCTTGAGGCGCTCGGGAAGTATCGCACCTGCTTTAAGGCTTCGCGTGCCGCCGCCAAGGAGCTTCGCCGTGTGGAGGAAGCCTCGCGTGCGCAGGGGAGTCGCGTTGAGGAGGCGCGCTTCGCCCTGGAGCGCATCGCCGAGGTCGACCCCAAGCCGGGTGAGTATGAGGAGCTCGAGGAGCTGCTGCCGCGCTCCGAGCATGCTGAGGTGTTGGTGGCCACGGCCAACGATGCCCATGCATCGCTTGCTGCCGAAGGGGGAGCGCTCGATGCCGTGAACAGTGCCGTGGCGGAGCTTTCCCGCATGGCGGCCGTCGACCGCAAGCTGGGTGATATCGCCGATGCGCTTTCGGATGCCTGTATCTCGCTTGAGGATTGTGCCAACGAGCTGCGCACCTATCGCGATGGGGTCGCCTTCGATCCGCGCGAGCTGGCTCGTATGCGCGAGCGCTATTCCGATCTTAAGGCCCTACTGCGTCAGTGGGGGCCCACCATGGACGATGTCTTTGCCATGCGCGACCGCTCACAAGAGCTGTTGTCGCTGGTCGATGATGGTGATGAGCGGATCAAGAAGGCTCGCGAGGCGCTCGGGTGTGCCGAACGCGAGCTTTTTGCTGCTGCCAAGGCGCTTAAACGCGTGCGGAATACCGCAGCCCCTCGCTTTTGCCACGAGGTTGGCCGTCAGATGGCGCGCCTGGAGATGGGCGACGCCGAGCTCGTTTGGGAGTCGCGCGATCTTCCGCGTGCCGAATGGACGCTGGCGGGGCCTTCGAGCTATGAGCTTTTGTATCGCACTGGTGCCGGATTGACGCCGCGCCCCCTGCGCCGCATTGCGTCGGGCGGCGAGCTGAGCCGCGTCATGCTGGCGAGCAAGGTCGTTCTCGGTAACGCGGACGGCGTGGATACGCTGGTGTTCGACGAGGTCGATGCCGGTGTCGGCGGCTCTACAGCACGTGCCCTCGCGAGCGTGCTGGCAGATCTCGCCGCTACGCATCAGGTGATTGTCGTAACCCACCTGGCGCAGGTCGCCGTCATGGCCGACAAACACTACGTGGTGAGCAAAGAGCCCGGCGACGTTCCCCAGACGCATCTGGATGAGGTGGCCGGGGACGCCCGCATCGCAGAGATCGCCCGTATGCTGAGTGGCGATCAATCTGAGGCAAGCCTGGCACATGCCAAGCAGATGTTGGAAGAGGCTCGAGGTTAGAACGAGCTGACAGTGTTGGCGGGGACAAAATATCAGCAATTGTTGCACCGCCACTTGCTTGTCTGGTCCGACCGTCAAAAACTATGCCGGTTTACTACGATGAATCGGCGTAGCTCGAGCACAGCTAAAAATGTAAAAAGAAAACCGCAGGTAGAACCCCTGCGGTTTTCTTTTAAAACACGATGTGGTCGAATATTCCGATTTCATCGTAGTAAACCGGCATAGTTTTATCGGAACGGTACATAACGTCCCCTGATAAAACCTACTCCACGACCTTATCCGGCTGGATGAGCTCCTCGTAGTAGCTGATATGCTCGCGGGCGTCTTCAATCTCGGGCAGCAGGAAGTTGTAGATAACCTCGATGATCATCGTGGCACTCATCTTGGAGAACGCAAAGTCGCCCGTGGTGAGCAGTGCCTCGTGGTTCACAGTATTAAAGGTGTAGTCGGCCAGGCGAGCAAGCGGGGACTTGCTGTCGCTGCTGATGACGACAACGGTGGCGCCACGGCCGCGAGCCGCTTTTGCCATGCGATTCAGTCGACGCGACTTGCCGGAGTTCGAGATCAGCACGATGACATCTCCGGGGCGCAGCGTAAGCGCAAAACCAATCGAGGTCTCGCTGATGGTGCTTGCCATACAGCGAAGGCCCAGCTGCGAAAACTTAAACGTCGCGTCGAGCGCGACGGCGTTGGTGTTGCCTACGGCTGCAAACTCGATAGCCCCTGCGTTCTTAAACGCGTGCACGACGGCTGTCAGCGTGTCGTGATCAATGCCATCGATAGTCGCATTGAGTTCGCTGACCTTGGCAGCGAGAATATTCTTGAGGCTCTGCTCCATATTGTCGAGCGAGACCTCGTCGGTGAGGCCTTCATTGCGCTGGCTTTCCAGATCGCGCGCTAGTGAAAACTGGAAACTGCGAAAACTGCCAAAACCCAGTTTGCGGCAGAAGCGCGAGACGGTTGCTTCGGAGGTTGCAGCGGCGCGCGAAAGCTGAGCGGCTGTCAGGCGCGGGGCCTCGGACTGGTGCTCTAGGATATAGTCGACAATGCGCTGCTCGGACTCGCTGTACCCCCTGTGCATGCTAATAAGGGAGAGTGCGCTCTTGCTGCTATCGGACATGGGACGGCTCCTGGCTGGCATAAAAATCGGACTTGTTATGTAATGTCGTAGTATAGGGGCATTTTCAGTTACAAGATACACCTTGCCGTTTCAATAGTTGATGGTAAACTTTCATCGACCGTTTACGGTTATGAAAGAACCTTTCACCGGAGAAATGAGCCGTATTGCTTCTCATAAAAGCGGTAGGTTGGTATCTTTCAAATGTGGAAAAACGCGCATGGAAGCGCGTATAGGGGAGCGCCTGCGGGCGCAGTACTCAAGAAGGAGGGACACATGGCTAAGTTTGACATCATCGCCGCCACCGGTTGCCCGACCGGCATTGCGCACACCTTCATGGCGAAGGAGGCGCTGGAGAAGGCAGCTGCCGAGCGCGGTCTGACCATTAAGGTTGAGACCCATGGCCAGGTCGGTGTCGAGAACGAGCTCACCAAGAGCGAGATCGCTGGCGCCAAGGCCGTCGTCGTCGCAGCCGACAAGGATGTCCAGGCGGAGCGTTTCGCCGGTAAGCCCATGGTTTCCGTTGGTGTTTCCAAGGCCCTGTCCGTCGAGGCTGCCGGCAAGCTGATCGACCGCGCTCTCGCCGCCAAGGGCGACGACACGGTTGCGGCTGCTGCCGATGTCGAGGATGAGGTTGAGGAGAAGGAATCCATCGGCCACATCATCTATAAGCACCTTATGAACGGCGTCAGCCACATGCTGGTCTTCGTCGTTGCTGGTGGTGTTCTGACCGCCGTTTCGTTCCTGTGGGGCATCACGTCCTTCGATTCGACGGCTGCCGACTACAACAGCTTCGCCGCTATGCTCAAGATCATCGGCGGCATTGCCATGAACCTCATGGTTCCCGTGCTTTCCGCCTACATCGCCGAGTCCATCGGCAAGCGCCCGGCGCTCGTTCCCGGCTTTGTTGCCGGTATGATCGCCATCCAGGGTTTGCCCGTTAACGCCGATACCCACATGATCGATGCTGGCGGCACCGGTGTGGGCTTCGGCTTCCTGGGCGGCATTGTCGGCGGCTTCCTCGCTGGCTATGTCATCCTGCTGCTCGAGAAGGTTTTTGCCAAGCTTCCCAAGAACCTGGACGGCCTCAAGGCTATCTTCCTGTACCCGCTGTTCTCGACTGCCATCGTCGGTCTCGTGATGCTCGGCATCTCCGGCCCCATGGCTGCCATCAACACCGCCATGATGGACTTCCTCAAGGGTTTGTCTGCCTCTGGCGCTGTTGTCCTGGGTCTTGCTATCGGCTGCATGTGCGCCTTTGACATGGGCGGCCCGGTCAACAAGGCTGCTTACGTCACCGGTACCGCCATGCTCACCGAGGCCCTGGCTGCCGGTGTCGGCACCGACACCTACAACTTCGGCACCAACTTCATGGCTGCCGTCTCTGCTGCCTGCATCGTTCCGCCGCTGATCACCACCTTTGCCGTCATCGTCGGCAAGAAGTACTTCAGCCAGGAGGATCATGACGCCGGTGTCGTCAACCTCATCCTTGGCTGCACCCACATCACCGAGGGCGCCATTCCGTTCATGACCAAGAACATCTGGCCCGTCATGCCCATCATGATGCTCGGTTCCTCCATCGCCTCGATCCTGACCATTATGTTCAACGTCCACGATCCGGCGCCCCACGGTGGCTTTCTGGTCCTGCCCGTTGTCGAGAACGGTCCGCTGTGGGTCCTCGCGATCCTCATCGGCGCCGTGGTCGGTGGCATCCTGTTCGTCGCTTTCAAGAAGTATGACTTCGAGAAGAACCAGAAGGCCGCTCCTGCCGCTCCCGCTAAGCCGGTCGAGGCCCCCAAGGCCGCTGCCGTCGAGGCTCCCAAGGCCGAGGCTGCCGATTTCGTGAAGGTCGAGAACGTTTTTGTCGCCGAGAACTTCGCTTCTCGTGACGAGGCCCTGAGCTTCGTCTCCAACCAGGCCGTCAAGACCGGTGTCGCTGACGACGCCGATGCCGTGATGAATGCCTTCCTGGCCCGCGAGGCCGAGGGCTCCACGGGCATGATGGAGGGCTTCGCTATTCCGCATGCCAAGTCCGATGCCATTACCGATGCCGCCGTCATCGTCGTCAAGGACGACTCTGGCGTGACCGGTTGGGATACCATGGACGGCGCTCCCGTCAACGTGGCTATTGCCCTGCTCATCCCCGGTGCCCAGGCCGGCACCACGCACCTCAAGATCCTGTCCAAGGTCGCTGAGGCGCTCATGGACGAGGACTTCCGTGCCACCGTCAAGGGTTCCACCGACGCCGCCGAGATCGCCAAGACGATCAACGCCCGCCTGGTCTAATCCCGCAACGCGCGAATAACATCGCCCCTTGTATATAAGGCGGAGACCCTCTCCAGGGCCTTCGCCTTTTTCTGCCCCACCCATAAGTTGCGGTGAAATAGGGACTGTTTAAACGATTCAACTCCAAATTCAGTCCCTATTTCACCGCAACTTAGAAGAAGGGGATAGCGCGGCCTGTCTATCGGATCGTCCGTGCGGATAAATATTCAGCCAGAATTCCGTTCTCACGATATTACTCTGGACCGACCGAGTTTCCGCAGCTCGCCTGCCTGGCGGGGCGGTTAAGTTTGTCGCGAGTTCCGCACGCAAAGGAAAGCACTTAATGTGCTTTCCGTCTT
>CABUJH010000020.1 GCA_902491895.1 uncultured Collinsella sp. | reverse complement strand
GACGCCCATCAGGAACACGGCGTCGTAGCCCTCGTCGGCGACCTTGTCGGCGAGCGCGGTCATCTTCTTGCCGGTCTCGTAGAGCGCCTTGCCGTCCTCGAGGTAGCCCTCCTGGTCGAAATGCATGATCTCGATCTTCTCGGTTTCCTTCATTTGCTTCTCCTTTCTGGGGTTGCCTTCACATTCCCCATGCCAACGGGCATCAAAGCCCATTTACATTCCGTAACACTCAGCCGCTTTGGCCTTAAGTGCATTGACCGATTCCTCGTAACCCTCTGCCTTGACCTCCATTTGCTTGGAGACGGCATCGAGATACGGATGAACATCCCACGAGTTCAGACGCTCGGCGATAACCGCGGCAACCGTCTGGAAGAACACAAGATTGGGAATTGCGCTGAGCAGCGGAGCCACCTGAGGCACCGCAAACTCGTGGGTCTTGCCTTTTGGATGCGCGGTCAGCAGGACAGCCTTATTCGTCACCTTCGACAACGCATCGGCGATATTCGCAAGACGCTCCGACCCTTGCGGATCGTCGACGATAAACACCAGGTAGCCCGGGGTTATCTGCATCTCGGGACCGTGGACGAACTCCTCGCCTTCGTGATGCATGGCAGGAATCTTGATGGTCTCGCTCAGCTTGAGCGCTGCCTCCTCGGCAACACCGTAGTTGGGGCCGTTGCCGACGACCATGGCGGGCATGTGCTCAGAAAGCTCGAGCATGTGGTCTTGGACATATGCCTCGGCGGTCTTGCACATCACGGCATTGGCCTGGATAGCCTCGCGCAGGTCGTCAAGACGCTGGGCAACGCCCTTGGCGTCAATCGTTCCGCGCGCCTGACCGCCGTAAATACCAAAGAGCACCAGGTACTCAACGAGAACCTCGACGCCCAGAGTCACAAAGTCCACCGACTCGACGCCCACACCGTAGTCAAGAACGATGTCAGCGTGTTCCTTGATGGGTGCCTCGACGTTTGCCGTGAGCGCAACTGCAGCCATATCGTGTGCGCGCATGTAATCGAGCGCCGCAATCGTATTGGTTGAATAGCCGCTCTGCGAGACGGCAATGTTGAGCGCATGCTGTGGATAGGTGTGTTCAAAATCGACGAAGGCCTCGGGCGTCACAACGGACACCTGCATCTGCAGCGCATCTTGCAGGTAATCGCGGGCGCAATCCGCAGCATGGCGCGACGAACCCGAAGCAACGATGCGCAGCGCGTCAAAAGAACCGGACTGGAAAATATCAACGAGCTGCGCTACCAGCTCAGACGAACGCTCGAGGTTCTCTCCCATACGCACATGGGCAAGCTGAACGTAATCGAGCATCTTCATCGTCTCACCTCGTAACAAATCATTAGTATTTGATACCAATCACAGTTACAGGTTACGGCTTTTTGATACCTCTTTGTCGATTAATTTATCCCCATCGGC
Source organism: uncultured Collinsella sp. (assembly GCA_902491895.1). GTDB lineage: Bacteria > Actinomycetota > Coriobacteriia > Coriobacteriales > Coriobacteriaceae > Collinsella. The sequence continues at coordinate 27,145 of CABUJH010000020.1, read as the reverse complement.
GAACGGTCGATTTTGAGCCATGTAAGGTTGTATATACAGCTGACCCAACGATCAAAACTGGTTAGTTTCCCAGCCGTTATTCACAAAATACCAGCTAGTACGTATAGGTGTAGCCGCCCGTATCGCCACGATTGAAGGACTTTACATACTCGATAGCCTGACCGCTCGCGTCATAGCTCACGCATTCCAAAAGCAAAACAAGATCGCCCTGTTCCAGTCCAAGGAGGCCGGCATCTCGTGCGCCCAGCGCTTCGATATCGAGCTTTTCCTGTGCCATGACTGGCTTTCGGCCCAGCATCTCATAGGTCTCGTACAAACTGAAGACCGACACGTCAATATCTTCGATGGTTGGGAACAGCAGGCAGGGAATCAGCGCCGTCTCAATCGATACGGGGCTACCGTTTATGCAGTTCAGGCGTCGAACGGAATAGAGCAGGTCGTCCTCGGCGATGCCAAACAGGTCGGCGTAATATGGCCCCGCATAACGCTTGGAACGCGCGAGAATACGGACGGACGGCTCGCCGCCCGAAGCACGGACCGATTCACGGAAACCGACCGTGCGTTCAAAAAAAGCAGGTACTTTCTGCGCCACAAAGGCACCTTTTCCCCGAACACGGCGAATCTGCCCGCGCCGAACCAGCTCATCGACAGCGCTTCGGATGGTCAAGCGTGTCGTACCAAATTCCTCGGCGAGGTCTTTTTCGGACGGAATCATGGAACCCGTGGGATATGCACCGCGCTCGATACGTTCCTCGATACAGCGTCGAATGCGCATATAAACCGGGGTGGCATCTACTGTTTCAGCCATTGTTCACCTGCCACGCTCCTCATGCCGTTCTCTTCGCCGTTATCGGCAAAGCGGAACTTTGTGGGCAAAATCACCGATTTGCAATGCTCCACAAAACGCATGTCCTTATCAAATTCGATCGAGCTCTCATAGAACACCGGCGTTCCCTCTTCTTGCTGGAGCAGCTCGGCCTCTTCGACGTTCAAACGCGAGATGGAGATATGCTCACGTCCATGCTCAACGCGCACGCCACCTTCTTTGAGCAAGACATCGTAAAGGCTCTCACACTCAAAATCGTGCTCGGGAAGCGATGGGCACAGGGACAGGTTAACGTGAGCGGTCTCGATTGACGCCGGCTCGCCCTCAATAAGTCGAACGCGCTGCATGCGGAGCAAGGGAGCGCCTACAGCCACCCCAAGCTTGTCGGCAAGCGCCTCATCCGCCTCGATGGTCCCGGTGGAAACCAGACGAGAAGAGGAGTGCAGGCCGGCAGTCCGCACAGCATCGGAAAAGTTATACGTTTCCTGGAAGATGTTCAGCGGCTTGGGAGGACACACATACGTGCCCGATCCGCGACGGCTCTCGAGCGTTCCACACGAGATAAGCCGCGTGATACCGGCACGCAACGCCGTACGCGAAACGCCAATCTCTTCGCACAGCACGCGCTCGGCCGGCAGGCGATCGCCGCCGGCAAGCTGATGGTGCTGGATATACCAAAGAATTCCCTCAACAGCACGATCTTTGGGGGGAATTGCATAAGATTCGCCTGCCATTGCACAGACTCCTCATTCAGAAACGTATGCCGCCAAAATTAGGCCAGCCCTCCCATGGCATCAAATTCTGCCTTGATCTTCTCGGCGACATTCCGATACGACTTATATAGACTTGAATCGCGTTTGACTTCGTCGGTCATAACGGGAATCTCTAATTTGGAAACCTCGTCTTTTCCCGTCTGAACCGCCACAACAACGCCCATACCAAGACACATATTACGCTTGGCAGCGTTTATTTTCGCCGCCTTGGCAGGATTTGCCAGGATACGCTGGGCAAATTCCTGTTTAGAGACCGCTTCTTCGGCCTCCGGATCGCCCGCCTCGGCCACTTCGCACTGCAACACGTCCGCATAGTCAAAAATCTTCGGCTCGCCGCCGCGCTGATGCACGGCCCACTTGCGGCGCGTGGCGTCCTGGTAGATAGCCGGCAAAAATGTAAACCGCGGCGGGTCCAAAATCGTATCCGTGATGGTAAACACATCGGGATCAAAGGCATCCTGCGGGTTTTTCTTCTTGAACAGCCCCATATCAGCCTCCCGTACTAGCATTAAACAACTCAAGCTGAATATAGCACCAATTTCAAGCCGCCGCCTTACCCTATCGGTGCGCGGCGTCTATGGCTCGCCCAGCGGAAGAGTTCACGGACGAGGGCCGGGGTGCCTGCCTTGTTTTGAGAAGTGGGCTCCGCGAACTTCTCAAAACAAGGCAGGCACCCCGGCCCCGCCGGCAAATAGCGGACACTCCGCATGCAATCTATGCAAACAAACAAGTACGCTTAGCTACATTCGGTAAGATCGAGCACGCTGCCCTTCACGATAAGCGCCGGCTCCAGAACGACTTCTTCGGCACGTCTACCGCCCCTACCGGCAAGGCGCTTGGACATGCAGCCAAAAGCATGCTCCGCGAGGATACCAGGATCCTGCTCAATCGCGGTCAGCGCCGGCTCAAAGAGAACGTCGGCGGCCGAGTTGTCGTAACTCACCACCGAGATGTCGCCCGGAATGCTCTTCCCCATCTCGTGTAAGCGCTTGAGCAGACCGAGGGCAATGTTATCCGAGCTTGCGAACACGGCGGTGGCATCAGTTGCGAGCACCGCCTCCGAGGCCTCGTAGGCACTCGGAATGTAGTACTCGCTCTCAAACTCCAAACGCGCGTCGATAGGCAAGCCAACCTCGCGCAGTGCGCGCTCATAGCCGGCAAGTCGCTTACGCCCCGTATTGGAACGGCGCGCGTTAACCAAGCAGGCAATGCGACGGTGGCCCTGCTCGATCAGATAGCGGGTGGCCATGTAGCCACCCATCTCGTGGTCGAACATCACCTTGTCGCACTCGAGCCCTTCAATGGCACGGTCGACCATTACGGCCGGGATGGGCAGGTGGCTGACTTCTTCGCGCAGGGCACGATCGTCGGAGAACTCGTCGCCCACGACCAGGAAGACGCCATCAACGCCGCGCGTCACCAGCTGGCGCAGCAGCTCCAGATCGTCATCGGCGCTTCCACCCGAGCTGGTAATGAAGAGCGCATAGCCATCCTCGCGGCAGCGCTTTTCCAGGCTACCGGCGAGCGAGGCAAAAAAGCGGCTCTCGATGTTAGGGACGATAAGGCCCAGCGTGCGCGACTCGCGCATGACCAAACTACGCGCAATCTGGTTAGGAACATAGTGGTTGCGCGCCGCGACCTCCTTGATGAGTTTGCGGTTTTCTTCCGAGATGCGACAGGGCCGATTATTGAGCACAAGCGAGACCGACGAGGGGGAAAGCCCCACCTCCTGGGCGATCTGCTTGAGGGTGACTTTGTTGGCCATCTCGCTCCTTCCGGGTTTACGCGCAATCTCTTGAAAGTATAGCGACTACCCCTCTACCTCGGTGATAAACACTTTACCAATCCGGTAGACGGCTGTTTTATCGCCGCCAGCGCACCAAATCCGTCCGGGTGGGGTATATTGCAATCGATTGATGACAACGACCACCAAAAGGCGGATATTCGTATGCACGAGAACGACTTTTTTAACGAGGACCTGCTGTGCGCGCTTGCTGGCGTTGCCGGCGAGGACAACGTGCTGATGAGCGAGCCCATGCGCGAGCACACCACGTTTAAGATCGGCGGCCCGGCCGACGTCTTTGTCACGCCCGATACCGAGCAGAGCCTCGTCGCCACGCTCGATACCTGCTATCGCTGCGATCTGCCCCTCACCATCGTGGGCAACGGCTCCGACCTGCTCGTCGGCGACAAGGGCATCCGCGGCGTCGTCGTGGCGCTGGGCGAAGGCCTCTCCGACATTACGGTCGACGGCACGCATGTCACGGCGGCAGCCGGTGCCTTGCTTTCCGATGTCGCCGCGGCGGCAGCCGAGGCCGGCCTTACCGGCATGGAGCCCATCTCGGGCATCCCCGGATCGGTCGGCGGCGCCTGCTACATGAACGCCGGAGCTTACGGCGCCTGCATGGCCGATGTGCTGGAGTCCGTGCGCGTCTACAAACCTGCTCGCCAGCTCGACGACGACACCCGTGGCAGCGGCAACATCATCGAGTTCGATGTCGATGAGCTCAACCTGGGCTATCGCAAGAGCCGCATTGCCGACGACGGCTTCATCGTGCTTTCGGCCACCTTCAATCTCGCTCCGGGCAACGCCGCGATGATCAAGGCCGACATGGACGACTACCGCCAGCGCCGCGAGGACAAGCAGCCGCTCAACATGCCGAGTGCCGGTTCCACTTTCAAGCGCCCCGAGGGCTACTTTGCCGGCAAGCTCATCATGGACGCCGGCCTGCGAGGACACGCCGTTGGCGGCGCGCAGGTGAGCGAGAAACACTGCGGCTTCATCGTCAACGCCGACCACGCCACCGCCGCCGACGTCGACGAACTCATCCGCGACATCCAAGCCAAAGTCAAAGAGCAGTTCGACGTAGACCTAGAACCCGAAGTCCACCGAGTAGGCGAATTTTTATAAAAAGAAGGCCCCGAAAGGGGCCTTCACCATATTTATTCAGATAACCCAGTCCGGTGTGTCACGCCTTGGACCCGGAAGGTCCGGGGCTGGGGGCGAGGCATAAGGTTGGTCGCGAGTTCCGCACGCAAAGAAGGCCACTTAATGTGGCCTTCGTCTTGCGCAGGACTGTAGAGCAGGCAACCTTATGCCTCGCCCCCAGTCCCGGACCAACTTGCTTCAAACCGCAGCTACGACAGCGCAATACCGCCGAGCCAGCCCCAACGCACGCCAGAGCCAGTGCCATAGAAGCTAGTAAACGAGTCAAGCGACTTAGACGTAATGGCACCCTCGTTGCTCATAACGATGCCGCCGCCAACGTAGATACCCACATGACCGTAGATAAGGCCCGGAGCACCCGTGCCGCTGTGCGAGGAATCGGCCACGATCATGCCCACCTGCAGCGCCGAGCGGTCGGAGCTATAGCACCAGGCGTTAAACATGTCGCACGCATTGCCTCCAAAGTAGCCAACGCCGGCGTTACGGAAGACATTGGTGACCCACGCCGCGCACCAGTTCTGACCCGGCGAAGGCGTGGAGTAGCACGCGTTGACGACAGCCTGCTGCTTGCCCGAGCCGGCATTCTGCTGCGGAGTTCCGGGCGCGTACGATCCACCACCCGAGCTCGAACCACCCGAGTAGGAATTGTTCTTGTTCGCGGCAGCCGCGGCAGCGGCAGCCTTCCTAGCGGCCTCCTCAGCCTGGGCAGCAGCGAGGATCTCGGAATCGCGCTGAGCCATGAGCTCCTTGACGTCGTCGGAAAGACCGTTCAGCACGGTCTGGACTTCTTGCTGCTTGGCCTGCATGTCCTGCATCTGGGCAGTCTGCTGGTCCTTGAGCTTCTCTAAGTCGGCCTTCTGCGACTCGAGCTCGGTCTTTTGCGCATCGAGCTCTTCCTGGATGGTCTGAATGTCCTCGATGGCGTCGCGGTCGCTCTTGTTGATCTTCTCAACGTAATGCGCGTTGGCGACGAGTTCCTCAAACGAGCCAGAGGCCAGCAGCAGCGACAGGATGTTCGTGCCGCCGGACTTGTAGCTGGCGGCCACGCGATCGGAAAGGTCGTTGCGCTTCTTCTTGAGCTCGGCCTTCTTTTCATCGATCTGGGCCTGCGTGTCGTCAATCTTGCCCTGGACATTCTCGATGTCGTTGAGGGTCTGGGCATTCTTGTTGGCCAGCGCCGCATACTCATTTGCGATGCTGTCGAGCTGGGCCTGAACCTCGTCGAGCTGGGCCTGGGCGGCATTCAGTTTATCGGTGGTTTCTTTGGAAGCCTCCGCCGCATGGGCGCGAGCGGGCAGGCCAAAAAGAACTGCCGCAGAAGCGGCGCCGAACAGGGCCTTGAGGGCAGTGCGGCGCGAGAGCTCCTGGGAAAGGATGGAATCGCTGTTTGGTGACATATGTACTCCGTTACATGCTTATTTATATGTCGCTCAACTCATACATATTAGCGTACATATGGCGCGTCCCAACGATTTCCACGAACGGCAGGAAACTGCAAGGTCAGCGGCTCGTAAGCAAATGCCAAAGATCAGGTTATGCGTACGCAAGCTCTTCTATGAGTACGTTAGCACAATCCTCTGCTTTTCCTACGGCGCACGATTTGGGCGTCCCTGCCTGCGCTATACTCCCCTGAAGAAGTGTTCCTGATTCGATAGGAGACTACATGTCCAAAGCACTCGACCCCAAAGACACCTGTGTCCTCGTTACCGGTGGCGCCGGCTTTATCGGCTCGCACACCGTCGTTCAGCTGCTCGAGGGTGGCTACCAGGTCGTCATCGTCGATGATCTCTCCAACTCCAGCGCCGTCGCCGTCGACCGCGTCAAGACCATCGTGGGCGACGAGGCCGCCAAGAACCTCACCTTCTACGAAGCCAACGTGCTCGACCGCGATGCGATGAACAAGATCTTCGATACCCATCAGATCGACCGCGTCATCCACTTTGCCGGCTTTAAGGCCGTCGGCGAGTCGGTGAGCAAGCCCGTCGAGTACTACCACAACAACATCGAGAACACCCTGGTGCTCATCGACGTCATGCGCAACCATGGCTGCAAGTCCATCATCTTCTCGAGCTCCTCGACCGTCTACGGCGACCCGGACAACCCGCCCGTCACCGAGGAGGATCCTAAGAAGCCCGCGACCAACCCCTATGGTTGGACCAAGTGGATGATCGAGCAGATCCTTATGGACGTCCACACCGCCGACCCCGAGTGGGACGTCGTGCTGCTCCGTTACTTCAACCCCATCGGCGCTCATCCGTCGGGCCTGATCGGCGAGGACCCCAAGGGCATCCCCAACAACCTGGTGCCCTATGTCGCCCAGGTTGCCGTGGGCAAGCTCGAGGCCGTTCAGGTCTTTGGCAACGACTACCCCACCCCCGACGGCACCGGCGTGCGCGACTACATCCACGTGTGCGATCTGGCCTCTGGTCACGTTGCCGCCCTTAATTGGATGAACGGCAAGACCGGCGTCGAGATCTTTAACCTGGGCACCGGCACCGGCACCTCGGTACTCGAGGTCGTCGCCGCCTTCTCCAAGGCTTGTGGCAAGGAGCTGCCCTACGTGATCCGCGAGCGCCGCGCCGGCGACATCGCTGCCAACTGGTGCGATGCCTCCAAGGCCGAGCGCATGATGGGCTGGAAGGCCCAGTACGACATCGCGGACATGTGCCGCGATAGCTGGAACTGGCAGAGCCACAACCCCAACGGCTTCGCCGACGCCGAGTAGCAAAAACCTACATACCGCTCTTGCCCCGATCTCACGTTGTGAGGTCGGGGCTTTTTCATGGCATGTAACCATTCGCCGAAAATTGACCAACTTTTTTATCTTGCCTGTACATGTTTAAACAACATGTTTTACAATAGGCGTATCGAATCAGAACATCGGAGGCGGACTGCACACCCATCGGCAGGCCGACCCCACAACAAGAAGGTTGGTGAGCGCATTCATGGAGCGTGCAAGCGGCGTCCTCATGCCCGTCTCATCTCTGCCCGGACCATACGGAATCGGCGGCTTTGGTTGGAATGCCTACGACTTCGTCGATTTTCTCGCCTCGTGCAAACAACATTACTGGCAGATTCTGCCCCTTACGACGACCAGCTATGGCGATTCGCCCTATCAGTCGTTCTCGGCCCGCGCAGGCAACCCCAACTTTATCGACTTTGCCGAGCTTATCGAGGCAGGGTATCTGGAGCAGCGCGATATCGATGGCGTGTATCTGGGATCCGACCCCAGCAATGTCGACTACGGTGCTATCTTTGGCGGCCGCCGTCAGATTCTCGACCGCGCCGCCGAGCGCTTTGCTGCCGACAAGCCGGCCGATTTCGATGACTTTATCCAGGCCAACGAGGACTGGCTCATCCCCTACTGTGAGTTCATGACCGTCAAAGAGGAGTGCGGTCTCAAGGCGTTTTGGGAGTGGCCCGCGGAGCTCCACACCCGCGGCGAGGCTTCCGCCAAGGTCTGCGCCGACCATCCGGCGCGTATGCTCTACCACCAGATGACGCAGTACTTCTTCGATCGCCAGTGGAGCCGCCTCAAGGCCTATGCCAACGAGCGCGACATTCTCATCATCGGCGACCTGCCCATCTATGTCTCGCGTGACTCCGTCGAGATGTGGGCGACGCCTGAGCTCTTTAAGATCGATGCCGCCGGCAATCCCGTGAGCGTCGCCGGCACGCCGCCCGACCAGTTCTCGGCCACCGGCCAGTACTGGGGCAACCCCATCTACGACTGGGACGCCATGGAGTCCGACGGCTTCTCCTGGTGGGAGAGCCGCATTCGCGCCGCCCTCGACATGTACGACGTCATCCGCCTGGATCACTTCCGCGGCTTCGAGGCCTATTGGGAGGTGCCGTTCTCCTCGCCCGATTCGTCCTACGGTTCGTGGACGCAGGGTCCCGGCCTCAAGTTCTTCAAGACGCTCGAGGAAAAGCTCGGCACGCTGCCCATCATCGCCGAGGACCTGGGCTTCCTCACCTCCGGCGTCATCGACATGCGCGACAACTCGGGCTTCCCCGGCATGAAGATCCTGCAGTTTGCCTTTGAGGGCACCAACTCGTACTACCTGCCGCATAACTACATCGCCAACACCGTCGCCTATGTGGGCACCCACGATAACGAGACGGCGCGCGGTTGGTTTGAGGGAACGGCCACCCCGCGTCAGCGCGAGCAGGCAGCCCTGTACACCCATCAGCAGGCCGGCGAACCCATGGCAGATGCATTCAATCGCACCATCGCCGCCAGCGTGAGCGACACGTGCATCTACACCATGCAGGACCTGCTCAACTTGGGCAACGAGGCGCGCATCAACACCCCTGCCACGCTGGGCGGCAACTGGACCTGGCGCATGCTCGACGGCGCCATCACCCGCGAGCTCGAGCACAAACTCACCGACTGGACCGAGACCTACTTCCGCATCCCGTCGGAAGCCGAAATCGAGCTTCCTCAATAGGAGCTACCGCGCCCGACCCCTCCCCACCGTGCGGACGCGCTTGCTTTTCCCGCGCGAGGCCACCCCAATCCCCTCGCGCGGGCTTCTTATGAATTGCAGACATGAAACAACCCATCACAGGAGAAAACATGCCCCGAATTAACCTCATGGAACTCGCCGAGCAGTCTTTTGGCACCTCGCTCGAGCAGCTCGACGACCGTCGCATTTACAAGCTGCTGGTCAAACTCGTGCAGGAGCGCTCCGCCACCTGCCCGCTCAACAACGGCAAGAAAAAGCTCTATTACATTTCCGCCGAATTTTTGATCGGCAAGCTGCTCATCAACAACATGATCGACCTCGGCATCTACGACGAGGTTAAGGACCAGCTCACCGCCGCAGGCCACGACCTCAACAAGATCGAGGAATTCGAGGTCGAGCCGTCGCTCGGCAACGGCGGCCTGGGCCGCCTGGCCGCGTGCTTCCTGGATTCCATCGCCACGCTGGGCTTGACCGGCGACGGCGTGGGCCTCAACTATCACTACGGTCTGTTCCGTCAGCGCTTTGTCGACAACCAGCAGAAGGCCGTCCCCGACGAGTGGCTCGGTGAGCAGGACATCCTAGTCGACGATGACCGCTCCTACACCGTCGAGTTCGGCGATTTTGCCGTTACCTCCAAGCTCGTCAACATCGATGTGCCCGGTTACGGCCAGCCCACCAAGAACCGCCTGCGTCTGTTCGACCTGGCGAGCGTCGACGACGGCCTGGTCCCCGGCAGTTCCATCGACTTCGACAAGACCGAGATCGCCAAGAACCTCACCTTGTTCCTCTACCCCGACGATTCCGACGAGCAGGGCCGCCTGCTTCGCATCTACCAGGAATACTTCATGGTGAGCAACGCCGCCCAGCTCCTGATCGACGAGGCCATCGAGCGCGGCAGCAACCTGCACGATCTGGCCGATTACGCCGTTGTCCAGATCAACGACACGCACCCCACCATGGTCATCCCCGAGCTCATTCGCTTGCTCACCACCGAGCATGGCATCGAGTTTGACGAGGCCGTGACCATCGTACGCTCCATGGTCGCCTACACCAACCACACGATTCTTGCCGAGGCGCTCGAGAAGTGGCCGCTCACCAGCCTGCGGAAGGTCTCCCCTGCCATCGCCGACATTATCGTCAAGCTCGATGAGGTCGCGAAGGCCGAGCACGATGACCCGCGCGTCGCCATCATCGACGAGCACGACACCGTCCACATGGCCCACATGGACATCCACTTTGGCTTCTCCATCAACGGCGTAGCCGCCCTCCACACCAAGATCCTGGAGGACACCGAGCTTCATCCGTTCTACGAGATCTATCCCGAGAAGTTCTCCAACAAGACCAACGGCATCACCTTCCGCCGCTGGATCCATGGGGCCAACCCCGCGCTCGCCAGCCTGCTCGACGATGTGATCGGCACCGACTGGCGCAGCACCGGCGATCTGAGCAAACTCGCCAAGTTCGCCGACGACAAGGACGTTCTTGAGCGCCTGGCCGCCACCAAGGTCGAGGCCAAGGCCATCATGCGCCAGTTCATGGCGCTCGAGCAGGGCGTGACCATTCCCTCCAACGCCATCATCGACGTCCAGGTCAAGCGCATCCACGAGTACAAGCGCCAGCAGATGCTCGCGCTCTACATCATCTGGAAGTACCTCGATATCAAGAACGGCAACAGACCTAAGCACCCTGTCACCATCATCTTTGGCGGCAAGGCGGCACCTGCCTACACTATCGCGCAGGACATCATCCATCTGATCTTGACGCTGTCGCAGTGGATTGCAAACGACCCCGACGTGGCTCCCTACCTGCAGGTTGTCATGATCGAGAACTACAACGTCACCGCCGCCGAGCGCGTGATCCCCGCCGCTGACATCTCCGAGCAGATTAGCCTGGCCTCCAAGGAGGCGAGCGGCACCTCCAACATGAAGTTCATGCTCAACGGCGCCCTAACCCTGTGCACGCTCGACGGCGCCAACGTGGAGATTGCCGAGCTCGTGGGCGACGAGAACATCTATACCTTTGGTGCCTCGTCCAAACAGGTCGAGCAGCTCTACGCCGACGGCACCTACGATGCCGGCACGCTCTACCGCAAGCCCGGCATCAAACTGCTGGTGGACTTCATCACCAACCCCGCCTTTATGGCAACCGGCAACGCGGAGCGCCTGCAGCGTCTGCACGACGACATCAAGGGCAAGGACTGGTTCATGGCCCTGCTCGACATTGAGGAGTACATCCAGACCAAGGAGCGCGTGCTGGCCGACTATGAGGACCAGGACGCCTGGATGCGCAAGGCGCTGATCAACATCGCCAACGCCGGCACCTTCTCGTCTGACCGCACGATCTCCCAGTACAACGACGAGATTTGGCACCTGAGCTAATTTCGTTTCCTTTACCCATCCTCTTGAAAGCGGAGTCGTGGCAACGCGGCTCCGCTTTTTGTGCCCGCACGCTACCCTGTGACCCGACTCGACCGAAGAATCTCGATCTGTAACAACTACTCGGTAAAAACGGTCCCAGCTGTTACAGATCGAGACATACCGGCCCCTCCCCTTGGGTTTATCTCAATCTGTAACATCTAGCAGCTGAAATTCACCTTTGGTGTTACAGATTTAGATGAAATGGTCAGCTCAGCGGAACTGTCTCGATCTGTAACACCTAGCGTCCGAAATCAGCCTCACCCGTTACAGATCGAGACAAACGACCGGTCAGACAGCCCCAACACAAAGAAAGGCTCCCCTCTCGCCCAGTGGACGGGAGGGGAGCCTTATATGTGACCGCGGCAAAAGGATGGCAATACCGCAGTCGCCCAAAGGGAGGGCCTGGATGCACCGGGCCTAGATTAGGTTCTTGCCAGAGACCTTATCGAAGAGGTGGGTCGCGTTCTTCTCAAACTTGAACCAGATGGTGTCGCCAGCCCTGAGCGCACCCTTGGCCTCGAGGTCGACGACGGGGATGATCAGGACAAACTGGCCGTCGGGAGCGGTCACGTGGACGTGCTCGGTCGAACCCATGAGCTCGGTCACCTCGACGGTACCCTGGAGCGCGCCCTCCTCGTCCTCGTCGGCAAGCAGAATCTGCTCGGGGCGCACGCCGGCCGTGATCTCCTTCACGTCGCCGCCGTCCCAGTTGAGAGCAAGCTGAGCGCAGGTCTCGGGGGCGAGCGCCACGTTCATATCCTCGGTCTTGACGGTAAAGCCGTTACCCGAGCGCACCAGCTGGGCATCGAAGAAGTTCATCTGCGGCACGCCGATAAAGCCGGCGACGAAGATGTTCGCGGGATGGTTGAAGACCTCCTGCGGGGTGGCAATCTGCTGTACGACGCCGTCCTTCATGACCACGATGCGATCGCCGAGGGTCATGGCCTCGGTCTGGTCGTGGGTGACGTAGATGAACGTGCCCTTGATCTCGTGGCGTAGCTTGATGAGCTCGGCACGCATCTGGTTACGCAGCTTGGCGTCCAGGTTGGACAGCGGCTCGTCCATCAGGAAGACCTTAGGATCACGCACGATGGCGCGGCCGATGGCGACACGCTGGCGCTGGCCGCCCGAAAGCGCCTTGGGCTTACGGTCGAGGTATTCGGTAATGCCCAGGATCTCGGCAGCAGAGCGAACCTTACGGTCGATCTCGTCCTTGGGGACCTTCTTGAGCTCAAGCGTAAACGCCATGTTCTCGTACACCGTCATATTGGGGTACAGAGCATAGCTCTGGAACACCATGGCAATGTCGCGGTCCTTGGGCGCCACGTCGTTGACGCGCTTGCCGTCGATGAGCACGTCGCCCGAAGTGATGTCCTCCAGGCCAGCGACCATGCGCATCGTCGTGGACTTGCCGCAACCAGACGGGCCAACGAGAACGACAAACTCCTGGTCATGCACGGTGAGATTAAAGTCCTCCACCGCGAGCACGCCGTCCTCGGTAACCTTGAGGTTGTGCTTCTTCTCCTCGGTCTTCTTCTTTTTGCCAAAGAAGCCCTTCTTTTTGGACTCGTTGTTGGGATACACCTTCTGAACATGTTTGAGAACGATCTCGGCCATGTCTTTACCTTTCGATATGCGGCGCCGCGCTGAGGGGCGCCGCAGAAACTTGCAAAACAGTTACGGCATCAGCCCTTGACGGCACCCGCCACCACGCCGTCGATGATGTACTTCTGGCAGAGGATGTACATGATGACGATGGGGATAACGACCATCATGATGCAGGCCATCATGGGACCGAGCTCGACGTGGCCGTAGCCGCCGCGGAAGTACTGGATCAAGATAGGAATGGTCCTGTACTTAGTGGAGTCGAGGGTAAGGTAGGGCAGCAGATAGTCGTTCCAGACCCACATGGTCTCGAGAATGCCGACCGAAAGATAGGTGGGCTTCATGATGGGAAGGACGATCTTAAAGAACACCTGAACCGGGTTGCAGCCGTCGATCATGGCCGCCTCTTCGATCTCGAGCGGAATGTTCTTTACAAAGCCGGCGAACATAAAGACCGCCAGGCCCGCGCCAAAGCCAAGATAGATAAAGCAGATGTTGAACGGCGTGTTGAAGCCGATGCGGTCCGCCAAATTGGACAGCGTGAACATGAGCATCTGGAAGGGCACGACCATCGAGAAGACGAACAGGTAATAGAAGAAGTTCGAGATCTTGTTGTTGACACGAACCACATACCAAGCGCACATGGAGCAGCACACCAAAATCAGCACGACCGACGTGACCGTGATGATGAGCGAGTACATAAATGCCGAGGCAAAGCCCTGCTCGTTAAGAGCGTGCAAGTAGTTTGCAAGGCCGTTGAACGTCTCGGGCGTGAGCAGATCGAATGCCGTGGTGGTGCTGATTGCAGTTGCCTTTTTAAAGGAATTGAGCGCAATCATGAACACGGGGTAGATCCACGCGAGCGACAGAATCGTAAAGAAAATCGAGAGCGCGCGGTTGATAACCTTATCGCGTTTCATTACTGCTGCACCTCCTTGGACCTCGTGGCCTTAAGCTGAATCATGGAGATGGCTACGACCAGGATGCAGAAGATAACCGCCTTGGCCTGACCGATGCCCTGCCATGCGATACCGGCACGCGAATAGAACGTGTTGTAGATGTTCAGGGCGAGCATCTCGGTGGAATGCGCGGGGGCGCCGCCGGTAAGGGCGAGGTTCTGGTCGAACAGCTTAAAGCCGTTGGTGATGGACAGGAACAGGCAGATGGTGATGGTCGGCATCAGGTTAGGGATCTTAACCTTCCAAAACGTCTGCCATGCCGTGGCACCGTCGACCTTGGCGGCCTCGATGTAGTCGGACGGAATGGACTGCAGACCAGCGATATAGATGATCATCATGTAGCCGACCTGCTGCCACAGGGTCAGGATGATAAGGCCCCAGAAGCCAGCAGCAGAGTTAAGGGCGATGAGCTGAGCGCCCACGTTGGAGAGCAGGCAGTTGATCAGAATCTGCCAGATGTAGCCCAGCACGATGCCGCCGATCAGGTTAGGCATAAAGAAGATCGTACGGAAGATGTTGGTGCCTTTGAGCGCCTTGCGGGTGAGCGCCTGCGCAATGGCCAGGGCGATCACGTTGATGAGCACCGTCGACAGGAAGGCAAACGCCACGGTAAAGAAGAACGACGTGGAGAACTGTGGATCGGACAGTGCGCGCACGTAGTTCTCGATACCGACAAAGTGCGCATTGTTGATGGTAATAAACTGGCAGAACGAGAGATAGAAGCCCTGGATAAAGGGGATCACGAACCCGATCATAAACGCCAGGCACGTGGGCAGCATAAAGAGCGGCCACCAGCGCTTGAGTGCTTTGCCCATAAAAGGGTCCTTTCAATATGCAGGGGGCGGGCAAACCTACGTCTGCCCGCCCCCTGTCGCTAATCAGATAGCTTGGGCAGCAACTACTTACTCGGAAGCAGCCTTCTCGGTCTTCCAGCCATCGACGAAGGCGTTCTTGACGCCGTCCCACTTGGTGTTGTCGGCAGCATAGGCAATCAGAGCCTGCTTGAGGTTCTTCTTCCACTCCTCAGAGGGGATGTAGACGAAGTCCCAAGCGACGGTCTTCTTGCCGTCCTTAGCCATGGCGACGGCCTGCTGCGAGAAGACATTGGTGGTCTCCTTGGCGCTCTTGAACGGAGCGGTCAGGCCCATCTTGTCGGCGATGATGCTGGTCGGGGTGTCAGCGGTGACGCACCAGTACATGAAGTCCTCGGTGGCCTTCTGAGCATCCTCGGAAGCCTGGGAGCTCACGCACCAGTAGTTCTCGCCGCCGGAGCACAGGCCCTGGTTCTCCTCGCCGTCAACGCCGATGTAGATCGGCAGCATACCAAGCTGGTCGTCGGTCATACCGGCCTTGGTGAGGTCAGCGTATGCCCAAGAGCCGTTCTGATAGAAGACGGCCTTGCCGGTTGCGAACTCGTTGGTGGCGTCGTCACCGGTCTTGGAGGCAAGCTGCGAAGGATCGCAGGTGGAGTCGGTGATGTACAGGTCGAAGATCTGCTTGAAGTTGTCGAGATACTCGCCCTTGATCTCGTCGTCCTCCTGGTTGTGCTCCTTCTCGAACTCGTAGTAGAGCGGGAGGTTGGCGAGGTGGGTGGTGTAGCGCCAGCTGGAGGAGTCATCCATGCCAGCAGAAGTGAAGGCACCCTCAACGCCAAGCTCGTCCTTGCGGGCCTGGATGTCGTCGGCACAAGCCTTCAGCTTGTCGAAGGAGTTGATGTCCTCGGCCTTGTAGCCAGCCTTCTCGAGCAGCTGCTTGTTGTAGATGATGCCGTAGCTCTCCTGGACCCAGTCGATACCCAGATCCTTGCCGTCGGACTGCAGAGCCAGGGAGTCGTCGATGAGCTCACCGCGGAGCTTGGTATCGGACAGGTCGGCGCAGTAATCCTTCCAGTTCTTAAGACCGGTGGGGCCGTTGACCTGGAACAGGGTCGGAGCGGAGCTCTTGGACATCTCGGACTTGAGCTTCTCCTCGTAGGTGTTGGAGGCGGCGGTCACGATCTTGACCTCGACGCCCTTCTCCTTCTTGTACGCCTTGGCGATCTCCTTCCACTCCTTGTCGACCTCGGGCTTGAATTGGAGGAAGTAGACCTCGGCAGCGTCACCAGAAGCAGAGGAGCCGGAGCCGGCGGAGCCACCGCAGCCCACGAGGCCCAGACCAAGAACCGCAGCCGCGGAACCAGCAAAGCCCAGGAACTGCCTTCTGCTCATTTCGTTCTTCATTACAATCCACCCTTTCACACCGTGGCGGCACCCTTTGCCGCCGCCTTCGGAGATTGGCTCGGGGACTTTGCCCCTTTTGCTGATTTGTACGATACGCTATTTTGCTACTTGTTTGAACAAGTATTACTAGAGCGGTAGAAAAACTTCGGTGAACGGTAATTTCAACTTGATACTTGACAAGTTTTGTATAAACAATTATTTGTTATCAAATGCAGAGAAAACGCCCGGTCAAGCCGATGCATCGTCGGTTTGACCGGGCGTTTTCGCTTTGAGGGCATGAGTCTCGTCAGGCTGCGAGCTAGCCGGCTATCGCTTGGAGTTGACGCGGTAATGGAAGATCTCGGGATGCGTGCGGGCGTGCGTGACCTCGAACAAGATGCCGTCCGAGGTGTACGACTGGCTCTCCATGACGGCGACACAGTTGTATTTGCCGAGGTCAAGATAGCTGCAGTCCTCATCGTTGGCAAGCTCGACGCTCACCGTACGGCGACTCGCCATCACCTTGACGCCGCGTTTGTGCTCCAGATAGTCGTAAATTGACTTTGCGGCGATCTCGGGCGTCAGACCCTTGGCGATCGACTCCAAAAAGTAACCATGGTCTACTTGGCGCGCATTGCCGTTAAGGCTTCGGACACGCACCACGCGAATCAACTCCTCGCCCACCTTAAAGCCCAGGCGACGAGAGAGCTGCTCGGTGCAAATCAAATGCTCAAAAGACTTAACGTCCGTCGATGCAACGGCATTGTTGCGCTTTGCAAATTCGCCAAACGACTCAACTTCCTCGAGTGCGCCCAACATGTCGGTTTCGCCCTTAAGCCAAATAACGCGCACGCCCTTGCCGTGTATGGGCTGCACAAACATCCCGTCGGCCAGCATACCCAAGGCGCGACGAACGGTATTGCGAGTACATCCGAACTCCGCGGTCAGCTCGGCTTCGGTTGGCAGCATCTCCTGAAACGCATAGGTCCCATTAATGATGCGCGAGCGTATTTCTCGGTAGATTCCTTCGTATATCGCTTTTGGCATTGTTTCACCTCTACATTATTTATTTCCGGCTAGGCACGATAGCATTTCTTAAAGTTGTTTAAACCGAATATCGGTAAAGCGACAGGATTTAACCGTTGACGGTTTCTGTCGTGCCCAAATCGGTTTCGCTCAAAACTGCCAGCACGACAATCGTCTGGTCCTCTACAATGAATCCATTGTTTAAACGTTTCCCCACGCGCAACGCGCCTCGATATTCGGAAGGCAGAACATGCTGCAAAAAATCCAACGCTTTGGCGGGGCAATGTTCGCTCCCGCCATGCTGTTTTCTATATCGGGCCTCATGGTCGGCGTCTCCGCTCTCGCAACGACTGCGGACATCGTCGGCGATCTAGCCGTATACGGAACCCCTTGGTACGTTTTTTGGGCCATCATCCAGCGCGGCTCATGGACGGTCTTTAAACGCCTCCCGCTCCTTTTTGCCGTAGCGCTGCCTATCGGTCTTGCCCAAAAGCAACCGGCACGCTGCTGCCTCGAGGCACTCGTGGCCTATTTTGCCTATTGCTTCTTTTTGAGCGAGATCATTAAGCTGAGCGGAGACAACCTTGGGCTTAAGTACCCGTCATCTTTGACCCCCGCCAACGGTATCACCGTCATCGACGGCATCAAGACGCTCGACACCGGCATTATCGGCCCGCTGGTGGTATCGGCAACCGTCGTCGCCATCCATGACCGCTTCTACGATGCCAAGGTTCCCGATTGGCTCGGCACCTTCTCGGGCTCCTCGCTGGTCTACCTCATCAGCTTTTTTGCCGTGTTTGCCCTTGCCGCTATCTCGGCCGCCATCGTGCCCTCCGTATACGCAATGACCGAAACGCTGCGCCATGCACTTACGAGCGTCGGCCCCTTTGGCGTGGGCATCTTTGTGTTTTTGGAGCGAGCGCTCGAGCCCATGGGGCTGCACCACCTGCTCTACATGCCGATCTACTACGACAACCTGGTCATTAACGACGGCATCTACGCCACGTGGAGCAGTTTGCTCCCCATCCTCTCCCATAGCACGCGCCCCCTTAATGAGCTTGCGCCGTGGGCCGGTTTTACCGCCACCGGCTGGGTCAAGCTCTTTGGCCTTCCCGCCATCGCAGCCGCGTTCTACTCCACCGCAAAACCAGAGCGCCGCGCCGGCCTCAGGGTCATCCTTGTTCCCGCCATCATCGCCTCGGTGGTTTGCGGCGTTACCGAGCCACTCGAGTTTCTCTTTATGTTCACCCACCCCGGGCTCTTTTTGCTCTACGCCGTCTTATCGTCTTGCCTTGCCACAACCATGAATCTCTTTGGCATCGTCGGCATCTTCTCGGGCGGCCTCATGGAGATGGCAGCCTTCAACTTTATTCCGCTCATGCGCACGCATGCCGGTGCCTATCTTTTGGCGCTCGGTATCGGCCTTGCCTTTAGCCTCATCTTTTTTGTTAGTTTTCGAGCACTCATCTTGGTCTATGACCTTAAGACGCCGGGCCGCGAGGATCATGTCGTCAATCGCGCGGCAATCGATTGTTTAACGGGAAGCGACTTTGCCAAAGAGCAATCTCCCAATGACGAGGTCAATAGTCGATCCGATCAAGATCACGTCCTCGCTGAGCGGGTAATTCAGCTTTTAGGTGGCGTTGGCAATATCGTGGGCGCAACCAACTGCGCCACGCGCCTGCGCGTCGAGGTCGCAGACCCTTCCATCGTTGCAGATAACGCGTCGTTTGTCGCGGTGGGCGCCAAGGGCCTCATCATTACGGGCAAGACCGCCCAGGTGATTATCGGCATCTCCGTTCCCCGCGTTAAAGAGCATTTTGACCAGATCATGGGCCTCGAACCGGAATTTGTGCCCACCACCTCGGCCTCCCCTGCCGCCAGCGCAGCCCATAAGCGCGGCGATATTTGCTTCTTCGATATCGACGGAACGCTCGCCTGGCAAGACCCCAGGCTCGCCCAAGACCTTCCCGAAGATGAGCGGGACCTCTCCCCCTATCCCAACGAGGCGGTTTCGCAGGCAATCCGCGAGTTTGTCGCCAACGGCAACATGGCCTTCATCTGCACAGGGCGCACCCTCAGCTGCATCCACCCCAAACTTCTTGAGCTGCCCTGGACCGGCATCGTCTGTCTTGCGGGCGGTTACGCCGAGATCAACGGACACGCAATTCGCGATCTGTCGATGACACCCAGCATGCTGCAGCGTCTTGCCCCCTACCTTGAGCAATCGGGCGAGGTCATCCGCTTTGAGGGCCTCAACGGCGTCGTGCGCATGAGTGCCGATGCGCCCGATGCTCCCGGATACGCGCGCACCCTGGGCGACGCAGTCACGCAGCTGCAACATTACAGTGTCTACAAGATCTTGATGTCTACATCGCTCGCCAACCACATCGCTCAAGATAAGGCACTTGAGCCGCTGCTGTGCTTTAACGAGCTCGAACTCGAGGTAACCGAAATCTCGCCCCGCGAATGCACGAAGCGCGGGGGCATCCAGTCTGTACTCGACGCCCTCGACCCCCACCACGGAACCGTATACGGCATTGGCGACGCCAGCAATGACGTCTCGCTGATGAACGCCGTCGATGTCGGTATCGCCATGGGCAATGCGCCGGACTATCTCAAGGATAAGGCCGATTACGTGACCGACACCGTCGATCACGACGGTGTCGTTGCGGCGCTCGAGCATTTTAGGCTGATTTAGGCGCGCTCCATCAAACGCACGCCCGTTGTCCCAAATCGCCAAAACTGCCGCGCCAAACGCCCTAATGTGGCAATATGTTGTCTGCATATTGCATCAACGCAACCTCAGAAAGAATGCGAGAACCCGTGTCCAGTCCGTTTACCAGCTTTTTAGCCCAGCACTTTGACCAGATTAACGACTATCTGGCCACGTTCTTTGACGGACAGGCGACCTCTGCCGATATCGAGCGCTACCTGTATGCGCCGCTCTCGGCTTTTACGGCCAACGCCGGCAAGCGCCACCGCCCGCTTATCTGTATGCTCGCCGCAACCGCAGTGGGCGGTAGCTTTGAGAGCGCCCGCAGCGCCGCGGCAGCCATCGAGCATTTCCAGTCGGGCGCGCTGATCCACGACGACATCGCCGACAACGGACAGCTTCGTCGAGGCAAGCCCTGCATGCACCTTACCGAGGGCACGGGCCTTGCCATCAATTGCGGCGACCTGGCGCTCACCATGGTCACCAAGACGGTTCTCGACGACCCCACGCTGGAGTCCGACGTGAAGCTGCGCGTGCTCCACGAGCTTACCGAGATGATCGTCCGCACCATCGAGGGTCAAGCGCTCGACCTGGGTTGGGTCCGTGACGGGCGCTTTGATATCTCGGTTGATGACTACCTGGACATGGCGACGCACAAGACCGCGTTTTACAGCGGAGCCACGCCGCTTGCCGCCGGAGCCATTATCGGCGGCGGCAGCGATGAGCAAATCGAAGCGCTGCGCGCCTTTGGCCTACACACAGGCCTCGCCTTTCAGATTCAGGACGACCTGCTCAACCTTGTCGGCACTAAGGAAGCCGCCAACAAGGACTTCCGTACCGACATCACCGAGGGCAAGCGCACGCTTGTCGCCGTACACGCCCTCTCGGATGAGCACCACCACGACGAGGTCGAGGCGATTCTTTCCTCGGGCACCGATGATCCCGCGCAGCTCGCACGCGCCGTGGAGATCTTCCAAGAGGCCGGCTCCATCGATTACGCCCACACTTACGCGCTCGACCTGACCGCTAAGGCCAAAGCGGCCATCGAGAACGTTGAGCTTGATCCGCACGCACGCGAGCTGTTCCTCTCCATGGCAGATTTCTTTGTGGAGCGCCTTAACTAACGGGGGTTATAAAACCTGTCAGCAGCGTATTTAGGCACAACTTGCTACACTGTTGAGTGCATGTTTATGCATCCCTTTGCGTTGTCTATCCGACAGACGCTCAAATAGTACGAATGGTACGCCGAAAGGGGTTCGTTCATGGAACCTATTACAACGGGCATGCAAGGAGCAGCCGTCGAAGACGTGCAGTCCCGTCTCCTGCAGCTCGGCTACACGATTGATGCCGTCGAAGTCACCGACAAGTACTTTGGAGCCACCACTGAGCAGGCCGTCAGCACCTTCAGGCTCGACAGCGGCCTTGCTGCCGGTCATGCCGTCGATATCCCCTGCTGGAGCGCCCTTGTAGACGCTTCGTATAAGCTGGGCGACCGCACCCTCTATCTGCGCATGCCCAATTTCCATGGCGCCGATGTGCAGGCCCTGCAGCGCGCTCTCAACGTTTTGGGCTTTGCCTGTGGCGAAGACGACGGCTACTTTGGTCCGCATACCGAGGCCGCCCTGCAGCAGTTCCAGGAAAATGTCGGCCTGTTTGCCGACGGCATGGCCTTCCAGGACACCTACGCCTACATCAACCGCCTGCACCATGTGTGGGAGGGCAAGCCCTCGGTCACCGAAGCCGAGTCCCGTATCGGTTTTGCTCGCGCCGCCAACGTGCTCGAGCGCTTCCAGATTGCCGTTATCGGCGAGGACCCCATCGCACGCAGCGTTGCGTCGCGCATGTGGAATATCGCCACGGCAACGACCGACAACAGCGGCATGATGCTCTGCGACTCCGAGGTCCCAACCGACGTTGACCTAGTGCTCGAGATCGCAAGCGATGAGCTGCCCGCAGATGCAGCGCCGCGCGCCACGATCGCCCTCGCCGAGTGCCACAACCTGGCCCAGCGCATCCGCACTGCCAATGTCGCCGCGCAGCAGAAGCCGGCACGCATTCGCATTGAGCTCACGGGCATGACGCGCTACAACGGCACCTTCACGGCCAGCGACGCGCAGACACTCGCCGTACGCCTGCTCGACGGCGTTTGCGATGCCCTCGCAGATTAGGTAAACTAAACGAGTTGCTTTTGGGCAACACCATACATTGGGACGTAGTTCAACGGTAGAACTCCGGTTTTTGGTGCCGGCTGTTGGGGGTTCGAATCCCTCCGTCCCAGCCATTAAAATTGAGCGCCCTGAGCCCATAACGGCCCAGGGCGCTTTCTTGTGGGCAAGCGGAGGGATTCGAACCCGCAAGGGTGCAGAGCTGAGGAAACGCGAAGGCGCCCCAAGCCCATTAGGACCAAGAGCGCCTAACATCAAGAAAATATCAGCCCCGTTCCGAAAAGCGAGCCGCATGCAACAACCAGGTAACCACAGGCCCCGGGAGAGCGCCCTAGTTGTTGAGCATGCGGTCGAAGCTTCCCGAGTCGCCATCCCGATAGTCTGCGGTCATCAGAATCTCCTGCGGAATGCGCCCGCCTTCACGTAGCACGTTGCGGAACTGCACGCGCGTAACCATGGGCAGATCCTTGATCGTCGCTGCCAGGTTCTGCGGCACGCCCTGGTTGGCAGCCGCGGGCTCGCACTCGCCGCCGGCCTTCACGCGACGCTTATGCTCGGCGAGCATGGCGCGGTACATGCCGGCATGCAGGCGAATCTCAACCACATTGGCATTGCGAGCCTGTTCGACGATGCGCGCGCCCTCGCGATCGATATCGCCTACGTAGTAGACGTAGTTAAAGCGATAGCCAATCTCGGCCAGATAATCGTCCAAGGCATGCGAGACGCTCGCCTTGCATCCGCCGCCAAAAATCACGCCGCCCACCTTGATGCCAAAGAGCTTGGCGTGCTTGCGGCCACGCAGCAGCTTGACGATCTCGTCGTAGGTGTCCAGGTTCTCGACCATAATGAACGGCTTGTCGGCTCCCAGCGTAAAGAAGCCCGTAAAGTGCACGGGGCGATTGGGGGCGACCTTGATCGCCTGCATGCTGATGCCCTTTTCGGTCATACGCCTGATCAAGCGCTCACCGTGCTTGCCGTCAAAAGCCTTCTCGTCGTTAAAGATCTGGTAGGCACGCTGGCGGCGCGAGGCAACCGGCGTATCGGCACCTCGGTTCTGCTCGATCCAAGCCTGGATGATTGCGATTTCCTCGGCAATCTTGCGGTTGGACATCTCGTTGTGCTGAGTGCGCTGCGGAGCCTTTTTGCCGTCCTTGCCCTCGACCTTTACGATCTGTGTCTGCTGCTCCTTGATCTTGGAGAGCGCCATAGGCGTGGGGACAACCTTGAACAGCTGCCTGCCTAAAACGCGGGCAAGGGCAAGCGCCGAGACCTCGCCGTGGGCGGCCGACTCGGGCTGCTGGGCAGCAGTATCTACTGCGGCAGACTCCGGCTTCTTCTGAGACTTGCGCTTAGAATCGCCTTGGGGATTGCGCTCGCGCTTCGGCATAGACGCCTGCTTCTGCGGACGATCGGACTTGCTCTCCTTCGCTGACTGGCGCTTAGGCTGCCCCGAAGAAACCTCGGCCTTCGCATCCTCGTTCTGCGGCGTGGTCTTCTCGGTTGCAGTCTCGGCATGGGAACTGCGGCCCCCACGATGGCGACGGCGGCGAGGCTTGCTCGACGCGCCCTGCTCCGTCTGCTCATCAGTAGGCTGCTGGCCCTTGGCCTCGGCATCAACCTCAAGCTGCGGCTCAACAGGCTTTTGCTCGCGAGCCACCGGCTCAACGGCCTTCTCGTCCTGGGTGGTCGAAACCGACTCGCCCTTCTCCTGACGCTTTACGGGATACGCACGTCCCGCAAAACCGCGGCCGGGACGACACGAACCCGGAGCCTTCTTGGCAGACTCCTCAACATCGTCTGCAACCTCAGAAGACTCTTCAACCTCACGCGCGGCATCCTGCTGTGCAGTCTTAAAGTGAGCACCGCGACGACGCTTGGGCTCTTGGGCCTCCACGGGCTTTTGCTCCCTCGCGGGCTTCTGCGACTCGGCAGCAACCTCGGTCTCAAGAGCCTCAGCATCCGTCTCACCCTTTCGAGCAACGGCGCGACGGAAGCGCTCCTGCTGGGCGCGGCGCTGCGCATCGCGCTTGCCACCCCCGCCAAAACCGCCGCGTCCTGCCTTGGCCGTAAAGGCACGCACGACGTTCTCATCGAGCAACTCATCGGTATCGACATGCTCACGCGGAGCAGTTTCTTCCACAGCAGGCACGTCAGCGGAATCCTCGACGACAAAATCCTCGACGGACTCGGCAGGCTGCTCCTGGGCATCGCGGATCTCGGCATTGATGGTATAGAACGCCGGGCGCCCGTTAATGCCGCTACCCTCGATCTTGGTCACGATATTTGCCGCGATAAGTTCATCGCGCATCGCCTTGGTGTCACATTCCTTATCGACGGAGCGGAAAATTTGCGCCAGCGCACTCGACTTAATCTTGAGCGCCTTGCGGCAGAGCAGGTCGTAGGCAACCAGCTTGGCACGCTCGGCAGAAAGCGACGTCTGGCTGCTCAGGCGCTCAGCCAAAGCATCGACATTGTTTTGATTATCGGAATATACCGTCTTGGCCACGGGGTCCCTTTCATATGTACACATATACGTCTATATGGTACAACGCGCGCCCTTATCCACGCAAAACATCTGCGAGAACACTCGAGCGTCACCCGCTTTCGCATGAAAAAAAGACCGAGCCCGCGAAGTCGCGGACCCGATCTTTCCGAGTCATATGGATGGAACGGTTAGTCCATCAAGCTGACTAGGCCTTGGCGGCCTCGGCGTCAGCGGGAGCCTCGGCGGCAGCGGCGCGACCGTACTCGGCCTTGCCCATCTCGGACCACTCGGGCTCCTCATCAGGCATGGAGCCAGCCTCCTTGCCGAAGAACTCCTTGAGGCAGTTGACGGCGACGATGAGGCCCAGGACCATCAGCAGGACGGCAAAGACGAGCTGCAGGCCCTTGGTGGCGGCGACGGAGACGGCGGCCGTGGTGGCGGTAGCCGGGATGGTGCCGAAGAAGCCGTAAGCCTGGACGGCGGCCATGCAGCCCATGGCGCTCTGGACCAGCGAGGTGAAGGTGCAGCAGAGCAGGAAGGCGACGGGCACGTAGAGCATCCAACCCTTGCGGCCGGTGCACTTGCAGAACACGGCGAGGGTGATCATGGTCATGCCGCCGAGCAGCTGGTTGGAAGCACCAAAGAGCGGCCAGATGTTGGCATAGCCACCAAAAGCGAGGGCGAGACCAGGAAGCAGGGTGACGACCGTGGCGAACCAGGGGTTGCCGAGAACCTTCATGTAGCCGGCCTTGGACTCAATGGCCAGGGCGTCGTTGGTCTGGGCAAAGAACTCGGAGAACGAGGTGCGGGCGATGCGGGCGACGGCGTCGAGCGAGGTCAGGGCCAGAGCAGAGACGTTCATGGTCATGAAGACGGTAGCGAGCGTGCCGTCAACACCGAAGGCCTGCATACCGCGGGAGATGCCAGCGGCGAAGATCTGGAACGGGGTGGAAGCGACACCGGCGTTGAGGGCGCCAGTACCGGCGGTGTTCATATCGGAGAACATGATGCCGGCGACGATGATGGCAAGGATGCCGACGAAGGACTCAACGATCATGGCGCCGTAACCGACCTTGACGGCGTCCTGCTCCTTCTCGACCTGCTTAGAAGAGGTGCCGGAAGAAACGAGGCTGTGGAAACCGGAGAGAGCACCGCAAGCGACGGAGACGAACAGGACCGGGAACATCATGCCGGAGGCAGTGGAGAAGCCGGTGAAGACCGGAGCGGTGATAGTGGCCTGACCGTTGACGCCCAGGACGACGATGCCGAGGACAGCGCAGACGATCATGACGATCATCATGATGGAAGTGAGGTAGTCAC
The DNA here is from genome assembly GCA_902491895.1 of uncultured Collinsella sp. Taxonomy (GTDB): domain Bacteria; phylum Actinomycetota; class Coriobacteriia; order Coriobacteriales; family Coriobacteriaceae; genus Collinsella. The sequence continues at coordinate 1,239 of CABUJH010000020.1, read as the reverse complement.
GCGGGGTCTTGAGCATCTGGATGGGCATAGCGCCAGCGAAGACCAGGTAGACCATGACGACGGCGAACCACTGGAACTTATCCAGGTAGACCGGAAACTGCATACCGACGGCGAACATGAGAACCATGAGGACCACGCCGGTGACGAACTCGGCAGCGCCGGTGAGGTTGAACTTCTTCTGGGCCCAACCAAAGGCGATAGCGACGAAGGTGAACAGGATGGAGATGGTACCAGCGCAGCCGGCGGCATAGGACTTGGTGAAGTCGATGGCACCGGTAGCAGCACCAGAAGCGTCAACGGCCGGGGTGAACATGAACGTCTTGCAGACCATGTCGGTAAAGGCGGCGATGACGATGATGCAGAACAGCCAGCAGAACAGCAGGAACAGGCGACGGCCGGTCTTGCCGATATACTTCTCGATGAGCTGAGCGAGTGACTTGCCGTTGTTCTTCATCGAAGCGTACAGGGCACCAAAGTCGTGGACGGCGCCAAAGAAGATGCCGCCGACGAGGACCCAGAGCACGACGGGCAGCCAGCCAAAGGCCATGGCGACGATCGTACCCGTGACAGGGCCAGCACCGCAGATCGAGCTGAACTGGTGCGAAAACGCAGTGAAGGCGGAGACGGGCGAGAAGCTGTTGCCGTCCTTCATGCGCTTGGCCGGCGTGAGGGCCTCTTTGTCAACGCCCCACTTGTTGGCCAGCCAGCGGCCGTAGCCCAGATAGCCGCAGGCGAGCACCGCCGCGGCCACAACCATGAGCAAAACTCCGTTCATTACATTTCCTCCTCTAAAAAGAACTTCCTAGACATAAAAAATGAGGGCCGTCGGTTGCGCTCGACGGCCCTCATCTTCATCAGCCGCCCGTTATCGTACGGGCTAGCTGTATGTGCTAACCCGCATCAGATAATTACTACGCTGATAATGTTTAGCTGATGCGTGAACATGTCTAAGAAATCCTCTTCAATCATGATGCGAACGATCCGTGCGTGTTCACATCCCCCAGTGGTTGAAAAGGAGTATGAAACTTTAGTTACCTAAAGTCAACGCAAATTTGTAATGAATTTTCAACTTTTTTGGATTTCTCGGTATAAAACGCCACTGACCTCGGACTTTACCCAGCGACAGTTTTTGCATGAGAGATGTCCCTCGGGAGCGGGCGGGCGTATACAAGGTTTCCTGCTCTACAGTCCTGCTCGCACGGAGAGCACATTAAGTGCTCTCCGGCTCGTGCGGAACTC
>CABUJH010000019.1 GCA_902491895.1 uncultured Collinsella sp. | reverse complement strand
ACGACCTCGATGACCTCGCCCTCGACGTTCTCGCCGGCGTTGAACTTCTCCTCGATGCGGTTCCAAGCACGCTCGTACTCGGCACGCTTCTTGGACAGGACCAGACGACCGTCCTTGTCCTCCTTCTGGAGAACCAGAGCCTCGATGGGATCACCGAGTGCAACGATGTCTGCAGGGTTAGCGTCCTTGCGGATGGACAGCTCGCGGACCGGGATAACGCCCTCGGACTTGAATCCGATGTCAACGAGCACCTCGTCATGCTCGATCTTAACGACAGTGCCGTTAACGAGATCGCCCTCATCAAAGTCGGTAATCGTACCGTCGATGAGGTTGTTCATCTCCTCCTCGTTGACATCGTCAAGAGAGAAAATGGACGAGTTCTGAATCTCACTCAAAGGTGGACCCCTTTCGAACTACGGGGCCCCGATTGCTAGGACCTACAGAAGGGTGCGACAAGCACACAACGTTTAGGAACACTCGGGAGCCGACAGATACTAATGTGACGCTTATGCAATCACGTTCGTATAGGTTACGGGGAAATGAGTTCGATTTCAAGCGTGAACTGCGATTTTTTACTCGTGTGGAGACTTTTTCGTAATCTTATGAACACACGTCTCCGCAACTTGACGATAACCAGCCAGGCATTCGGCTTTGGGGTAAAGTATCCGGAGCCAACGATTCTAGATCGATTTTTCGAGAAAGGTGCCCGCGTGCTCAAAGCAGTCGTTTTCGATATGGACGAAACGCTTCTCAGCATCAACCTCAACGCGTTCATCCTTCGCTATTTTAAGGATGTCTCTTCGATGCTCGCGGATATCGGGCGCCGCAGTCGCGGTGGCACGATGGCACGCCTCGGCACCATCTTGGTCGACCTCAACGCCAATCGCCGCAGCGGCACGGATAATCGCACCAATCTTGAGTTCTACCAAGAAGAGGTTGAGCGCCGGTGCGGCATTTGCCTCTCCGATCCCCTCATCTACGAGGCGTTTACCTACTACGACCGCGAAGTTCTTCCGCACAAGAACGACGATGTCATTAACGCCCACGCCATGCCGGGCGCACACGCCGCGCTTCAGGCCGTACAGGACGCAGGGCTGCGCTGCGCGCTCTTTACCAACCCCAGCTTTCCGCAGGGGGCCATCGAGTGCCGCATGGGCTGGGGCGACCTGGCCGACGCCCCCTTTGAGCTCGTCACGCACATGGGAAACACCACCCGCTGCAAGCCCGATGCCACCTATTATCTTGAACAGCTTCAGGTGATGGGGCTCGAGCCACACGAGGTCCTTATGGTGGGCAACGATCCCAAACGCGACTTCCCGTCCCCCGATTGCGGCATCCAAACCGCCTTTGTGGGCCAGGGCAAGCCCAGCCGAGCCACCTGGCGCGGAACCATGGAAGACTTCGCCCGCGACTTCAACGCCGTAATCGAAGCCTTCTACGAACACCAAGTAGCCGACGAACTATCGTAGGCGCCAGAACATCTAGCGCAGTTGCGGTGAGATAGTTCCTGTTTGCCCCTCACCCGGGTAATTTTAGGAACTATCTCACCGCAACTTAATATCTAGCAGACCTGGGTTTTGCCGATCATGATGTTGAGGATCTCGATGTCGGTGTCCTTCATGCCCACGCGGCCTACGTAGCCCATGCTGGCGATCGTCTGCTCAACGGTATCTTGGATCAGACCCTCGCCGGCGCGGAAGCCGCGACCCTGCATGGCCATATCATGGCCCAGAATCGCCGCATCGACGGCAGCCGAGATCTTGGCGGCACAGCTCGCCTTGGCGCCGTCGCACACGATGCCGCCCACGTTACCGAGCGTATTCGAGACTGTCGCGCCAATCTGCTCGCGCGTGCCACCGCACAGCCAGGTAATCGCGGCGCCGGCGCCGCACGCGGCGCAAATAGCACCGCAAAACGCCGAGAGCGCACCAATATAGCTCTTGATATGCACGGCGATAAGATCGGACAGCATCACGGCGCGCACTAGGCGCTCGTGGTCGCAGCGCAGGTACCCGGCATACTCCATGACGGGCAATGCGCAAGTAATGCCCTGATTGCCCGAGCCGCACACAATGGCGACCGGCAGCGCGCAGCCGTTCATGCGGGCGTCGGACCCGGCGGCCGCACGGGCACGGGCACGGCAGGCGACGTCATCGGCACGAGCACCTAGCAGCGTACGACCCACCTCGGCGCCCCAAGCGTGCGCAAGGCCCTCGGCACTGATTGCGCCATTCAGCTCAATCTGACGCTCAACGGCAGCGCGGGCGTCCTCAATGTCACCGTCCTCGATAAAGTCGATGATGGACTCAATGCTCATAGGGGTATCGGCGTTATCTGCCGCACGCTCGGCCACCACGCGCTCGGCGCAGGCGGCACACTCCCCCGCCGACTTGCCGCACACCGGAATACCATCGAGCGTATGGCACGTGACATTAGTGTGGTGATCGGTAATCTCGACGACCGCGGTATGGCCCCCGGCCGTCGCAGTCACCTTGATGTAGAGGTTGGGCACACCTTCGACAAGCGACACATCGCAGTAGCCGGCGTCGGCAAGGAGCTCGGCCACGCGAGCACGGTCTTCATCGTTAACGCTCTCGAGCACCTCGAGCGCGCTCTTAGCGTCGCCGCCCACGGCACCCAGCACGGCCGCGGCCTCAATACCGTGCATACCGCCCGAGTTGGGCACGGTCACGCTCTTAACGTTCTTGATGATGTTGCCCGAGCAGGCAACGTCCATATGATCGGGTTCGCAACCGAGTGTCTGACTCGCCAGCGCCGCTGCATAGGCAACGGCAATGGGCTCGGTGCAGCCGAGTGCACAGACAAGCTCGCGGTTCAAAACATCGCAAAACGCGGCATCACGAAGGGAATCGGTAGGCATAGGTATCTCCTGCTTGCATAACGGGCTGGGCTCTCAAAAAAGTTAGCTCCTTTATTTGATAACAATGCATCAAAAACCGCAACCATGGTTCCGGCAGACGGCGCTCAAGCGCAAACTGACGACATTCATTCACGAGAAGTCAGTCTTGTTGCCTGCTAAAGCGTATGACCAAAAAACGCTCGAGCGTTTACGCAAAAGTCGCGCTATCATGCAGTCGAACGCGGTAAACACCTTTAGCATTTGCGCCGCACAGACCAGAGAGGAACCATCCATGAAGATCGGTATCGGTAACGACCACGCCGCCGTCGAGCTCAAGAACATCATCTCCGAGCACCTGAAGGAGCGCGGCTGCGAGGTCGTGAACTTTGGCACCGACACCTCCGAGAGCTTTGACTACCCCATCGCCGGCTACAAGGTGGGCAAGGCAGTAGCCAACGGCGACGTCGATCTAGGCATCCTGATCTGTGGCACCGGCGTCGGTATCAGCCTGGCTGCCAACAAGGTCGAGGGCGTACGCGCCGTCGTGTGCTCCGAGCCCTTCAGCGCCAAGCTCTCCCGCATGCACAACAATACCAACGTGCTCGCTTTTGGCGCCCGCGTCGTGGGCTCCGAGCTCGCCAAGATGATCGTCGACGAGTGGCTCGACGCCGAGTTTGAGGGTGGTCGTCACGAGCGTCGCGTTAACCTCCTCAACGAGATCGATCACACGCGCGGCCTCAAGGTCGTCGACGAGGCCTAAACTACTCAGTGCCACAAGCTAACAGCAGGGGCCCGCTCGGTACTCATGTCCGAGCGGGCCCCTTCATAGATTCTGGAATAAAAGGGCGCCGCGGATGGAGTTCCGCGGCACCCAAGCCACACGCTAACAGCTTTAAGGAGTCAAAGCTGGTTTAGCCAAAGAAGCGCTTGATCTCGATCTCGGCGTTCTCCAGGCAGTCGGAGCCGTGAATCACGTTGGCGTTGACATCGACAGCGAAATCGCCGCGAATGGTGCCGGGGGCAGCGTCAAGCGGATTGGTAGCGCCCATGAGGGTGCGCATCTTGGAGACAGCGGAGAGACCGGAAACGACCATCTTGACGACCGGACCGCTCGTCATAAAGTCGCAGAGACCGCCAAAGAAGGGCTTGTCCGCCAGATGGGCGTAGTGCTCCTCGACGGTAGCGCGCTCGAGCGTAGTCATCTCCATGCGCTCGATGACAAGGCCGCTGCGCTCAATGCGGGCAACAATCTCGCCGATCTTGCGGTCGCGCACGGCGTCGGGCTTAATCATGATGAAGGTCTTCTCGATAGCCATAAGGTAGCCTTTCAAGTAGGTTCGCGCGTGCCTAAGTCCCATTCCGGCACCCGCCTGGACTGCATCGTAACAGAGTTTTAGCTGCAGTTAAACAAAAAGCCGTTTATTGAAACGCTACAATTTATTAAAGCACTCCATATGTGTCACTTCTGTTTCGAAGCCCGATTAGAGTACCATCCGACTGCCCATCAACCGCATCGAACAGAGCAGACGGTCGGTTGCCACCCGCGAACGTACCCCCTTCACAACCTGCCCAAAGGTCCTACAGAAGTTCTCGACAAGCCCCTCCCCCATAGCAACAAAATACGGACGCCCACAACAGCAGGCGCCCGTAAAGCAACAACGATTAATCAATAAATAATGGCCAAAACAGCTTCAGCCAAACCCCTACTTTGCCCCGTGGCCCATCTCGACGACGTTGGTCAGCGATCCAAACACGCCCTCGTCGGCAACGAGCTGTGCCTCGGCACGCTGCAGCTGCACGGCAACGGCGGCAGGAGCGGTGCCGCCCTCGGTCGTGCGCGCGGCGACAATCGACGGGATGTCGAGCGCCTCGGTAATATCGTGCTCAAAGAGCGGGCTTGCCTCCTGGAACACCTCAAACGGCAGGTCCTCAAGATTGCAGCCGCGCTTCTCGCACATCAGGACCAGATGGCCCACCACGGCATGTGCCTCGCGGAACGGCAGACCGCGCTTAGCCAGGTAATCGGCAACATCGGTAGCGGCAAGGTGTCCCACGCCGCACTCGCGCGCCATGGCATCCTCGTTGACGGTCCACGTCGAAATCATACCGGCCATAACCGACAGGCACTGCATGAGCGTGTGAGCGGTATCGAGCGCGCCCTCCTTGTCCTCCTGCAAGTCCTTGTTATAAGCAAGCGGCAGGCCCTTCATGGTCACGAGCAGCTGCACCAGGTTGCCATACACACGGCCGCTTTTGCCGCGGATAAGCTCGGCAAAGTCGGGATTCTTCTTCTGCGGCATGATGGACGAGCCAGTGGAGTACGAGTCGGAAAGCGTGATAAAGCCAAATTCGGAGCTCGACCACAGCACGATCTCCTCGGAAAGACGCGACAGGTGCATGGCCATGACGGAGCCGGCATAATGCAGATCGAGCAGGAAATCACGGTCGGAAACCGCATCGAGCGAGTTGGGAATCACACCCGCAAAGCCAAGTTCGGCAGCCGTCATCTGGCGATCGAGCGGATAGCTCGTACCGGCAAGCGCGGCAGCACCCAGCGGGCAGTTGTCGGCGGCATCAAAGGCGGCCTTCAAACGCGTAAAGTCGCGCGCGAACATCCAGGAATACGCCAGCAGGTGATGCGACAGCAGCACGGGCTGAGCATGTTGCATGTGCGTGTAGCCCGGCAGAATCACCTTGTCGTACTTCTTGGCCGCATCCACCAGCACATGGCGCAGCTCAAGATTGGCCTCCATGAGCTCCTTGGCCAGCGCCTTGACGCCCAGACGCGTATCGGTCGCCACCTGATCGTTACGCGAACGCCCGGTATGCAAGCGCTTACCGGCCTCGCCGATGCGGCGCGTCAGCTCGCTCTCGATGGACATATGAATGTCCTCGTCGTTGATATCGAAGGTGAAGTTGCCGGCATCGATATCCTGTTCGATTCCGGTCAGGCCCTTGGCAATCGCCTGCTCGTCCTCGGCACTGATGATGCCCTGGGCGGCCAACATCTTGGCATGCGCCTTAGAGCCGGCGATATCCTGCTTATAGAGATGTTTGTCGACCGGCAGCGACGCGCCAAACTCCTGCGTGACCTCGGCCACGCCCGCCTCAAAACGACCGCCCCAAAGAGCCATGGAACCGTCTCCTTTCTCCAAATACCAAAACAAGCGTCCAAAGCAATGTGCCCTGTCGCTAAAGCGATTTATCAACCGCTAGTTTTACACACTCCCTGCCGCGCGCGGGGCCATGTGGCTAATTTGCAAAGAAGTGACGCACCATACACTTGGCACCCAACGTCTCCCTCCGGATGTTGCCCTGCGAACCATCGATCCAGGCCTTCAGGCTCATAGGAACGTCCTCGACCCTTACAGCATCGAACTCGGGCGCGAGGGCAAGCAAAGCATGCGCGATAGCATTGAACATAATGGATACTCCTCATATATATAGGCACAGAGCCGCCAAATTGATAGAAGGAGCCCCGCCGGACAACCCCGGCGGGGCTCGGACTCAGCCGCAGACGCGGCATCATATATGCGGGCGGAACGTAGGGGCCACCGATGTTAAGAAGTGTCAGCAAGCATAACGAAAGGTAGGGACCCCGTGCGCCCGTTATGTATCACGCGGATGGGCCGCGCGGATACCAAGGGAAGAAGGCGCTAGGCCTGGGCGGCAGCAGAGCTGGGGCCCTGGACCTTTGCCCACGTCTTGAGCGACAGCGTATCGATCTCGATAAAGCCGGCGCTGGCCTTCTCGTCAAACGTGGTGTCGCGGTCGTAGGTAGCCAGACCGTAGTCGTAGAGGCTGAAGGGGCTCTTGCGGCCGACGACATGGCAGTTGCCCTTAAAGAACTTCAGACGGACAGTGCCGGTCACGAACTTTTGCGTGTCGGCCATAAAGGCATCGAGCGCGTTTTTGAGCGGGCTGTACCACTGGCCGTTGTACACGGCGGTGGCCCAATCCTGCTCGAGCTTGATCTTGGTCTTGAGCAGGTCGCCCTCGACGCAGATGTCCTCGAGCGCCTTGTGGGCGGTGATGAGCGTCAGGGCGCCGGGAACCTCGTAGCACTCGCGGCTCTTAAGGCCCACCAGGCGATCCTCGACCAGATCGAGACGGCCAAAGCCATTGTCGCCGGAGATCTTGTTGAGGGCGATGACGATCTCGGAGAGCTTCATCTTCTTGCCGTCGACGGCGACGGGCTTGCCGGCCTCAAACTCAATCTCGGTGTAGGTCGGGGTGTCCGGGGTGTCCTCGGGATTCTTGGTCATAACCCAAGCGTCGTCGAGCGGCTCATTCCAGGGATCCTCCAGGTGACCGCACTCAATGGCACGACCCCACAGGTTGTCGTCGATGGAGTAGGGGTTGTCGTTGGCACCCTCGGGAACCGGCACGTTGTGGGCGTGGGCATAGGCGACCTCGTCGGGGCGACACTTCAGGTCCCACTCGCGAACCGGGGCGATAACCTTGAGCTCGGGGTCGAGGGCCTTGACGGCGGCCTCAAAACGGACCTGGTCGTTACCCTTGCCGGTGCAGCCATGGGCGACGTAGGTCGCGCCAAACTCGTGGGCGACCTCAACAAGCTTCTTGGCAAGCAGCGGGCGAGACAGGGCGGAGAGCAGCGGATACTTGTTCTCGTACATGGAGTTTGCGGCGATGGCCTTAGTCAGGAACTCATCGGAAAACTCGTCGCGCAGGTCGAGTACCTGGCAATCGAGAACGCCCAGGTCGAGCGCCTTCTGCTTCTTGGCATCCAGTCCGGTCTCTTCCTGGCCCACGTTGCCGCAGACGCAAACGACATCGAGATTCTTCTCGTCCTGGAGCCACTTGACACATACGGATGTATCAAGACCACCGGAATATGCGAGAACGACTTTTTCCTTGCTCATGGCTGTTTCCTTTCGCCCTTGGTAGCTAGTTAGAACATCGGTCAGTTGCAAGTCATTTCAAGGTCATATACCGTGCAATATCAGGTTAAATAGCAAAAATCAGCACATACATGCCCTAGAAACATGCAGCAATGTCGTGCTAAAACCCAACGACCTCAAAATGACTCTGTTGAGGCAATTCGCCCCATGCGGACAGAGACGATTGTTATCGTCGTCGGGAAATTGCGCGCTGGCGTCGGATGGCATTGTCTGCAGTGGTGATGATCTTTACGAACTGCATCTGCCTCTCCTTTCACCTATCGCCGGGCGCAATTCTAATATCGTAAACGGTACCTTTTCCTCGGTAAGCGGTTGTTTTTCCGTCTCCGTTTTCGATGGTCGCTATATTACGCTAAAGTGCCCGCAGCACAAGCGACAAATTCAAATTTCTGAAAAGTTTTTTCATTACTTTGTGAAGCGTGGTGCAAATACGCTCCGTTCCTGCGAAAATACGCCCGACTACGAATTGATGGTTATAACGTCTGAAACAATCTCGAAACGAAAGGCTCGCTTTTATGCAAACTTACGAATCGGACGCCAATATCGGAAACATTAAGATTCTCGCCGTCGACATGGACAAGACGCTGCTGACCGACGAGCGCGTGCTGCCCCAGGGTCTTGATGAGCGCCTGGACAAGCTCGCCGACGCCGACATCGTATTCTGCCCCGCCAGCGGACGTCCCGCCCCCAAGCTCGAGGAGATGTTCGAGGGCGTCAAGAACCGCCTCGCCTTTTGTCCCGACAACGGAGCGTGCGTGATCTATCGCGGCAGCTATATCTATAAGAGCACTATTGACGTGGAGCTGTATCAGCAGGTCTTGAGCCGCGCCTCGGAGGATCCGCGCGCTGTCCCCGTCCTTTGCTGCTTCGACGAGTTCTACGTGCTTGCCCGCGACCATCAATACCACGACGAGATCAGCGTCTACTACAACACAATCAACTACGTCGACAGCTTTGATGGCATTGATTTCGAGTCCAACAAGATTTCGGTCTTCTTCCCCGGCTACGACGCCGAGCCCGCTTTCCGCGAGACCTATAGCCCCGAGTTCTCGGACAAGCTCTACGTCACCAACGCTGGGCGCGAGTGGATCGACTATATGAACCTGGGCGTCGACAAGGGCGCCGGCGTCGCTCACCTGTGCGAGCACCTGGGCATCGATATCGCCGACGCCGCCGCCGTGGGCGATACGTACAACGACATCCCCATGCTGGAGCGCGTTGGTCACAGCTTTATCGTGGACAATGCCGAGGAGCATATGAACGCGCACGCCAAGTGGCGCATTCCGAGCAACAACGACGGGGGCGTACTGACGCTCATCGACGGCATCTTGGCGGCTCGTTAACGTGGTTCGTCGGACCTGGCCGGGCGAGGCGGGTAAGTTTTTCGCTCGGTCAGGTCCTGGGCTCGCTCGGAAAGCACATTAAGTGCTTTCCGGCTCGTGCGGAATCTACGAAAAACTTACCCGCCTCGCCCGGCCAGGTCCTTGGGTGACTTGCTTGCCGCATGGATGGCGTCTTGGCGCCTAGATACTTGGCTGATTTTTTGGAATGAAGGGGCCTCCTTGTTGGCAGGAGGCCCCTTCTGCTTTTGGTTACTTTGGGGTTGTTGATACGTCTTTATTTGGCGTCGGCCCAAGTTATGCCGGTGCTGGCTTCGGCGATTAGGGGGACGCGGAGGTCTACTACGTGTTCCATGACGTCGCGGACCATGGTGGTTAGGCGCTCGGCTTCGTCGACGGGGCACTCAAAGTCCAGTTCGTCGTGTACCTGCAGGATCATGTGGGCGGCAAAGCCTTCTTCTTCCAGGCGGCGGCTTACGCGGGCCATGGCGATCTTGATGATGTCGGCGGCGGTTCCCTGCATGGGGTGGTTCATGGCCGTGCGCTCGCCAAAGCCGCGGAGTTGCGGGTTTTTGGCCTTGAGCTCGGGAATATGGCGTCTGCGGCCATACATGGTCTCGGCGTAGCCCGTCTGCTTGGCGCGCGCCACTACGTTGTCGAGGAACGTACGCACGCCCGGGTAGGCCTCGTAGTAGCGGTCGATCATGTCGCGTGCCTCGGCCATCGAGATATGCAGCGACTGCGACAGGCCGTAAGCCTGCTGACCATACACGATGCCAAAGTTCACGGCCTTGGCGCGACTGCGCAGGTCGGGCGTTACCTCGAACACGGGAACGCCAAACACGCGCGCCGCCGTCTCGGCATGGAAGTCCTCGCCCTCGTTAAAGGCGCGCACCAAGTGCTCGTCACCCGAGAGATGCGCGAGCAGGCGCAGCTCGATCTGCGAGTAGTCCACCGCCAAAAAGACACTTCCCTCGCCTGCCGAAAACGCCGTCTTGACGGTTCGACCCAGCTCCGAGCGCGTCGGGATGTTCTGCAGGTTCGGGTCGCTCGAGGACAGACGCCCCGTTGCCGTGATGGTCTGGTTGTACGTAGTGTGTACGCGACCGTCACCACGGCGTAGCGGGCCCAGCGTGTCCAGATAGGTGGACTTGATCTTAGACTTCTCACGCCAGTCCAAGATCAGACGCACGATTTCGTGGTCACGCGCAAGGTCGCTCAGCACCTTGGCGTTGGTCGAATAATAGCCGCGCTTAGTCTTCTTGAGGCCCTTGGTCGGAAGCCCCATCACATCAAAGAGCACGTGCGACAGCTGCATGGGACTGCCAATATTAAAGGTCTCGTCACCCGCCAGGTCGCGAATACTGCGCTCAACCTCGGTAATCTGGGTCGCCAGGCCCTCGGACAGACTGCGCAGGCGGTCGGGATCCACGAGCATGCCCGCGCGCTCCATCTTGGCAAGCACCGGCACGAGCGGCATCTCGATGCCATCGAACACGTTGGCGGCGTTCTCGCGGGCCATGCGGTCGCGCAGCGGTGCGACCAGCGCCAGCGTCAAGGCCGCCGTGCGAGCGGCGGGCGCCGGAGCGTCCTCACCGGCACCCCCTGCACCGCGCGCCGCAGGCAGCACCATCTGCAGATACGTATCGGCCAGATATGCCTCATCGAACTCGGAGCGATCGGAATCCAGCAGATAGGCAGCGACAACGGTATCGAAGATACGCGTGGAATCGGCAGCGAGCGGATCCATGAGCTCGGGCTCAGAAGAATCGATGGGCGAAAGCTCGTGCAGCAGTGCCTTCGTATCCGGGCTCGCCACGCGGCCCTCCATAAACAGGCGCGCAAGCACGCCGGCGATCACACCGTGAGCGAAGTTGAAGCCATCGACTACGGCAGTGGAGGCGCCGTCGCCCTCCTCGAGCGCGAACAGGCCCTTGGACGTCGCCAGCCACAGCGTGCGCGTCAGTCCAAAGAGCGCGCCCTCTTCCTTGTCGTCGTCCACCACGGCGGCGACCCACTCGCCAGCATCAATCGCGCGGGAGACCTCAGCCGCAACGGCACCAAGCGCGTCAGCATCGCCGGCGGCTGCGCGAACCATAGCAGGTATCTCAAACACACTGGAGGCAGCAGCCCCGCCCTCGCCGCCGATCAGCGCCAAGAAACGGTTCTGCATGGCGGTGATACCAAGCGTACCCAGCGCCGCGGAAACCTCATCGGCAGAAAACGCCGGGAAGGACGTCGCCTCAAAGTCGAGCTCGACGGGCGCATCGGTGCGAATTGTCGCAACCTTGCGGCTCAGTAGTGCGTCATCGATGTGTGCACGCAGGTTCTCGCCCATCTTGCCCTTGACCTCGTCGGCATGCGCGATGACTTCGTCCAGGCTACCGTACTTCGCAATGAGCGCACTCGCCTTTTTGGGACCGATGCCCGGTACACCGGGGATGTTGTCGGACGTATCGCCCTTCAGACCGTAAAAATCGGGCACGAGCGCCGGCGTAATGCCGTGATACAGGTCGTCCACGCTCTCGGGCGTCATGATCGCCACGTCAGACAGGCCCTTGCGGGTCGAGACCACGTTGACGTGCTCGGTCACGAGTTGATACATGTCGCGGTCGCCGGTCACCAGTAGCATGTCGCAGCCGGCCTGCTCGCCCAGGCGCGCCATGGTTCCCAGGATATCGTCGCCTTCCCAGCCCTCGGACTGCAGAATCGGCACGTTGAGCGCGGTGAGCAGCTCCTTAATCATAGGGAACTGCGCATGCAGATCGGGGTCCATGGGCGGGCGTTGCGCCTTATACTGCGGCAGCATCTCCATGCGCACGCGCGGCTTACCCTTGTCAAACGCCACGACCACACCGTCGGGGTTAAAGGCATCAATCATCTTAAGAAACATGTTCAGAAAGCCAAAGATCGCGTTGGTGGGGCGACCGTCCGGCGCGTTCATGGTCGGCGGCACGGCGTGAAAGGCGCGGTGCATGAGCGAGTTGCCGTCGATAACGGCAAAAGTGCGGCGCTTGTCAGACATATTAAATACCTCGCTTTGGGCTGGGCACGGTTTGCTCACTCCAGTTTACACGCTCCCCGCCCCGCGGCCACCTCACATCAAGCTCCCCCGCCACCGTGAGCCCGCGCGTGATACGATGGCTCACGGTACATCAACCAGCACGATCGATCCGAAAGGAGCCTGCGTCATGGAGCGTCCCTGCGCATGGAAAAAGTACACGCCACAGCAAGTCGAGGAGCTCGAGGAGCTTTGCCGCGGCTATAAGCAGTTTTTGAGCGAGAACAAGACCGAGCGCCTGTGCGTCAAGACCGGCATCAAGATGGCCGAGGAGGCGGGATACGTCGACCTGGAGACCGTGATCGCCGAAGGCCGCGAGCTCAAGGCAGGCGACAAGGTGTACGCCGCCAATCACGGCAAGGACCTCATGCTCGTCAACCTGGGCACCGCCCCGCTCGAGCAGGGCTTTAACATCCTGGGCGCCCACGTGGACTCGCCGCGCCTAGACCTTAAGCAGAACCCCGCCTTCGAGGCCGGCGACATGGCCTACCTCGACACGCACTACTACGGTGGCGTCAAGAGCTACCACTGGGTGGCCTCCCCGCTCGCACTCGTGGGCGTCATCTGCAAAAAGGACGGTACCACCGTCGACATCAATATCGGCGACAAGGCGGACGACCCGGTCTTTACCATCTCCGACCTGCTGATCCACCTCTCGAGCGAGCAGATGTCCAAGCCTGCCAAGGACGCCGTCGATGCCGAGATTCTCGACGTGATCGTGGGCGGCCGCCCCGTCAAGTTTGACGAGGACGACAAGGACGCCCCCAAGGAGCCCGTCAAGCAGATGTTCCTGGATATCCTCAAGGAGCAGTACGACGTCGAGGAGGAGGACTTCCTCTCCGCCGAGATCGAGGTCGTGCCCGCCGGCCCCGCCCGCGACATGGGCCTCGACCGCTCCATGATTCTGGGCTATGGCCACGACGACCGTGTCTGCGCCTATCCCTCTATGCTCGCCCAGATCAACGTCGCCAACGTGGAGCGTACGAGCATCACACTCATCGTCGACAAGGAGGAAATCGGCTCCGTGGGTGCCACCGGCATGACGAGCCGCTTCTTCGAGAACACCGTCGCCGAGATCATGACGCTCGCCGGCGAGGATAGCCCGCTGGCCCTGCGCCGCGCGCTCGCCCGCAGCCGCATGCTTTCCTCCGACGTGTCCGCCGGCTTCGACCCGGGCTATGCCGGCAAGTTCGAGACCAAGAACGCCGCCTTTATGGGTCGTGGCCTGTGCTTTAACAAGTACACGGGCAGCCGCGGCAAGGGCGGCTCCAACGACGCCGACGCCGAGTACGTGGCCCTCGTCCGCGACATCATGGACGAGGCCGGCGTGGACTTCCAGACCTGCGAGCTCGGCCGCGTCAACGCGGGCGGCGGCGGCACCATCGCCTATATCATGGCCAAGTACGGCATGAACGTCATCGACTCCGGCGTTGCCGTCCTGTCCATGCACGCCCTGTGGGAGGTCGCCAACAAGGCCGACATCTACGAGGCATATCGCGGTTACAAGGCCTTCCTCGAGCGCGCCTAACCGACCCTTCATCAGTTGCGGTGAAATAGTTCCTAAATAGCCCTTTAGACAGGTCGAACAAGAACTATTCCACCGCAACTTCTTTTTGGCAGAGGAGAATCCATGCTGCAGGTCATCATTTCGCCCGCCAAGCAGATGCGCTCGGCCCAAGATGCTTTTGGAGTCCTGGGCATTCCGCCCTTTGCGCGCGAGACGGCTCGACTGCATCGCGCGTTGCTAGATATTGAGCGAAATGAAGGCAGCGGCGGCCTGCAGGCGCTATGGAACGTGAGCGACAAACTGCTGGGGCCTTGCCTCAACACCCTGCATGAGTTCGAGCCCATCTTGGAAAACGGCGACCTCGACAATCCCGATATCGCCCGCAATATCTCCCCCGCCGTCATGTCCTATCACGGCATTCAATACCAGAGCATGGCACCCGAGGTGATGGATGCCGCGCAGCTCGCATGGCTACAAGACCATCTGTGGATCCTCTCGGGCCTTTACGGATGCGTACGCCCCTTTCATGCCGTCGAACCGTATCGGCTGGAGATGGGTGCGAAGCTCGCCGTTGACGATGCCCGAGACCTCTACGCGTTTTGGAGCGACAAGCTCGCGCGGGTTATCGCCCCGGCAGGCTCAAACACCACGATCGTCAACCTCGCCAGCGTAGAGTATGCCAAAGCCGTTCTGCCCCACCTCGCGGGCGACGCCACAGCCGTCACGTGCCTCTTTGGCGAGGGTATCCGCAACGGGAAGCCCATCCAACGGTCGACCGCCAGCAAAAAGGCGCGCGGCTCCATGGTGCGGTGGATGGCAGAAAACAAGCTCGAGGATGCAAGCGGACTTACCGCATTCAACATCGGCTATCGGCACATCCCCGAGCTTTCAGACAAAAACACCCTGGTATTCATGAACGCGCAGGCACAATAGGTCCGCCGTTTCCAAACACCCCGCTATTCCGCCAAGCCGTCTGCTTTGGCAATCTCGCTTGTCGAGCCATCTTGGTAGGTAACCTTGACATGCTCCACCTCGGACACCGCAACACCCGTCGGAGGCTCCAGGCGCCATTCCGTCAGCGCGATATCCATCGTCGTGGGCACGTCGCCTTGATCTTTGAGCTTCACCGTCAGCGTTTTGAGCGTCGCATCAAACGTCACGCGTTCGATTTCCTCACCAGGAATAGACCCGCCGCTCAGCTGCAGTTGCATAAACTCGTCGCGCGGATACCAATAGTCGCCCGGTGCGGCAACCGTGTTGCCACCAGAAACTTTCATGGTCATAATCGGCAGGCCCTCGTCGGCCTCAAACTCCCAGGCGGCGCCGCCGCGACCGCCAAACGTCCAAATACAAAAGGCAATCACCAGCACGGCAAGCACCGCAAAGCCAATCGCGACCAACCCATGGTGTGCACGGCCCTCCTCGGCCGATACGTCCCATTGTGTCTCTCGATATAGATGCTTGTCTTCCATGTACGCCTCCCCACGGGCACGCTTGTTAGGCCAATCGTACCCATTCAGGCTATACTTGAGCCCATGACATAACGGGGCGCTTGCAGGACAAGACGGCAGGCTGAGACTGGGCGCGCCCGCCCTGACCCGCAAACCTGATATGGGTAATGCCAACGAAGGGAGCCGTGCCAATGAGCACACAGACCGAGCCCAAGCTCGTCACGCAAATCGACTTCGCCCGCGCCGGGCAGATCACACCGCAGATGAAGGAAGTCGCCGAGCGCGAGCATCGCGACCCCGAGTACATTCGCGAACGCGTGGCCGACGGCCGCATCGCCATCCCCGCCAACATCGTGCATATCAAAAAGGGCATGCGTGCCTTTGGCGTCGGCGAGGGCCTGTCCACCAAGGTCAACGTGAACTTGGGCATCTCGGGCGACAAGGCCGACGCCGCCGAGGAATGGAAGAAGGTCAAGATCGCCGAGGACTTTGGCGCCGACGCCATCATGGACCTCTCCAACTCGGGCAAGACGCGCCAGTTCCGCCAGCAGCTCATCGACGAGACGCCGCTCATGGTAGGCACCGTCCCCATGTACGACGCCATCGGCTACATGGAAAAGCCGCTGGTCAAGCTCACCAAGGACGACCTGTTCGAAGTCGTGCGCGCGCATGCCGAGGACGGCGTGGACTTTATGACCATCCACTGCGGCATAAACAAGTCGGTCACCAAGACCTTTAAGGAGACCGGCCGCCTGATGAACATCGTGAGCCGTGGCGGCTCACTGCTGTTTGGCTGGATGGAGGTCACCGGTAACGAGAACCCATTCTATGAGTTCTACGACGAGTTGCTCGAGATTTGCCACGAGTACGACGTGACGATTTCGCTCGGCGACTCCTGCCGCCCGGGCTGCCTCTACGACTCCAACGACGCCACCGAGACCGCTGAGATGATCGAGCTGGGCAAGCTGTGCAAGCGCGCTTGGGCCGCCGGCGTCCAGGTCATGGTCGAGGGCCCGGGTCACATGGCGCTCGACGAGATCGCCGCCAACATGAAACTGCAGAAGCGCCTGTGCCACAATGCTCCGTTCTATGTGCTCGGGCCGCTGGTGACCGATATCGGCGTGGGTTACGACCACATCACCGCCGCCATCGGCGGCGCCATCTCCGCCAGTTCCGGTGCCGACTTCCTGTGCTACGTGACACCGGCAGAGCACCTATGCCTGCCCAACGCCCAGGATGTGCTCGACGGCCTCATGGCCACCAAGATCGCCGCACACGCCGCCGACATCGCCAAAAAGGTGCCCCACGCCCGCGACATGGACGACAAGATGGGCCAGGCACGCCGCAAGCTTGACTGGGACGCCATGTGGGAGTGCGCGCTCGACCCGGTTACGGGCAAGAAGCGCTACGAGGAGTCCCCCGCCGCCACCGAGGGCACTTGCACCATGTGTGGCAAGATGTGCGCCGTCCGCACCGTCAACAAGATCTTCGAGGGCACCACGATCGACCTCGGCATGGAGGATTAACGCGTCTCCGGAGCCACAATCGGTAACAAGGTGTTCGTCAATTGTTGACGTGTGAACATTTGCTTGCGTTTGCGTAAAGATTGCACTACCCGCCCGGGTTCGGCATACAGCCGGCCCGGGCAACTTTATAATGCAGGCAGAAGACCCATTTGAATCCGACCGAACAAGGGAGCGAACATGGATCGCAGTAAGGTACCCGCCGTTCTATCCATCGCAGGATCAGATTCCAGCGGTGGTGCCGGCATTCAGGCCGACATCAAGACCATCACGGCGCACCGTCTGTATGCCGAGACGGCCATCACAGCCATAACCGCACAAAACACGCTCGGTGTCACCGCCGTGCAAAACATCTCCCCGGATATTGTCGCGGCGCAAATCGATGCCGTTTTTGACGATATCCGCCCCAGTGCCGTCAAGATCGGCATGGTCTCCTCTGCCGAGATTATCGAGGTTATCGCCGACCGTCTGAGTGCCTGGGACGCACAAAATATCGTCGTCGACCCCGTCATGGTCGCCACCTCGGGTGCTCGTCTGATCGCAGAGGACGCCGCCGAAGCACTTACACGCCGCCTGTTCCCACTGGCGACCGTCATCACGCCCAATATTCCCGAGGCCATGGCGTTGCTCGATTATGAGGTCGATTCCGAGCGCACTCAGCAAAATGCCGCCATGCTTCTCACCCGCCGCTTTGGCTGCGCGTCTCTCGTTAAGGGCGGGCATTTTGTCAACGAGGCCAACGATGTGCTAGCAGAGCCCGCGCCGCTCGATGACGAGGGCAACCACCTGGGCGATCCGCTCACCACGTGGTTCCGCCACAAGCGCATCGAGACCGGCAACACGCATGGCACCGGTTGCACGCTCTCGTCCGCCATCGCCTGCGCGCTGGCCCAGGGCATGGATCTTGCCGACGCCGTCAACGCAGGCAAGGCATACCTGACAGGCGCTCTGGCCGCCGGCCTGAACATGGGCAAAGGTTCCGGCCCCGTCAACCACATGTGGCAGTATTAAGATTCGCAGCCCAAGCCACCGCAAAGGGGACAGGTACCCTTGCGGTGGTTCCCACAAACATCTCGATCTGTAACAGTTAGAGTCCATTTTTCGGCCCACCTGTTACAAATCGAGACATTCAAATTCCGCTGAGAAGAAAATCTCGATCTGTAACAGTAACTCGGCAAAATCGACCCTAGATGTTACAGATCGAGACAAACGACCGATATCGACCTAAATAATCTCAATCTGTAACATCTAGCCCGTTTTCGGCCTTACAACTGTCACAGATCGAGACAAAGCAACGAAACAAGCCACCACAAGGGGAACTTCTGTGGTGGTTTGGGGTCGCGCTACTCTCCGAGCATCTCTTGGAGCTTGGCTGCCACGGCGTGACCCAGGCTCTCATGGCTTTCGGGCATCATATGCAGATAGTCGATATCGCCCGGCTCGGCAAAGTCGGCGGCATTCAAAAAGTCGCAGCCAAACTGCTCAGCCACATGCGCGTAGTACTCACCAAAATGTTCCGAGGCTTCTACGGAATGCTCGTCAAAATCGGTCATATATACGTCGGCGATCTGCGGCTTAATCTTGATAGGCGCCATCAGCAGAATGCGCGGACAAGGCGCAGCGTCGGTCCACGGAAACGCGCGGACGGCGCGAATCAGCGCCATGGCGCCACGGGCGATATCGGAAGCTGTCACGTTAAAGACCGTCTTACAGTCGTTGGTGCCCAGCATGATCACAATGGCGTCCAGCGGCTTATGGGCCTCGAGCAGCATCGGAAGTGCGCGGATGCCGTTAAGATTGGTGTCCAGATGGCACATGTCGTCGCGTACCGTCGTGCGGCCGTTGAGGCCTTCTTCAATTACATGCCAGCCCTCGCCTAAGTCACGTTGGGCCACGCCGCACCAGCGCACATCGTGCGCATAGCGTACCGCGGTGCCGTCGCGCATGCCCGCCGGATCATAGCCGTAGGTATTGCTGTCGCCAAAGCACAGAACGTTTTTCATCGTAAGCCCTTCCTCTAGTAAAAAGAAAAAGTCGGCGGGAGCAGTCTCTCCCGCCGGATCGACCTATCTGTCAGCACATACCGATTACAGGTACTTGCGCCAATCGTCATCGTCTTCATCGTCCTCGGCGGCAGCCTGGGCCTGCTCGGCGGCGCGGGCAGCCGCAGCGCGAGCGGCAACCTGGGCATAGGACTCCTCGTTGCGCTCGGGGAAGTTTGCCAGCACGTGCTCGAACTTGGCGAAATCTTCGTCCCAGCGCGTAGAGGGCACGGCAAAAAAGACCTGCTTGACCTTAAAGTCGCCCGATGCGAGTTCCTTGCGGAAGAGCTCGGCCACGGCCTCGGCGTCAAAGCCGTTGTTGTCGCAGCCCCAAGCGCCCAGCACGAGCTTCTCGCGACCCAGCTCGTCGCAGACGGCAAGCACAAAGCGGATGCGATCGCGCAGGGCGTCCAGCAGGGCATCGTCACCCACGCGATACTCCTGGCGAGCGCGCTTGGCGTTGGGCGCGGCGGCCACGATCACGTCGGCATACGCATGCACGTGGTTGCGGTCGAAGCGCACCGCAGGCACCACCAGCGCACGGTTGCGGTAAAGCTCGCAGTTGATGTTGCGGCGACGGTTCTCGCCGTACCATTTGCGCTGCTTATCGAGAACGTTGTACAGATACGAATCGGCGCACAGTGTGGCCTCCTGGCCCAGATAACCCTGAATATAGCCACCGCCCGGGTTGGTGAACGAGGCAAAGGCGAGCACGGCCATGTCGCAGAACTGCGCATAGCCACGACCGTTGTCCAAGATGGCCTGCGTGGCGGAGGCATCGAGCACGGTGACCTCAGGCAGGACCGGAGCGGGCTCCTCGGCGGCAGGCGCGGACTCGGTCTCCGTGGCCTCCTCTGCGGGTGCAGGCTCGGCCGTAACCTTGGTCTCTGCGGATGCAGCCTCAGCGGCCTCCGACTCCTCGGCAACCTGTTCCTCGACAGCGTCGACCGCTTGGGCCTTGGCCTTCATCGCCGCGACAAAGCCGGCAGGCATACCGTCAAACTCGCGAACACCGGCAAGCGAACGCTCGATATCCTTGGCGCACGCTTCGGACACAGTTGCCGCGTGACGCTCGGCGGCCTTGGCACGGGCCTCGCGCTTGGGATTGGGCTGACCCGCTCGGTTGGACCTGCGGTTACGGTTCCTGTTGTCGACGTCTGCCATACGTGGCCACCTTTCCTGTCGCTGCCGCTATCGGCTTTTCCCATCCATGATACCCCGCCGCGTACAAAAAAGACGGCCCCGAAGGACCGCCTTTCGCATCGATTTACACGCACGGCAAGCACCGCCGCAATTCGCCACTAGTCGCGACGGCCAAGGATGTTCAGAATGCGCAGGAACACGTTGATGATGTCCACGAACAGGTTGGATGCCATAAGCACGGCGTTGGGCAGCGTAGGCGGCACCGTCGTGGCAACATAAGTGTCGTAGCCAATAAAGCCGGCGAACACCACGATCACGATCAGATCGGTGATGGTCTGCGAGACGCCCATGAACATCAGCACGATCTCAACCAGAATAGTGGCGAGCAGAATGCCAAAACCGATGCCATACACGCGCTGGAAAAACTTGGGGAACGTCACGCCCAAGGCGCCAAAGACAAAGGTGATGGCGGCCGTGGCGATAAAGGCAGTGTTGATGGTGGGCAGGTCGTAGTTGGCAAGGCCAAACGACGCGGTCAGGCCAAAGGTACTCGCAAAGATTACGTAGCCCACAAGGGACAGGCCCACGGACTGCTTGCTGGCGGCGGCCGACATCATGACCATGCCGACGATGGTCAAAATAAACGAGCCAAAGACCAGCGGCAAGGCGGCGCCGCTCATCATCATGCGCGCAAACGACATGGTGCTCGTAAAGTAGGCGCCGGCGCCCATGGCGCAAAAGCCCAAGAAGATCAGGGCAGACATGGTGAGATTGTACGCGCGCGGCGACATCTCCTTGGCGCGGCTTGCGCCGCTCTCGATGGGGCCGTTCTGATAGCCCTGGATATCGTTCATAGTTTCGTCCTTTCAAAAGCGCCGCGACAGCGCCGTAGGTGACAAGATTCCTGTCATTGTACCCGAATGCCATATGTCCTTACCCACGGCGCTCGCCCTCGAGCGTACGATCAAAGGCCCAGACCCACCAACGTATCAGATGGGCCTGCGAGCCATCTGGTCGTTCGCGCGTCTGGTCCTCCAGATACAACTCGGTCGCGTGCCCGCCAAAACGCACCTTATAGGTTGCCGTACGAATGCCGTGGACCGTCAGGCCAAACCCAGTGGTCGAGACAATCTCGTCAATCGTAAAGCAGCGACCGTCGACCCAGCAGACGGTAACCGGCACGACTTGTCCGCCCGCGAGGATGCGAGCCACAACGTCCACATACTGCTTGTGCACGCGTCGAGTTTTGCCATCTGTCTGTCGATATTCCATGCCTCCTATTATCGAACGCATGTTTGCATGTTGTAAAGCGAACAGACTGTGGTTTTGGAGTGTCGTAGTAATCGCACGTGTCCGCATGGCGTGTTAGCAAAAAGAACACCCGCGGTCAACAGGGCTAATATTCAATTTTAGTGCCAAAAAGTTCACTTCTCCCATCAGAACTCGGTAAAGAAACCCACAGGAGGTGATACGATTTATCATGTTTTTGTAACGTGTCTGCAAACTTCGAGAAAGCCCATATATGGACGTAACGTTCTCAACCTTCCTCGGCCAAATTGTGTCGAACCCAGTCCTTGCCGTCACCGTGATCCTCGCGTTGGGCGCCATCTTCGTCAATGGATGGACCGACGCGCCCAACGCCATCGCGACCTGCGTCACTACGCGTTGCATGCCCGCCCGCGCCGCCATTCTCATGAGCGCCACATTCAACTTCCTCGGCGTGCTCATCATGACGCACTTTAACGCGAGCGTCGCCAACACCATCTCGCATATCGTCGACTTTGGCGGAAACAGCACCATGGCGCTCGCGTGCCTCTGCGCGGCACTGTTCTCCATCGTCGTCTACGGCGCCACAGCGTCGCGTTTTGGTATCCCCACCTCGCAAAGCCACAGCCTTATCGCCGGCCTGACCGGTGCCGCTATCGCCCTCGGTGGCGCGAGCAGCGTCAACGTCCACGAATGGATGAAGGTCATCTACGGCCTGGCGCTCTCCATCGGTCTGGGCTTTATCATGGGCTGGATCCTGTGCAAACTCGTCTCGATTCTGTTTGCCGCCGCCAACAGGCGACGTGCCAACGTCTTCTTTAAATACGCTCAGATCGCGAGTGCCGCGGCCATGAGCTTTATGCACGGCGCGCAGGATGGACAGAAGTTCATCGGCGTGCTCTTTTTAGGCGTGGCCTTCGCCAGCGGCCAGACGAGCGTCGGCGATGCCGGCATCCCCATCTGGATTATGCTGCTGTGCTCGGCAACCATGGGCATCGGCACCAGCGTGGGCGGCGAGCGCATCATCAAGTCCGTCGGCCAGAGCATGGTTAAGCTCGAGAAGTATCAGGGCTTCTCTGCCGACCTCGCAGGCGCCGCGAACCTGCTGCTTGCCACCCTTACCGGCATCCCCGTGTCCTCCACGCACATCAAGACCTGCGCCATTATGGGCGTCGGTGCCGTCAAGCGCCTCTCGGCCATCAACTTCGGCGTCGTCAAGGACATGATGTTCACCTGGTTCTTCACCTTCCCTGCCTGCGGACTCATCAGCTTTGTCATGGCCAAGCTGTTCATGATGTTCCTCTAGTCAAACCGAGCGTCCATCCGGACTGCAATGCTTCGCCCACCCGTCTTCGCCTCGAAAGGACCCACCCATGGCAAAGAAACCCGATTCGTTCTACTTTGACAACTACGTCGCTTGCGCTGACCTCGCCGTTCAGGCAGCCGAGCTGCTCACCAAGATTTTTGAGAACTTCGACCCCACGCAAATCCATGACATGCTCGATAAGATGCATGCGATTGAGCATGCGGCAGACAAGAAGCACCACGAGCTCGAAGACGCCTTGCTCACCGCCTTTATCACCCCGCTTGAGCGCGAGGATCTGGACCTGATGAGCTGCTCGCTCGACACCGTGCTCGACCGCATCGAAGGCGTCGTGCAGCGCGTCTACTTCACCAACATCCAGAGCATCCACCCCGATGCCATCGTCATCGCTCACAAGGTAACCGATGCCTGCCGCGCCATGAAGGACCTGATGGTCGAGCTTCCCAACTACCGCAAGTCCAAAACGCTGCGCGAGCTGGTCATCCAGATCAACACCATCGAGTCCGAGGCCGACGAGCTCTATATCAACGCCATGCGCAACCTGCACGTTAACGGCAAGGATCCGCTCGAGGTCATCGCCTGGCGTGACGTGTACGCCTTCCTGGAGTACTGCGCCGACTGCTGTGAGAATGTGGCCGATGTCGTGGATTCGATTGTCATGAAGAACAGTTAATTAGCCTTACGTATCCCACCGGTCGCGGGCCCGACCACTGATGCCTTTTTCACTCCGGCTGCAAGCAGAGTCGTTCAAAAGGTATCAGTGGTCGGGCCCGCTCCCTTACGTACCACCATTGGGAACTTTGGCTGAGGGGTTGAGCGTGGTGGGGCCTTTGCTGTGATGGCCCTTGATTGCTCGGGGTTTTACTTT
Source organism: uncultured Collinsella sp. (assembly GCA_902491895.1). GTDB lineage: Bacteria > Actinomycetota > Coriobacteriia > Coriobacteriales > Coriobacteriaceae > Collinsella. The sequence continues at coordinate 7,027 of CABUJH010000019.1, read as the reverse complement.
GGTATTCGATGAGCGATTGGCTGATTGCTGCTTTGGGTACTGTTTGGGTTACTTTGGGTTTGTTTGATTTTTAATTGTTGGAGGGCTTGTATGTCTTATTTGGATCTGGCTCGGGGTCGGTATTCTTGTCGTGAGTTTGAAGATCGGGCTGTGGAGCAGGCTGTGGTGGATGCCATTGTTGAGGCTGGGCGTATTGCTCCTTCTGCTTGTAATAATCATCCAACCCGTGTGATGGTGTTGGATACGCCTGAGCTTCTGGAGAAGGCTGCTGCTTGTCAGCCTCGGTTTGCTCGTGATGGGTCTATCTTTGGGGCTCCGCTTGTCTTCCTTATTTGCAGCGTTACCGATGATGCTTGGGTGCGCCCGTATGACCAGATGAATTCCAGTGAAATCGATACGTCCATCGTGTGTGATCAGATGATGATGGAGGCCACCGAGCAGGGCCTGGGAACGTGCTGGGTATGCCATTTTAAGCCTGGGGTGGCACAGGAGCAGTTCAATCTGCCCAAGGGCGTCTATCCCTATCACATGCTCGTCTGTGGATATCCTGCCGACCACATCGCCGATCCCGAGCATCGCGAGGCCCGTACCATTCCCCTCTCCGACTTCCTCCTCAAGTAGGTTTTGGGACATGCCTTAAAACCTACCCTTGACCGCTCACCCGTTCGCCGAGTTCTGCGCCATTATGTGCAGGGCTCGGTTTTTTATGTTACGCACTCCGGCACAGTCATAAAAAAGGACCCGCAAGCTGCGGGTCCTTTCTAGGCACTAAATTGTAGGCCGAATGTTAGTCCAGGTCGTCGGCAGCAAAGTTGTCGATCGGGGCGAAGGGATCGGCCACGGGGACAACCGGGTCAGCGACGGGCAGCGGCTCGGCGGGAACAGTCACTGCAGGAGAAGCGGCAGAACCGACCGGCGTGGAAGCCATCAGATCGGCCGGGAAGGAATTCTGGGCATCGTCCATGAAGTGCTGGATGAGCTTGAGATACTCTGCCTTGAACTCCTCACGGGAAGCCTTGAGACGATCGATCTCCTCGAGCTCGGCCTGCTTCTCGGTCAGAGCCTGGCGGATAACCTCGCGGGCCTTGGCGTCAGCCTCGTTGCGGATACGCTCAGCGTTCTCGTTGGCATCGTTGACGATGGTCTCAGCGGTCTGCTGGGCAGCGATCAGGGCAGCGGAAATCTGGCGCTCCTGAGCGGAGAAGTCAGGGGCGGGAGCAGCCACGGGGGCGGCAGGAACGGCCTGGGCGGTGGCATCCTGAGCCTGGGCAAGCTGAGCCTGCGCATCGGCAAGCTGCTGCTCGGTAGCAGTCAGACGACCCTTAAGGTCGACGATCTTAGCGAGCATAGCGTCAACCTCGGAGGACAGCGTCTCCAAGAAGACGTCGACCTCGGCAGGATCGTAGCCACGCTTGGCCTCAGAGAAAGTCTGAGCCTGGATGTCTGCAGGGGTAATAGCCATAACAAGTCTCCTTTTTCATCGCCTCGGCGCTACACGCCCGACGTAAGTTACTAAGACAGTTCTACACGAGTATACCTATAAGAAGCTGCAGAACCAGCCTCTGCACCAACTGCAACGCAATAATCGCAACGACCGGCGAAAAATCGATACCGCCCATCGGCGGGATGAAACGACGGAACAGGTTGAGCCACGGACCGCACACGCTATCAAGCACCGCAGCAATATCCTGAAGCAAACCACCCTGCTTCATGGGAATCCACGTCATAAAGCAGTAGACGACAATGAGCGTGGAATAGAAGTTGAACAGCGTGTTGACCAGCTGGACGATAGTGTAGATGTTGATGGGAATCTCCTCGTCTTGTCTTTACTTAAGGTAGCCGTCGGCACGAAGCTTCTTGAGATCGGAATCTTTGACCTCGCAACCGGCGGGCAGCACCATGAACACGCGGTCGCCCACCTCCTTGACCGTGGCACCCAGACCGCAGGCAAAGCCGTAAGAGAAGTCCAAGACGCGCTTGGCAACTTCGGTGCGTACGCCCACAAAAATCAGTGCGACAGGCTGCTTGGTGCGAACGCGGCGCACCACAGTCTCCACGTCGTCATAGCTCTCGGGGCGCAGGACATAGGCCGGCAGCTGCGGCGTGGCGTTGATGATATTGCTCGCATAGGCCGAGGCATCGCTCGGTGCAGGCGCGGGTGCAGCGGCGGCACGAGCGCGGGTATTCTCGGCGTAGCTCGACGGCGTGTCATAGGCACCGGGACGATAACCGCTCGCAACACTGTCCTGCGAGCGCGAAGGCGGGTTATACGTCGTGGCATGGCGGGAGTCATCGCCGACCAGCTGACCGGAGCGCGTATACACGGCAACCGACTCAGCTTCACCGCGGCGCGTCTGACCAAGCAGGCCGTTGCTCGGCTCGTCTTGGGTGTAGAAGCCCTCGCCCGAAGCACCGCTGTAGCCGTTGCCCTGATAACTATCGTCATAGCCGTCATCGTAGCCGTAGTCGTCGTCCTGACCATAACCCTGGTCGTAACCCTGCTGGCCGCCCAGGTGCATCTTATTTTTAATCTCGTCAAGGAAGCCCATGGTTGTGTCCTCTCGCGGTTTAGTGCAGGCGCCCCGATAATCAGTGCGCACTTCAGAGCCTTATTTTACTGCAAACTCCGGGCTAAATACTACCCTGCCCAGGCGAACGAGCGTAGAGCCCTCCTCAAGGGCAGGCTCAAAGTCCTCGCTCATGCCGCAGGAAAGCTCAGGCAGGTTCAAATCGGGATGCGCCGCCTCCAGCTCATCCCTCAGCTCACGAAGCCCCGCAAAGGTGCGGCGTGCCACATCCTTATTCCCCCGGGGCGCCATAGTCATAAGCCCCTGTACGCAAATTCCCTCAAGTTCCGCAAGCTCGCCCGCGTCGGCACGAATCTCATCGGGCGAAAAGCCTCCCTTCGACTCCTCACCACTCACATTGACCTCAATGAGCACACGCTGGGGGCCGGCGAGCTCGCCTGCCTCAATCTTGCGGACAGCACGGCTCGAGATCGCCTGCGCCAGATGCAGCGAACCCACCGAGTGAATCAGCTCGGCTGAGCCCAGCACCGCATTGATCTTATTGGTCTGCAGGTTGCCGATCATATCGAAGCGCACCTCGGGCAGCTCCGGATGCTCCGCCAGACCCGTGAGCTTGCGAACCAGCTCCTGCGGGCGATTCTCGGCAAAATGGCGATACCCCGCCTGGATGGCGGCAACGGTCTCATCGACACCAACGGTCTTGGACACGGCAATGAGGCGCGCGGCGTCGTGGGGACGGCCTGCGCGATCGAGCGCCGCATAAAAACGTTCCAGAATCTGCTCGCGGCGAGCGCGCATCAAGTCCAAATAGTTATCCATTGCCAATCGCCTCCGCTGACAGCCAAACAAGTAGTCCCATGCTATCGCAAGAGCGCGGCCCCGCATGTGCAAGGCCGCGCTCACTTAGGTATTTACAATCTTTCGACGAACGGAATTACTTACTCCTCGTCGTCCTCGCCATCGTCCTCGTCCTCAAGATGATCGAGCAGGTAGCGAAGACCCTCGCTGACCTCGTTAGTGGGCACCTTGGCAACGTAGCGAGCGTCGACGGCGGGCCTCATGATAACACCCTCGCCCGAAGGCACGCGCATGCTCTCGAGCTCATCCTCATCAGTGCAGGCGATATCACCGGCAGTCATACGCTGTCCGGTCAACAGGAAGGTCAGACGGCAGGCGGCATCGATGGAAATCGAGGCGATGCGATCGAGATAGCGCGATACCATGATGGCGCGGCGCAGGTCGTCATAGTTGCTGTCGTCGTCCATAAAATCGCCCGTGTCCATGCGGTTAAAGGTGCGGAAGAACTTCTCGTAGGCGGCGTGCACTGGCTCGTCCTCGACGGCCAAGTTGCAGATGATGGACATGTCGTTGGTGACGAGCGCAGAAAGCGAAGAGCCCAGCACCTGGTAGACGGCCTCAGCCTCGGCCTCGACCGTGCCGACAAGCTCCTTGGGCAGCGAGATGTCGGCCTTGATCATATGACGCGTGGCGCGGCAAATCTGGCGAACCTTATCGGTCATGCGCTGCAGGTTAAAGTCGACGTAGATGATCGTCTGCAGCAAGCGGAAGTCGGAGGCGACCGGTGACTGCGTGGCAATCAGGTTGTAGCAGACGGCCTCCAGGTTGGCGCAGCGTGCGTCAATCGAAAGCGTGCGCTTCTTGGTCTTGGTGGCGAGCTTGCGGTCGTCGGTCACATAGGCCTTCACGGCATCGTGGAGGGCCAGATCGACGGCCTCGTAGATGCTCAGCATCTCGTGGCGGGCCTCGATGAGCTGACGGGAAAACAGTTTGCGCATGGTTCACTCCAATCAGTTGGGTGCGGTCATGCCGCCCGCACAGTGAATACGCACCGGACCAGATCCGATCGGCTTGGGACTAGTCGCACCGATCAGCCAAAGCGGCCGGTGATATAGTCTTCCGTCCGCGAGTCCACCGGGCTGGTGAAGATCGCGTCGGTTTGACCATACTCGATGAGCGTGGCGGGCTCGCCGGCAACTTCCTGCAAGAAGAATGCGGTGTAGTCGCTAATGCGAGCTGCCTGCTGCATTGAATGCGTGACGATGATGATCGTCATCTCGGGCGCCAGCTCGGCCATCAGATCCTCGACCTTAGAGACGGACGTGGGGTCGATGGCGGAGCAGGGCTCGTCCATCAGAAGGACATCGGGTTGCACCGCAAGCACGCGCGCGATGCACAGACGCTGCTGCTGACCGCCCGAGAGCGCCAAACCATCCTTGTTGAGCTGATTGGATACCTCTTTCCAGAGGTTGGCGCGCTTGAGCGATTCTTCCACGATGTCATCGAGGTCACTTTTGCTAGTCACGCCCTGCAGACGAGGGCCAAAGGCGACATTCTCGTAGATGGATTTGGGAAACGGATTGGGCTGCTGAAAGATCATGCCCACGCGGCGACGGAGGTCGACCGGGTCGACACCCTCGGCATAGATATCGTTGCCGTCGAGCGTCATGGTGCCCTCGATGCGCGTCCCCTCGATTAGGTCATTCATGCGGTTGATGCAGCGCAAAAACGTCGACTTTCCGCAACCCGAAGGGCCAATGAAGGAGGTGATGGCGTTTTTGGCGATGTTGAGGTCAAGCCCCGTCAGCGCATGAAAGTCACCGTACCAAAAGTTGAAATCCTTGGCCGTAATGGCCGCTTGCTCCAACGTGGGAGCGGACTGATAAACGGACATGGGACTCCTTAACTAGCGACGCTTACGCGACAGGAAGCGCGCAAACAGGTTGAAGGCCAAAATGATCACCATCAGCAAGAGCGCGGTGCCGTAGGCTGCGTTCATGTTGATGCCGTCGTTGGCAAGCAGGTACAGGTGAACGGTCATGGGACGACCGGAATCGAGCGGCGAAATAGGTAGATTGATGGCCTGCCCCATGGTGTAGAGCACCACCGCGGTCTCGCCAATGGCACGGCCGATGGCGAGGACGATGCCCGTGGCAATACGGCCAAAGGCAGAAGGAAGCACGATCTTGGAGACAACCTGCCACTTGGTGGCGCCCAGACCGTACGCGCCCCAACGGATATAGCGCGGAACGGCGCGAATGGCCTCTTCGGTGGTGCGCATGACGATGGGAAGCATCAAGAGCGCGAGTGCCAGGGCGGCAGAGACCATCGAAAGGCCCAAGCCCATGGCCTCGACAAACAAGGCGTAGCCAAACAGACCCATAACGATGGAGGGCACCGAGGCCAAAGCGTCAGCAGCGTAGCGAATGAGCTCGACGACCTTGCCCTGCTTGGCGTACTCGGCCAGATAGACGGCTGCCAGCACAGCGATCGGCGTGCAGATAAGCATGGCGAGCGCCGTCACATAGACGGTCGAGACGATCGTGGGCCAAATACCGCCCTCGGCGTTGACGCCCTGGGGCCAACCGAAGATAAAGTCGAGCGAGATGTGTGGCAGGCCGTTGATGACCACGTAGGCGATGATAGCGACCAGCACCAGCGTGGTGATGTAGGCAGCGGCACGGAACACGCCAAGCATGATCTTGTTGGACAGGTCCTTGTTGATGCGGCCCTTCTTGCCGTGGGAAAGGGCACGCTTGATGCGCTCGCGCGACGAGGTCGTATTGACCGTCGCGTCAACGGAATCGGACATAGCCTACCCCCTCTTCTTCTTGGAAATCAGACGGACGATGCCCACCAGCGTGGCGGAGATGATAAACAGGACCACGCCCATGCCGAACAGCGCCGAGCGATGCAGACCCGAGGAATAGCTCATGTCGAGCGCAATCTGGCTCGTGAGCGTCGAGATGGGACTCGCAATGCTGTCGGGAATAACCGGGGCGTTACCCACGACCATGAGCACGGCCATGGTCTCGCCGATGGCACGGCCCATACCCAGCACGATGGCATCCACGATACCCAGCTTGGCGGCAGGTAACACGACCTTATAGATGGTCTGCCACTTGGTGGCGCCCATGGCATAGGATGCCTCGCGAATGCCCATGGGAATGGAATTGAGGGCATCGATGGTGAGCGTGGTGATGGTGGGGACGATCATGATGGCAAGCACGAACCACGCCGTCAGTGCGCCAAAACCAAGACCGCCGGTCAGTTGTGCGATAAACGGGCGGATGATGATCATGCCGAAAAAGCCGTAGATGATAGAAGGGATGCCGGCCAGCAGGTCGACGGCAGGGCTGATGAGCTTGCGCACGCGCTTGCCGGCGATCTCGACCAGGTACACGGCCGTACCCACACCTAGCGGCACGCCCATGGCGAGCGCACCGACGGTCACTAGACCTGAGCCGGCAAGCAGCGACATGATGCCGTAGTGGCCCTCAGAGGGCGCCCACGTAAAGCTAAAGAAGTCCGCCAGACCGATGTCGGTAAAGACGGGCAGCGCCGAGTACGTGGTAAAGACAAAAATCAGGATGACGGTAACGACCGCCAAAAACGCGCAGGCAAAGAAGATCCACTGCAGCGCCTTCTCCTTGATATAGGTGCTGCGCGACACCAACGCCAACTCACGCTTTTTGGACGCC
>CABUJH010000018.1 GCA_902491895.1 uncultured Collinsella sp. | reverse complement strand
TTCGGGACGTGGCGCAGCTTGGTAGCGCACTTGACTGGGGGTCAAGGGGTCGCTGGTTCGAATCCAGTCGTCCCGACCAGAAGTTTGCAGGTCAGGCACCTAGTGTCTGACCTTTTTTGTTTTCAGTCATCATGATTAATTTGCTTAAAGCAACAACGTTCCCGATCGATGTAATCACCGAATCAAAACGTGTACATCAGCCACCAAAATCGACATTTTTCGACATGTTTGGAGGCTGATGTACACGAATGCGAAATCCCCGCCGCCTAAAAGCGCCCTCCACATGTCTGGACTCTCTATGCTTGCGCTGGATAGACATCGCAGGAACGGGTATAGTATCGAAAGTTTTGTTGTTAACCAGCGGGGGAGTCCTGTGGGCATCAAAAAGAAGATCAAAAAGGAGCTTATCGGCACTTCCGATTACCCGTCGAATAAGATCTTTACGATCTCCAATTTCATCACCTTTACGCGCCTGATCCTCACCCTGGTATTCCTGTACCTGTTTGTGACGGATAACAACCGCGTCATCGCCATCGTTATCTACGCCGTTGCCGCCTCCACCGATTGGATGGACGGGCAGATCGCCCGCATGACTAAGACGGTCTCATGGCTCGGCAAGGTCATGGATCCCATTTGCGACCGCGCGCTGCTGTTCACCGGCGTACTTGGACTGGTGGTTCGCGGAGAGCTGCCCATCTGGGTCTGCGTGCTCATTATCGGCCGCGACATCTATCTGGGCATCGGCACGCTTATCGTGCGCCATTATCACCGTCGCCCCATCGATGTCGTCTTCCCCGGAAAGATTGCCACAGCGCTGCTCATGACCGGCTTCTCGCTCATGCTGCTCGGTTTCCCCGTTGTTGACGGCCTGCATCTTTTACCTTCATCCCTTACGGCCTTCCCGGGCCTCAACGGAAGCTCGGTGCCCCTCGGCATCTTCTTTGTGTACGGCGGCGTGACCTTCTCCATGCTCACGGCTGTCATCTACTCCATTAAGGGCGGAGCGGCCATTAAACAGGCTCTCACGCATCCCGAGGACGAGGACATCGACTTTCTGAACCCTGAAATCGAAGACTGATTCGTTGGGGTATGATTACGTACGGTTCATTATTTGCGGCACGTCCGCGATAAGTTAGGGGTTGTCATGGACAACATGGTTAACAATATGCCTCAGAATGATAAGACTGCTGACGCTACCTGCGTATTCCGCGTGCCTTCAAGCGACGTCACCGTTCCCGACCTCATGGCCAACGTGCGCATCACCGCCCCCGTTCTGTCCATCGTCAAGGGTCCGCAGACTGGTGCCGCCTTTGAGCTCGAGGAAGACGTGACCACCATCGGCCGCGATCCTGCGAATGGCATCTTCCTCAATGACATGACTGTTTCGCGCAGCCACGCGCGCATTATCCGCGAGGGCCTCGGCGCTCGCATCGAAGACTTGGGCTCGCTCAATGGCACCTGGGTCGACGGTGCCATCGTCAATGCAGCCCCGCTGCACGACGGTTCTTCCGTCCAGATCGGTACGTTTACGCTCATCTACCACGAGAGCACGCCGGAGCGCATCGAAACCGGTGAGTAGGGCATGGCCGAACGCAACTATCTGAGTATCGGCCAAGTCGTCAACCTACTTCGAGGCGCATACCCCGATCTTTCGAACTCAAAAATTAGATTTCTAGAGGATGAGGGGCTCATTACCCCTCATCGTACGCCTAAGGGATACCGTCAGTACTCTAAGGAGGACGTTGATCGCCTGGAGGTCATCCTGCACTTGCAGAAGACCCGCTACATGCCGCTCAACGTGATTAAGCAGCGCTTGGAAAACGCCACGGACCTGTCAACGCTCGCCTACGAGGTGGGCTTGCTATCCGATGTTCCGCTCAAGACGGAGCCCAAGGAGACTAAGCAAAAGCTGCATCCCATCGAGACCATTCCCGATATGTTGGGCGTCGAGATTTCATTTATCCGCTCGCTTGCCGAGAACGACCTCATTCGCATCATCAAGAGTCCGCAGAATCGCGAGCTTGTCGATGGCCGCGATTTTCCGATCATCCGCTACTGCTCCGAGCTGTCACGCTTCCATATCGAGCCGCGCAACCTGCGTCAGTACGTGTCTTCCGCCAACCGCGAGTCCTCGATGTTTGAGCAGGTGCTCGTGAGCATGCTCGGCATGGATACCTCCGATGACGAGCGCGACGCCAAGCTCGAGCGTGCGTTTAAGAAGCTTCACGACCTGACGGAAGGTGTGCACACTGCGCTGCTCAAGAACCGCGTTTTTGAGTCGCTCAACGCCGTGGTCGAGGACGCCGACATCGATGCACTCGATGAGGAAATCACTCGCTCCGAGTCCACCAAGGCCAAAAACGAAGAGATAGCCGCGCCGGCTTCGCACGAGGATTCTCTCGTCAAGCCGCTCAAGGTCGTCCCCCCTTCGCAATCCGGCACCGCCACCGCGGGCAAATAACCGCTGCTGAAATTTCGGGAACCCATTGAAAGGTCATGCAATGTACGACTTCGAATCTCAAATCGTCGACATCCCCGACTATCCCGAGCCCGGAGTCATCTTTAAAGACATCACGCCGCTCTTTGGCAATCCCGAGGCGCTCAAAGCCATGACCGATTCCCTCGCCGAGCACTTTGCCGGCATGGGAATCACCAAGGTCGTGGGTCCCGAGGCTCGCGGCTTTATGGTTGGCGTACCGGTGGCTGTAGCCCTTGGCGCCGGCTTTGTTCCCGCACGTAAACCGGGCAAGCTACCGCGCGAGACCGTAAGCCAGAGCTACGAGCTCGAGTACGGAACGGATTCCATTGAGATCCATGCCGACGCTATCAGCTCTAAAGATACCGTGTTGATTCTGGACGACTTGGTCGCGACGGGCGGAACCGTCGAGGCAACAGGTAAACTGGTGCGAGATATGGGCGCAAAGCTTGTCGGTTACGGTTGTATCCTTGAGCTTGCGTTTCTCAACCCGCGCGAGAAGCTCACGCCGTCTGATGACGATGTGGAGCTCTTTAGCCTGGTGACGGTGGACTAGCCGTTACCCTTAGTTACTGGAAAGGAAGCTACATGCGCACAGCAAACACGCATAAAAACATGGCACGCTGCGCTGCTACGGCAACCCTCGCTTGTGTTTTGGGCTTGGGCCTCGCGGCTCCTGCCTACGCCGATACCGCATCCGACCTTGCCGCTGCTCGTACTAAGCTCGAGCAGATCGGTACCCAAACCCAGCAGATTTACGATGAACTCGCCACGCAGACGCAGGCGCTCGATCAGACTGCTGGCGAGATCACGCAAAAGCAGCAAGAGATCGCCGATGGTCAGGCCAAGCTCTCGACCTATGTCGCCGGCGAGTACAAAACCGGAGGTCTGAGCCTGCTTCAGGTTCTGACGGGTGTCGATGACCTGAGCGATATGCTCAACCGTCTGTTCTACTACGGCAAAGTTTCCGATAAGCAAGCTCAGACCATTCAAGAGGTCAAGGAGCTTAAGCAGCAGCTCACCGATAAGCAGGCCGAGCAGGAGAAGAACGTCGCCGCCACGCAAAAGAAGGTCGACGAGCTTAACGCCCAGCAGGCTGAAGCCCAGAACGTCGTAAACTCCCTGGATTCGCAGCTGCAGGCCGAGCTTGCCGCCGAGGCCGAGGCCAACGCCGCGCTGCAGGCCGGCATCAACGCCAGCACCGCCGAGAAGGCCACGGTGAGCAACGAGACTGCCGGTACGACCGAGAACACCAACAACGGTGGCCAGACCAGCAATAACAACAACCAGGGCGGCAACACTCCGGCTCCTACGCCGGCACCTGCTCCGACGCCGCAGCCCTCCACGCCTGCTTCGGCTCCGACGCCTTCTGCTCCGAGCCAGTCCGTCGATGGCGGTTCTGTTGTCTCGCGTGCATACAGCAAGCTTGGTTGCGCTTATTCCTGGGGCGGAATTGGCCCGAACAGCTTCGACTGCTCTGGTTTTGTTAGTTATTGCCTCACCGGTCGCTATTGCCGCCTGGGCACCACGGGTACCTTTATGGGCTGGACGCGTGTGTCCGATCCGCAGCCCGGTGACGTTGTGGTCAACTCGTACCACACCGGCATTTACATCGGTGGTGGTCAGATGATTCATGCTTCCGACTACAACACGGGTGTTATCATCAGCTCCGTTGCCGCCGGCATGAACAATAACTATATCTTCGTGCGTTACTAAGTCATCTTACACAGCGTGTGAATGTGGACCTCGTGGCTTTAAGTCGCGAGGTCCATTCTTTTTTCTCTAATCTTGTACGGCTATCTAGTATTCAAAACTAGATAGCCGTACATTCAGTTTGCAAGATGGCTATAATTGTTGAAGAACAATTAGAAAGGACCCTCTATGAGCTGGGCACTTATCTCAGATTCAAGCTGTAACCTCCGCGATTGGCAACCGACCGCACCCCATACCACCTTTGCATTTGCGCCCCTCAAAATTCGAGTGGGGGAGCGCGAATTCGTCGATGACCTTTCGCTCGATGTTCATGAGCTCAACTGCGCTGTTCAGGCGGAGACGAACGCTTCTTCGAGCGCTTGTCCCAGCGTAGGGGAGTGGGCCGAGCTCTTCAAATTGGCAGACAAGACCATCTGCATGCCGATCTCTGAGGGCGTGTCGGGCAGCTACAACGCGGCAGCCACGGCTCGCGATATGGTTCTTGCCGAGGAGTCCGACCGGCAGATTCATCTAGTCAATTCACGCGCAGCTGGCGGCAAAATGGACCTCATTTTCTTGTTGTTCGACCGCTATCTTGCAAGCAATCCGAATGTCTCATTCGAGGACGCTTGCGCATACTTCGATAGCCTTGAACAGAACAGCAAAATCCTCTTCAGCTTGTGCAATTACGAAAACCTCGCCAAAGCCGGACGTATCCCTAAGGCAGCTGGCGTCATTGCCAACAAGCTCAATATCCGTATTTTGGGCACAGCGAGTGAGGCCGGTAAAATCGAACTCGTCGGGCACACGCGTGGCGAAAAGAAGATGCTCAACAAGATCATCGACACTATGGAAGCCGAGGGCTTTACGGGCGGTGAGGTCGTCATCGATCACGTTGAGAACGAAGCTGGAGCCCAGGCGCTTACTGACCGCATAGTCGAGCATTGGCCCGGCTCCAAGACCATCATTATGCCCTGCAACGGCCTGGATTCCTATTACGCCGAGATGCACGGCCTGATCATCGGCTACGGCATGGGCGTAGCTTCGGGCAAATAAAGTCCAACCAAGCAAAATAACGGGCGGGACAAAGCGACAGATGGTTCTTTGTCCCGCCCGTTTAATACTTCGGCTAGCTATTAAACCCGTTGAACTTGAGATAGCTCATCAAGTAAGCCTTCGAAACAAAGGATGAAACCGCGCTGCGCACAAGCAGCGACTCACGCGTTACCTGATGCGCCGTATCGGGAACCGGCGTCTGCTCAACGGAAAACGCCGAACGAATCGATGCCTCGAGCTGATCGATCACATAATCGAAGGCCGTCGGGGCATCGTAGCTCAAACGCTGAATGTTAAAGAGTGCCTGCACCGCAGCAATAGGTAGCACCTGCTTAAAGATGCAGATAGCGATCAGGCGGGCAATCTGCTCGCGGCCATATTGCTTTTTGACCGGAGCAGGCACCAGGCCAACCTTTACGTAGTTATTGATCATCGATGGCGTAATGATAGGCTGCTCAACGCAAAGGGACAGCGGCTCCATCCACAGCGCAACATACTCAATGACCTGGTCGCGGTAGAGCGTCACATTGGGCAACTGGTCATAGCGCGGCAGACTCAACGTATTGAGTTTGCGTACGATATCGGACTGAATAAACGCATCGGGTAGCACAGTGGGCTGAATATCCTCAGGCTTAATGCTGACCGACGAATCGGACATCGGGATAACGCGTTTGGCGTGGTTCATAAGGATCCTCCGTTCATTAGCTATATTGTATTCTAGGTTATCTAGTTTTGCATACTATATAGCAGGAAAGTAAAAGTGGTTGGACAGCACATTGATGCACCGTCCAACCACTTTGTATTAAAGATAGCAACCTTACATAAGATATATTATAGTACTTATCCGCGGAGAAACGCGTATGCGCTGGTTGCCGCTATGGCTCCGTCCGAAACAGCGGTCACAACCTGGCGTAAACGCTTGGAACGGATATCGCCGGCTGCGAATAGGCCGGGTGTGCGGGTGGCCATTGACTCGTCGGTAACAATGCCACCGTCGGGAGCCAGAGCGACTAGATGCTCAACAAGCTCGGTATGTGGCTGCGTCCCCGTATAGACAAAGATGCCAAAAGAGCCAGGTTCAAAGGACTCAGTGTGCATTTCACCAGTCGCATTGTCCTTGAATGTAATTGTCGTGGGCATCGCTTCACCAGAAAGCTCAACAATACTAGTTTGGTACCTAACTGAAATATTGTCCTTAGCAAGCACCTTATTCACAACGCCCTCGGGTGCACGGAACTGATCGCGACGCAGCACGATGGTCACGCTGCTGGCAATGTCGGACAAGAACAGTGCCTCCTCGCATGCCGAATTGCCGCCTCCGATAACAAAGACCTGCTTGCCACGGAAGAACATGCCGTCACACGTCGCGCAATACGAAACGCCACGACCGCGATACGTATCCTCGCCAGCGAAACCAGCAGATCGCGGCGTGGCACCCATGCAAGCGATAACGCTCGAGGCCAGCGTATCGCCCATATCGTGATGCACCGTAAACAGCGCTGCATCGGCATCGTAATCGATACCCGTAACCATGCTCCATGTAACCTGCGCTCCCAGTCCCTCTGCATGTTGCTGAAAACGCTCGCCGAGTTCGGCGCCACTCAAGAGCGGAATGCCCGGATAGTTCTCGACTTCATTGGTCGTGGCGATCTGTCCGCCCGACATGCCCTGCTCAATCACGGTCGTCGTCAGGTTGGCACGCGCAGCGTAAATGGCGGCAGCATAGCCCGCGGGGCCTCCACCGATAATCGCAACATCAATCGGCTGATCGGTAGTCATGGAATATCCTCTCGTCGATACATTGACGTTCTTTGCGCTCATACCCAAATTTACGTGAACGTGACACTCATGCACTACAATGATAAATCCGTGTTACAACGTCGAAGGGGAGTTATCGATGGATCAGACGCAGACGAGCGACGACGCTCCCCTGCTCACGCACAGCACTCCCCAATCGGAGCAAACCTCGCTCTTGGCTCAGCAAAAACCTCTCGTGACCATCGTTCACGCCTCGGTCGGCTCGGGCCACAAGGCCGCCGCAAATGCGATTGCGCAGGCATTCGACCTCATCCGCGGCAACAGCGGCATCCCCGAGGATGTTGAGATTGAAGTGCTCGATATCCTTGATTTTGGACGTATTAAATTTGACGGCAATAAGACCGCGGCTTCTTTTACGGGAGCAACGCGCCCCATCTACGACCTGACCTGGCGATATACGCTTACGGGACATCTTCTTTGGGGTGGCGGCACGGCATGGTCGCGAATTATGTTCCCCGCCTTCAACGAATATATTCGTAGCCGCAGGCCCATAGCTGTGGTCGCAACGCACATCACAGCAGCCAATGTTGCCGTGGGTGCCCGCGTAATTACGGGTATCGATTATCCGGTCATCTGCGTACCGACCGACTACGAAGTCGAGGGCTGGTGGCCCCACAAGGACACCGATCTATTCTGTGTTGCCAACGAATTTATGGCCGAAACGCTCCGCCCCCGTAAGGTCCCCGAAGCAAAGATTCGCATTACAGGTATCCCCATTCGCGCCGGGTTTGACACGGATTACAGTCGCAAGGAAGAACTTCAGAAGTTCAACCTCCCCGTCGACAAGACCATTGTGCTGGTAATGGCCGGCGCCAGTTTACCTCAACCGTACGTTCGCTTTCGCGCGGAGATGGACCGCACCCTCCCCTTCCTGCGCAGCTTCGAGGACATGCACTTTATCTTTTTGCCGGGCAAGGATAAGGAATACGCCGCCCGACTCAAAACGCTCTTCGACGCCATGAAGCTCGAAAACGTCACAGTTCTGGACTACGTGGATGACATGGCGGCCCTCATGCACGGCTGCGACCTGGCAATCCTCAAGTCGGGCGGGCTCACCGTCACCGAGTGCCTATGCGCACATCTGCCGATGATCCTGCTGGGCAAGTCCTATGGCCAGGAAAAGGCCAACACCACGATGCTCACCGGCATGGGCGCCAGCATGCATGTCACCACCGCACGAGAGCTCATCGTTACCCTACGTCACCTGCACGACCATCCCGAATCACTCAAAGCCCTACTCATCAACGGCGAAGTACTACGCCGCCCCCACGCAGCCGAAGATATAGCCATCGCAACCATGGAGCTCGTAGGCAAACCCCAAAAGCGCAAACGAGCCTTCTGCCGCTTCTACTGGGGCGGCAAGCCTGCGCATATCCGCTAACATTGGACTGTCCGCCGTGGCGCAGGCCGCCCACACATATCATTCCATGCTCAAACATTCTCGCTTCGCTTCGCTCGCTGCGAAACTGCGCGTGGAACGATATGTGTGGGCGCCCTGCGCCACGGCTATACGTACGCACTAGCAGCCATATCGGTTACCCTACGAAAAGCAGCGAAGGGGAACTCGGAAACAAGTAATCAAAGTAATCCGATCTGACAAAGGAGCCGTCTCTTTGTCAGATCGGATTACTTGTTAGACACAGTTTCTAGATACAGCATTCGGCTTCAGATGGGAAGCCATAACCGATTACGAGCATGTAAACGTAGCTCACCCCTGGGAGGCCCCTATATATCGTCCCGCGCGCAGTTTCGCAGCGAAGCGAGAATGTTTGAGCACGGGATGATATATAGGGGCCTCCCAGGGGCGAGCGGGCATTACGACGCCCATTTTCAACGAAGAAATGGGCTAAGCCACACCAGAAGAACCGAAGCCTCCGTTGCCTCGGTCGGTTTCGTCTAGTTCTTCTACTTCTATGAGGTTAACCGTGGGGACTTCTTGGATGACGAGTTGGGCGATGCGGTCGCCTTTGTTGATTTGGATGTTGTTGGAGGGATCCAGGTTGATGAGGATAACCTTGAGTTCTCCTCGGTAGTGGGCGTCGATGAGGCCCGGCGTATTGACTATAGACAGGCCCTGCTTGATGGCCAAGCCGCTGCGGGGCTGGACGAAGCCGGCGTAACCGTCGGGCAGGGCGATGGCCAGCCCAGTAGAGACCAGACGACGTTCGAAGGGCCTCAGGACGCAGTCCTCGTTGGAGCGCAGATCCAAACCGGCATCGGTGGGATGGGCGTATTTGGGAAGCTCGACGGTGGGGTCGAGACGCTTTATGTTGACGGTAATGTTGGACATGGAATCACCTTAGCTTGTCAAGCTCTTGCAGAAACTCATCGACGTCTTTGAAATCGCGGTAGACCGAGGCAAAGCGGATGTACGCCACCTTGTCGATCTTGGCCAAGCGCTTGAGCACCATGTCACCCAACTCATGGGACGTGACGGCCGTCAGCGTACGAGAACGCAGCTCGACCTCGATATCGTCGATAATCTCATTGAGCTTCTTAGTGTCGATATCGCGCTTGATGGTGGCGCGCATCAAGCCGACGAGCAGCTTATTGCGATCGAACCGCTGCTTGGTTCCGTCTGACTTAATGACCTCGATTGGGTCTTCGCATCGCTCAAACGTTGTAAAGCGATAGTTACACGAGCAACATTCGCGACGGCGCTTAATGGTGTTATTTGACTCCTGCATACGAGAATCAACGACGCGGGTATGTGCCTTGCCGCATTTGGGACAGCGCATGGTACCTCCTCTTAAACGATAACAAGGGTACCATGCGCAGCGCGATAATGATTACGAACGAGCAGGAACCTTAAGATGCGCACCGGCGGCGAGCGAACCATGCTCCAGATGATTGACGTTACGGATCATGTCGGAAGTCTCTTGCGTGGAAAGGCCTTCGATTGGATATTCCTCGGCAAGCGACCAAAGAGAATCACCAGGCTGAACGCGAATGGTCTCGTAGGTAACGTTGGAAACGGACTCGGCATACGCGGCGTGACGAGCGCTAAAGACCGACATAGCGAGGACAAAGAAGAGCGTAAGCGCAACGGCAACGGCGACAATCGTCGGAACCTTCAGGGCAACGCGAGCCGGCGCGATTACAGCCTGCTGATTGCGAGCAGGCTTTACGGTCAAAGGCTGAAAGCCGGAGCGGCCACCCTGAACAACCGTAAAAGTGGGTTCTGCAGGCGTCTCGAGCTTAAGGGCGAGGTTTCCCTGGACCATATTCGTTGCGTTCATCATGTTCTCCTCTCGCGTGTTTTGCTGAGAACAGTTTTATCAAGCCGTGCGGACAAAAATGTCTAGCGCGAGAACGAATGTTCGGTTATTATTATCTTCGAACAGTTGTTCCTGTCAAGCAAAATTCGAACATTTGTTTGACATGGGTAGAGAGGATGCCCTGATGGCTCGCAAAATTACCAAGCGTCAGCAGCAAATTTACGACTTCATCAAGGAATATCAGCAGGAGAAGGGTTATCCGCCCAGCGTGCGCGAGATGGCTTCTGCCGTGGGCCTTTCCTCCCCCAGCACCGTGCACGCCCATCTATCTGCCCTGGAGGCGCGCGGGCTACTCAAGCGCGATGCCACCAAACCGCGCGCCCTGGAACTCTTTAACGAGGACGGTTCCTCTGTCTCAATTTCTAAATCTGACGAGCCAACCGCACCTCGCGGAACGGTCTCGCTACCGCTCGTTGGTCGCGTCGCGGCTGGGATTCCCATTCTGGCCGAGCAGAATATCGAAGACACTTTTACGATCCCGACCGAAATCGCCACTGATCAGGGTTCCTTTATCCTTGAAGTGCATGGGAGCTCAATGATCAATGTCGGCATCTTCAATGGCGATTACATCATCGTCCGTGAACAAAAGAGTGCCATGAACGGCGAAATTGTCGTGGCCATGATTGATGGTTCAGCGACCGTCAAGACGTTCTACAAGGAGCAGGGACGCGTACGCCTACAGCCTGAGAATGACACCATGGAGCCTATCTATGCAACGAATCCCGTTATCTTGGGCAAAGTCGTCGGCTTAATGCGCCGGTTCTCGTAATGCAAAAACGCATCACCATCTTTGATACCGTTCGCGGGTTTACGATGATTTCAATGGCAGGTTTTCACGCTTGCTACGATCTTGCCTACCTGTACGACTGGGATATGCCCTGGTTTACCCAGACTGTCTTTCAAGACATCTGGCGCGCCAGCATCAGCTGGGTATTCTTGTTTATCGCGGGTTGGATGTGCACTCTTTCGTGCAACAATATCAAACGTGCCGCCAAATACGCCTTAGCAGCACTCGTCGTCTGGTTGGCAACAACACTTGTCTCAGTCGACGATTCGGTTAATTTTGGCATCATCTACTGTATGGCCGCATGTACCGGCATCGTAGCGTTGACCAATCCCGTCCTTAAGAAGATTTCCGCGAGATGGGGCATGTCCCTATGCCTTGTGTTGTTCGCCCTCACCTGGAGCATCCCCAAAACGACCTACCCTGTCCCATACCTGGCGTGGCTAGGATTTCCGAGCCCTGGATTTATCTCAGGTGATTACTACCCCATCATCCCGTTTATCTTTATGTATCTTGCAGGATACTTCGCCGCACACATAGCGCAGGGAATCGGTAAGACCGCCCCAAGTTGGGCCTACGCCAACCCCCTGCCGGCGCTCGCCAGCCTTGGACGTCATGCACTCCCCTTTTATCTGCTGCATCAGCCCATCATTCTGGGCATTTTGGAGCTCGTCTACTCGGTGCGATAACGCTCGAGCCGCGGCGCGATACGGGCCGGCAGCTTCGCCACAATACGAACGCCGTCCTCAAGATATTCCTCGTGCAAAAGGGTTCCCTGCTCATGCACCAGCGTAATGAGGGCGCCCTCGCGATACGGGATATCAGCAGAGAGCAACACATCGGTAGCAGCCGCCTCACGAGCAATACGGTCGACGAGATCGTCAAGTCCCTCGCCCGTCTGGGCCGAGAACAGAACGGCTTCCGGATAACGACGACGGAAACTCAATCGATCAACGCTATCGAGAAGATCGATTTTATTGAACACCGTAAGCGTCAAACGCTCGCCGGCACCGATCTCGTCAAGAACGCGATCGACCGCCTCGAGCTGGCGCTCGTAGTCTTCGTCAGACGCATCTACGACTTTGAGAATTAGATCGGCACCCAACACCTCGGACAGCGTCGATTTAAAGGCATCGACCAAACCATGCGGTAGCTTTTGAATAAAGCCGACGGTATCGGTGATCGTCATGCCGCGACCGCCGGGCAGGCGATACGAACGCGTCGTCGGGTCGAGCGTAGCAAACAGCTTGTCCTGCGAAAGTACCGTAGAGCCGGTCAGACGATTGAGTAACGTCGATTTACCGGCATTGGTATAACCGGCTAACGCGACGCGAAACGCCGGTGACTCAATGCGGCTCTTAGACTGGACATCGCGGCGCTGTTCAACCTGCTTAAGCTCACGACGAAGCGCGGTAATCTTATTGCGAATCAAGCGACGGTCAACCTCGAGCTGGCTTTCACCCTGGCCAAAGCGCGAACCGATGCCGCCGCGCGTCTGCTCCTTGGCAAGATGGCTCCACATACCGCGCAGACGAGGCAACAGATATTGAAGCTGCGCCAGCTGTACCTGTAGGCGTCCCTCACGCGTCTGAGCATGCAGGCCAAAGATATCCAGGATCAGTGCTGTACGATCGATAATCTTTACCGGCTCGCCCACGGCTTTCTCCAAATAGGATTGCTGCGAGGGCGTCAGGTCGTCGTCAAAAATAACGACATCGACATCCATACGATGTACCAGGCCGCACAGCTCTTCAACCTTACCGGAAGCGATAAACGATTTTGGATACGGCTTAACCAGACGCTGTGACAAACGCGCCACACACTGGGCGCCAGCCGTATGGGCCAGGCGCTCAAGCTCGTCAAGCGAACGATCGAGCGGCCACGCATTGTCGCGCCACTCAACACCAACTAATATGGCACGCTCGGGCTCGGGTGCCGTGGGAACAAGGGGAAAACGGGCCATTAGACAGCCTCAATACGATGCAGGATATCCTCAACGACCTCATCGATCGTACATTCATCCATATCAAACCACACGATGCGGTCATCGCGTTTAAACCACGAAAGCTGACGTTTGGCATAGCAACGCGAACGCATCTTAATGAGTTCGCGAGCCTCATCCATGCTCGTCACGCCATTGAAAGCATCGATAATCTCTTTATAGCCAATTGCCTGCATCGAAGTCAGGGCATCTCCCAGCCCTTGGTCCATAAGACCGCGGACCTCATCGACAAGGCCCTGCTCAAACATCAGATCGACGCGCAGGTTAATGCGCTCGTAGAGCACCTCGCGATTACGCGTCAGACCAAACCACAGAGCGTGATAATGCTCGCGCGGAACACTAAACTGCGACTTTTGCTGCGCATAGGAGACGCCATCATCGTACATTTCGAGCGCGCGAATCACGCGGCGAACATTATGGGGGTGGATGACCGCAGCGGACTCGGGGTCACGCTCGGCAAGCAGGGCATGCAGTTCTTCCTCGCCAATACGCTCGGCAAGCTCCTGATAGCCCACACGGCGATCGTCCTCAAGTTCGCCCGAGGGAAAGTCCATCTCATCGAGGGCGGCCTTGAGATACAAGCCTGTGCCCCCGCAAAACACCGGTAGGCGGCCCTCGCCAAGCAAACGCTCAACATGCGCGCGAGCGTCAGCCTGATAAAGCGCCGCAGAGTACGCCACACCCGGCTCTACAATGTCGACGAGACGCAGCGGCGCCGTACACTCATCGGGCGCCATCTTTGCGGTACCGATGTCCATGCCGCGATAGATTTGCATCGCATCGCACGACAGCACTTCGGACGAAAGACGAGCCGCCAAACGGTCGGCAACATCACTCTTACCAACCGCCGTCGGACCGACGATCGCAACGGCGGAAAGACCTGCCCCGGGAGAAACCATTAGCGCGGCTCGCCCACAACGGAGCCGGACAAATACCAGGTCTTGGCAACGTCAACGTCAACATCAACGATCTTGCCAACAAGCTGATCGATGCTGTAACCCTCGGGGATAGGCGCATGCACGGTCTGATTCTTGGGACTCTTGCCCAGCAGGACCGCGTCGTTCTTTTTACTCGTTCCCTCAATGAGCGCCGGCACCACAGTATGAAGCTCACCCTGGTTGTACTCGTGCGCCGTGGTCTCGATAACCTTAACCAGGCGGTTGAAACGCTCGAGAATAACCTCATGCGGCGTAGGATCGTCAATCTCGGCGGCCGGGGTACCGGCGCGCTTGGAATAGATGAAGGTATAGGCCTGAGCATAGCGGACCGTCTCGGCAAGTGAGAGCGTCTGCTCAAAGTCTTCTTCAGTCTCGCCCGGGAAGCCAACGATAATGTCGGTCGAGAGCGCGATATCGGGCATGCGGTTGCGAATGCGATCGACCAGGCCCAGATAGTCCTCGCGTGTATAACGGCGATTCATCTCTTTGAGGATCCGTGTCGAACCTGACTGGACGGCCAGGTGCAACTGCGGCATAACGACAGGCGTCTCGGCCATGGCGTCGATGGTCTCGGGCAGCAGGTCCTTGGGATGCGAAGACGTAAAGAAGATGCGCTCCACACCCGTATCGCCCACGGCACGCAGCAGATCGGCAAAACGCGGCTTGCCAAACAGATCGCGACCATATGAGTTAACGTTTTGGCCCAGCAGCGTAATCTCACGCACGCCCTGGCGCACCAAACCGGTCACCTCGTCGACAATCTCCTCGAAGGGGCGACTTTTTTCGCGACCGCGCACGTACGGCACGATGCAATAGGTGCAGAAATTATTGCAGCCTGTCATGATGGGCACCCAGGCGTGATACTGGGCCTCGCGATGCCACGGCATGCTCATGGCATCCGTATCCTCATGCTCATTGGTGCGGATATGACGCTTACCATCAAGGAACGCCTCGGCAATGAGCTCGGCCACATGTGCGATGGAATGCGTGCCAAAGATGACATTGACGTTATCGACGTTGGTGAGCAGGCCCTCTCCATCACGCTGCGCGATGCAGCCGCCCACGGCAACCACACGCTTGCCCGAAGGCGAAGGCGGCAGGCTTTTGCAGGAATTGCACTGACCGTACAGGCGAGTATCGGCGGCCTCACGCACACAGCATGTCATGAAGACAACGATATCGGCATGCTCGGGATCGAGCGCCATGAGGCAGCCATACGAATCAAGCAGACCGCTCACACGCTCGGAGTCGTGCTGATTCATCTGACAGCCAAAGGTGCGGATAAAGTAGGTTTTACCGGCAAGAATATCGCGTACGGAACGCTGGTCCATGTGCATAAGTCCTAACGATGGGGAGCGAAACGAGGCAAGCAGAAGCTATGCCACAGGCTTAACATCATCCATGACGACGTTATCCATAGCAGCTCGATTGATCTGGTGAACGTAGATAGAAAGGCGGATGGCCGTGCGCGACTCCCCGTTAATGAGGATGTCGGAGAACACAGGCGCGCAGGAAATATCAAAACCGGTTGGAATCAAAAAACCGCGCGCGATAGCAACGGCCTTAATGGCCTGGTTGACAGCACCGGCACCGACACACTGGATGTTGACGGGTACACCATCCTTGACCATGCCGGCGATGGCGCCGGCAACGGACGCGGGCGATGATTTGCTTGATACCTTCAGGCAATCCATGAAGAAACTCCTGCGTTTAAAAGTACGTTTTAACTGCAATAACTTTATCGTACCGAGTGGACTCGGTAAAGGCACTATTCCTCTTTGGCAAGATCGAAGGTCACGGTGATTCGATCACGCGAAACACGGATCTTTGGGTCGCCGCAAAGATTGAGATAGTACCGGGCGGCAAGGTCATTAAAGTCGCGCTCCACAGCACGCGAAAACTGTGCCATGTCATCCTTGGCAATACGCAGCCCACGACGATCCTTCGCGAGATCGACAGGAGCCGGCGCATGCGAGGATGAGTCACGCTCGCGCAGCAGACGCGCAGTCACACCGCGAACGGGCTTAATCTGCCCTGCCAAAATGCGATGGGCCGTGCGCTCGGACATTTCAAGACCCAAACCCGAACAAATACGAATAAAGTCCTCGGCATCAGAGGCAAGGCCTAAACGATCGACAACCGGAAGCTCGCTCTCATCATCAATAAACAGGAGACGAGACGTATCGAGCCGACTTGACGCCTGAGCATAAAGGGTCGCGGCAATCTCAGACGGAGAACCAAGATAGACATCGCAACCACGCAACTCCTCGAGCGCAAACTCACAGGCAGCGCGAATAATATTATGCGGACCGCGAGCACAGACATAACGTCCGTCCTCATCCTTGACGGCCTGGGGCCAGCTGGACTGATCGGCACGCTCGCTGAGGCGGTCGGCCGCAACGCTCACCTTAAAGGCTGAGCCAAGATCGACACCAGACGTGACCACGCGGGCCTCGTCGGTGTTCTGCTTGATCGAAAACAATGCCATGCCACGACCGTGAACGCCCCAACGGTCCATCTTCATGCTCTCGAGCTTTGAGGTAACGCGAGCATCGAAGATTCGCTCTTGCATATCCTGCGGAACACCCGAGCCGTTATCCAGAAAGACAAGCGTGCGGACGCCATCTTCCTTGGTCGTGGCGAGATAGACCTTGTCGGCGCCGGCATCGCGAGCATTACGGAGCATTTCGATGACGATATCCTCGACATGCTGAATGTCGTGCTTTGCCTGGCGCCGCTCGGCCTCCGAAACGCGGAGGCGGACATACCCCTCGCCAAGGTTCTCCTCGACGCGAAGGTTGCCCTCCCCCGACATCGACGCGATAAATGAGATGAGCTCGTTCGCGTCGCTCATATTATTTAGCGATATCGACAGCGCGGCTCTCGCGAATCACGACGACGCGCACCTGACCGGGATACTCCATCTCTTCCTCGATCTGATGGGCGATATCGTGAGCCAGAACCGTGGACTGGGCATCGGAGATCTTGTCCGGCTGAACCATGACGTGGACCTCGCGACCGGCCTGCATGGCATAGGTACGCTCGACGCCGTCATGAGAGTTGGCGATCTCCTCGAGCTTCTCAAGACGCTTGATGTAGTTCTCGGCAGACTCGCGACGGGCACCGGGGCGAGAGGCAGAGACAGCATCGGCGGCCTGCACCAGGACATCGAGCACCGTGTTGGGGTCGACATCGGCATGGTGAGCCTCGATAGCGTGGACGATAACGGGCTTCTCGCCATAACGGCGGGCAAGCTCAGCGCCGATGACGGCATGCGGCCCCTCGACGTCATGGTCGATTGCCTTGCCCAGGTCGTGCAGCAGGCCGGCGCGCTTGGCGGTCACAACGTCCAGGCCAAGCTCGGAAGCCATCACGCCGCACAGGTCAGAGACTTCGAGGGAGTGCTGAAGCACGTTCTGACCAAACGAGGTACGGTAGCGCAGGGCACCAAGGGTCTTGACGATCTCGGGGTGCAGGTCGTGAATGCCGGTATCGAATGCAGCTTGCTCGCCAGCCTCGCGCACGCGCTGCTGAACCAGGTCGGCAGCCTTGTGATACATCTCCTCGATGCGGGCGGGGTGAATGCGGCCGTCGGCGATGAGGTTCTCGAGGGCGACACGGGCGGTCTCACGACGGACCGGATCGAAGCTCGAAAGAACGACGGTCTCGGGCGTGTCGTCGATCACGAGGTTGACGCCGGAAACCTGCTCGAAGGTCCGGATGTTGCGACCCTCGCGACCGATGATACGGCCCTTGAGGTCATCAGAGGGAATGTGCACGGAGGTAACGGTGACCTCGGCAGTGTGGTCGGCAGCGCAGCGCTGAATCGCCAGGGAAAGAATCTCCTGGGCGGTCTTGTGGCACTCGGCGCGAACCTGCTGCTCGGACTCGCGAATAATCGTGGCGGCCTCGTGGGTGACCTCGCCGCGAACCTTATCGAGGAGCTCCTTGTGGGCATCCTCGCGGGTAAGGTCGGCGATACGCTCGAGCTCGGAGGTCTGCTTTGCGCAGAGTTCCTCGAGCTCACGGGAGCGCTTCTCGACCTGACCGGCCTGACTGGACAGCTGATGCTCGCGCTTGTCGAGAGCGTCGTTGCGGCGATCGAGGGATTCCTCGCGCTGCATCACGCGGTTCTCGAGCGTATGAATCTCGCTCTTACGCTGCTTGTCCTCGGCCTCGGCGGCCTGCTTGTTCTTGATGATCTCCTCTTTAGCCTCGAGCAGAGCCTCTTTTTTGAGGGTCTCGGCCTGACGCTTTGCATCACCGATCAGGGACTCAGCCTGTGCGTGTGCCGACTGGATCTTT
The DNA here is from genome assembly GCA_902491895.1 of uncultured Collinsella sp. Classification (GTDB taxonomy): domain Bacteria; phylum Actinomycetota; class Coriobacteriia; order Coriobacteriales; family Coriobacteriaceae; genus Collinsella. The sequence goes on along the minus strand of CABUJH010000018.1, from coordinate 12,058 downwards.
TCGTCGGCCTCGTGAAGACTACCCTGCTTGGCGGTGCGCATGTAGGCAATGGCGGCGATGGCACCCAAAACGATGCCAACGAGCGCTGCAATGATAGGCATGCTCACTCCTTTTTATGGATTCGTTACACAACAAAGCGAACCGTCCTTATGAACGGCTCGCGACATTTGAGTAATATGGGCGCAGCTTATGCGGGTCGGATACAGATAAACATATAAACAAACTCATCACAGATGAGCACATATCACAAAGCAAATGACAGTGTTTATCGTACGTTGAACCACAACAACTGTCAAATAAATGGCCCCAGTACGGCGGCTAAAACGCGGTGAACGGCGGGGCCACAAAACGCATACGCCTAAAGCGCACATCCCTCGCATTCGGCATCGAGACGTGCCTTAACGGCATCGGCGGCGATGTGATACGAGAAGCCCTTGCCCATCAAAAACCGAACCAGTTTTTCGAATCCGCACGTCTCTGGAACACGCCGCTTGGCGAGCAGGGCTGACGCACGCGCCAAATCGTCTTCGACGGCAAAATAATCCTCGGGATAACCGGGAATGTCATCGAGCACGACATGACGGCGCTTAAGTTCGGTCTCGATTTTGCGCTGACCCCAACCGCGCCGCTTGCGTTCCTCGATAAAGTACGAGCAAAAGCGGTTCTCGTCTAAAAAGTGATACTCGGTGGCGCGCTCGACGGCGAAATCGATCGCGGGCTGGCGGAAGCCGTAGCAAGCCAGCTTGTCACGGACCTCACCCGTCGCATGGTCACGGCGTGATAACATCTCGGTCACCATGGTAAGTGCACATTTACGCTCGATGAGCTGCACAGCCTCACGAAAGTTATCCCAATCACAGGGAAAATCGGGGCGGTTTTTGAGATACAGCCGCGCAACCCGCACGGGAATCCAAATGGACCGTTCAAAACCGCCCTCAAGCTCACAATCGATATGCGCGCAGGGCTTTTTAGACGCATACCCGCTCGAGAACGAGGAGGCCGCCTTCTTATCGGGAAAGACGACCGTAGCCTCGGTCACCGTATACGACATGAGCGTAACCGCTACTCGTCGTCATCATCGAGCATGGCGGAACCATCGATGGCGTAAAGCTCGTCAAACTCCTCAGGCGCAGGCTGATCGGTCAGCTCGACCTCGGACGGAGCATCGTCATCAAACTCAAGCCCGCAGGCAAGGCGGACCTTATGCTCAATCTCGTCAGCGCAATCGGGGTGTTCGCGCAGGAACGCCTTGGCGGCCTCGCGACCGTTGCCGAGCTTGTCCTCGCCATAGGCAAACCAGGAGCCCATCTTCTTGCAGATGCCGCACTCGACAGCCATGTCCAAGATCGAGCCCTCCTTAGAGATGCCCGTACCATACATGATGTCGAACTCAGCAGAACGGAACGGAGCTGCCACCTTGTTCTTAACGACCTTGGCGCGCACGCGGTTACCGATAACCTCGTCCTTAAGCTTAATGCTGTCGATACGGCGAATGTCGATACGCACCGAAGAGAAGAACTTAAGGGCGCGGCCGCCCGTCGTGGTCTCGGGGTTGCCGAACATGACGCCGATCTTCTCACGCAGCTGGTTAATGAAGATGCACGTCGTGTTGGACTTGGACAGCGAGCCGGCGAGCTTGCGAAGCGCCTGGCTCATCAGGCGAGCCTGAAGACCGACCGTAGTGTCGCCGATTTCTCCCTCGATCTCGGCACGCGGGGTCAGCGCGGCGACGGAGTCGACGACGATGGCATCGATGGCGCCGGAACGCACGAGCATGTCAACAATCTCGAGCGCCTGCTCGCCCGTATCGGGCTGGGAAATGAGCACCTCGTCGATATCCACGCCGATGCGCGCGGCATACGTGGGATCGAGCGCATGCTCGGCATCGATAAATGCCACGACGCCACCCATTGCCTGGGCCTCGGCCAAGATCTCGAGCGAAAGCGTCGTCTTACCGGAGGACTCGGGGCCGTAGATCTCGACGATACGGCCGCGCGGCACACCGCCGATACCCAGCGCGGCATCGAGTGCCAGAGCGCCCGTAGGGATGGCCTCGACCTCGAGCTCGGGGCCACCGTCGCCGTACCTCATGATGGAACCCTGGCCGAATTTCTTCTCGATTTCGGCCTTGGTGGTGGCGATCATCTCATCGCGCTCTTTACCCGTCGTGCGAGCATGAACGGTACGTACGGGACCTGAATTCTTGGCCATGAATAGCCCTCCTCTTAACAACCCGCATCGATAATAAACGAACGGCTGTTCGTGGTCAACCGTTCAGATAAATCATATGCAGCCGACCTTTCCAAAACCCAACCAAACGCCGACCAAACACTGGCCAAAAACTTGACCGCAGGCGAACCAAGAAAATCATGGCGAGGAAAAATACGACAACTACCTGCACAAAGATAAAATTCGCCGGAGGTCCCTATCTCCACAATTAAGGGGCCCGGAGGCCCCTTAAAACACGTCTATTCCATAGAGTTGAGCACAAGGGCAATGCGACCCAATGCCTCCGTGACCGCATGGGCACGAACACACGAACGGTCGCCCTCATAGTGGCAGCGCACAGAGTCCACGACCGGCACTCCCCCATCGGCGGAACGATGTGCCCAGCCAATATAGAAAGTGCCAGCAGGATCGTCCTCAGTACCACCGCCGGGGCCGGCATAACCCGTTGCGCTCACTGCAATATCGCTCTGGTACAGTTCCAGCGAACTCGACGCCATCCCGCGCGCAGTTTGATGCGACACCGCGGTGTAGCGGTCGAGCGTCTCCTGCTCAACACCCAGCACGCGATGCTTAATCTCATCGCAGTAGGTCACCGCACCGCCACGCAGCACCGCCGAGGCGCCCGGGATATCCGCAATCGTCGAGGCGATCATACCCGCCGTCAGCGACTCAGCCGTCGAAACCGTCACACCCCGAGCGCTCGCGCGCTCGACGATATCGCGCGCCAGCTCCTCGTTATGTGCGGAAATCTGCTCAAAAGAGTCCGTCATACCCACCAGGACCTAGACCGAAAAGACGATCTTGCGGCAGTTCCAGAAGTACTGGGCGCCCGAGATAACGGTCAAGACAACGGCAACGGCATACAGGAAGCGCGACACCGAGTAGATGCCGAGCGTCAGCGCCACCGGGCCAAGGTGCAAGCCGGCCATAGCAAAAACGCACAGGTAACCGCAGATGGAGACCATCGTGGTCGCCGTCTTGTACTTGCCGAGCTTATCGGCCGCAACGACCACACCGGCCGCACTCGCGACCATGCGAAGGGCGCTCACCAGAAGCTCACGGAACAGGATAATGAACACGGACCACACGGTCACCGCGCCAAAATCCAAGAACAGCAGCAGGGCCGAGAACACGAGCAGCTTATCGGCGATGGGGTCCAAGAATTTACCGAAGTCGGTGATCTCGTTGCGCGAACGCGCCAGATAACCGTCGACCTTATCGGTGCACGACAGGATCACATACAGAATGAAGGCAGCGGCGGCGAGCGGGCCGTCGAAGGTGCTCCAATCCGTACCGGCAACACTCGTGTGAGAAAGCGCCGACACGATCATGAACACCGGGATAAAGACGATGCGAACGCACGTCACGATGTTGGCGGGCGTCCAAACACTCGTCAGTTCCTTATTGCTCTCGTTTGCCACGATGCTCTCCTACTCCACAACATGGCCGATAAGCTCATAGCAGAAGCTATCGGTAAACTCGACAGTCAGAATATCGCCCACGGACGCCTCACTGGCGTCCAAGTGGACCGCGCCATCGGAATCGGGTGCCTGGAACCAGGCATGGCCGATCAGCTCGGTGCCGTCCTCGGTTTCTTCGATACCGTCGACGATCACCTGGGCGCGCTCGCCCACATGTGCGGCGGTAGCGGCAAAACCGAGCGACTCGGCCAGGTCCATGGCCTCCTGGGCGCGCTCGAGCTTGACCTCTTCGTCGACCTGACCCTCCATCTTAGCGGCCAGGCTGCCCTCCTCCTGCGAGTAGGCAAAGACGCTCGTGTAGTCAAAGCCGACGGTGTCCATAAAGTCGATAAGGTCGCGGAACTCGTCGTCGGTCTCGGTCGGGAAGCCGACCATAGCCGTGGAACGGATCACGATGCCGGGGATACGCTCACGCAGATCGCGGAACAGGTCCTCGAGCTCCTGGCGCGAACCGGAACGGCGCATAGCCTTGAGGATGCGCGCGTCGCAGTGCTGCACGGGGATATCGATATAGGGCAGCACCTCGGGCGTATCGCGAATCGTATCGATAAGCTCATCGGTCATGCCCTCGGGCTGCAGATAGAGCACGCGGACCCAGACGTTGTGCGGGCGCACGGCCTCGGCGACGGCACGCAGCAGCTGCGCCAGATTGCGCGGCGAGCCCTCGGCGACATCCTCGTCAGTAAAGTCGGTGCCCCAAATACCCGTGTCCTGGCCGATCAGCACGATCTCGCGCACACCGCCGGCAACCAGGTCGCGTACCTCAGAGATAATGCTCTCGGCATTGCGCGAATGATAGCGACCGCGAATATAGGGGATCATGCAGAAGCTGCAGAAGCGGTTGCAGCCATCGGAAATCTTGACGTAAGCAACGGCGCCCTCGACGGTACGCTTGACCTGAGGGATATAGGCCGCGATCTCACGCTCGACACCCAGTACGCCATCGATGACCGCCACGATGCCGTCCTCCTCGTCGGCCTTCACAAAGGCAGCGACCTCGGGCAGCTCGTCGGGCAGGTCGTCGCCATAGCGCGACGGCACACAGCCGCACATGACGATGGGGCAAGAACGAACGCCGTCCTGAACCTCATTGGCGAGCTCGAGCGTGGTCTCGATGCTCTCGGACGTTGCGGAGGCGAGGAACGAACATGTATTGACGATGGCGATATCGGCATCCTGCGGGTCGAATGCTTCCTCGTAGCCTGCGGCGGTCAAAAGAGAACGCATGCGGTCGGTGTCAACCTCGTTCTTAGCGCACCCGAGGGTGATGTAGAGCACGGAGCCCAACGGTGTATCCATGTTGGAGAGCGGTCCTTTCGAATGATATTAGCGGTAGTTGGTGAACTGTAGCGGCTGGCCGTAATCCTGGTCGCGCAGGAACTGAATCACGGTCTGCAACGCGTCCTTCGAAGCAGAGGAAACACGCAGCTTGTCGGCCTCGATGGTCACCTTGACCTTGAGTTTTTGGTCCTTGATGTCCTTGTTGATCTTCTTGGCGGTCGCCTGGTCGATGCCCTCGACGATATGGCCGAGCACGCGCACGGTGCCGCCCGACGCCGCCTGCGGAGCATCCCACGAGACAGCCTTGAGGTCGATGCCGCGCTTGATGAGCTTGGAGCTCAGCACGTCGATAATCTGCTTAGAGACAAAGTCAGCCGGGGCGCTGATCGTAAAGAGCTTGTCGCCCTTCGAAAGCTCGATCGTGGCGCCGGAATCCTTAAGGTCATAGCGCTGGGAAATCTCGCGCGTGGTCTGCTGGAAGGCGTTGTCGACCTCTTGCATGTTGACCTCGGACACGACGTCGAAGCTGGAATCTTTAGCCATGATGTTTCCTTTCGCGTACGAGCGGCTTAGTAGCTATCGTACGAATAGTCGGTAGAATCGGTGGGTGTCTGACCGTCAGTTGCGGTATCGGCGCCATCCGTGGACTGGGCATCGGTAACGTCGGTGGTATCGGCACCATCGGTGGTGTCGGTACCATCAGAACTTTCACCATTCTCGGAATCAGTCGTCTCCTTCTTGGGAACGGTGATCGTCACACGCGCCACGCCCGAGGTCTTGGTATCGTAACGGACCTTTTCACCGTTCTTGGTAACGGTGACATCGGAAGGCTTGGACGTGGTGATCTCGATCGAGGACTCGGGCGTGTACTCCTGCTCAAAGGGGCCAGTCGCTTGGGCGCCATAGACCGACTTGCCGTCGACCTTGACCTCAATCCACGCGGTCTTTCCCTTGGCAACGGAGACTTTGACCTTCGTGACCTCGTTCTCTTCCTTCTTGGCCGTCGTCTTGGTAGCGTACGAGTCAGTCGACTCATTCGTCGCCTCATCGGTGTCTTCGTCCTCGTCGACCGTTTCGGTCTTCTTAGAAGACTTCTTGGTCGTCGTCTTGGTAGCAGTGGGCGTCTCGGGCGTGGTCTCGGGCGCCAAAGATGCGCAGCCGCGCAGAAGCACCACGATGAGCACAATCAACAGCAGCGCAACGGCACCGATGCCGGCGTAGACGAAACGCGGATCGAGCCCGTTGTTTTGAGGAGTACGTGATCCGCCGCGTCCACGATTGGAACTGCTGCGGCCGCCTCCCTGAGGCATACGACCACGATTGCTATCGGAACGGCCGCGATAGCCACCCTGGCCCTGAAGGCTGCGCTGACCCGAGCGGGGCGCAAGTTCACCGCGGCCTTGATAGCCACGCTGGCCCGAACGCGGAGCCGAAGAACGCTGGCCATACGGCTGTGATTGAGAGAGAAGACGCGGCGTCACCTGCGTGGTATCGGCATCCGCATAGCCACCGCGAGAGCGTCCCGTAGAGGCACCACGGTAACCGCGATCGGAATAGCCGCCGTCGCCGTAGCCGGCACGAGGGTCACGCGCCACGCCTCGGGCAGCGGGAAGTGCACGGTCCTCGGGCATCGGCGTACTGCGGAACCGGTCACGCTGTGAGCGAATCTCCTCGCCCGAACCCGTCTCGGTAATATAACCGGCCTGCTGAGGACGCTGTCCATAGCGGGTCGAACGACCGCCCTGAACCATCAGGAAGCGCCCGTTATCGACCGAGGAACGCGAATTGACGTAGCCGGCGGCGTCCTGAAAACGACCGCCCTGCTGCGACGTCTCGCGTTCGTATGCCATCAGATCGTCAAAGTAGGCATTGACGACCTCGCGCGGATTGAGGCCCAAAAAGCGAGCATAGCTCGAAATCATGCCCTGCGCATAGCCGCGCGGCGGCATCGAAGCAAAGTTACCGGTCTCGAAAAACTCGATGATCTGCGGCCTGATTTTGATGGTGTTGGCGACTTGCTGAATGGAAAGGCCCATTCGGCGACGCTGCTCAAGCAGCATGTCACCAAAGCGTGCAGCCATCAGAATCCTCCAAACTCACGATCTTCACGTGCCATCTCGGCGTCGACAGACTCCAGCGCGGCAAGCCCCTCCTCGTCCAACAGGACCTCGCGCGGCTTGGAACCGTCGGGCGGGCCGACGACACCCTTTTCTTCCAGCATATCCATAATACGCCCGGCACGCGCATAGCCAACCTTCAGACGACGTTGCAGGCCAGATGTGGAGCCAAGCTGCGATTCCACCACAATATGGGCGGCTTCCCAAATGAGCGGATCATCGTCTTGCGGCTCGGCGACTCCGGTACGGACAATGCCGCCGCCACCCGCCATGGACATGGAAGCGGGCGCCACGGCAGACAGGATCTCCTCGTGGTAGTCGGGCTCGCTCTGCGACTTGACGAACTCGACGACCTCGTTGATTTCATCATCCGAGACAAAGCAGCCCTGGATACGGCGAGGCTTGCCCCAGTCGACCTTGGAGAACAGCATGTCGCCCAAACCGGTGAGCTTTTCGGCACCCATCTGGTCGATGATGACGCGCGAGTCGATGCCCGTGGCGACATTAAAGGCGATGCGGTTGGTGATGTTGGCCTTGATAAGGCCCGTCACTACGTTGGAACTGGGGCGCTGCGTGGCCACGATAAGATGAATGCCGGCGGCACGGCCCAGCTGCGCAATACGCACAATCGAGGCCTCGACATCCTTACCGGCGACCATCATCAGGTCCGAGAGCTCGTCAATGATGATGACCAGGTAGGGCATCTTTTGCGGCGGGTTGTCGTAATGCTCAAACTCGCCGGCGGCCTGCTTTTCGTTGTAGGTCGAGATCTTACGCACGTTGAGACGCTCGAAGACCTTCAGGCGACGCTCCATCTCGGACACGGCCCATTGCAGAGCGCTCGCGGCCTGCTTGGGCTCGGTCACCACGGGCACATAGAGATGCGGCAAACCGTTATAGCCCGCAAGCTCGACGCGCTTGGGGTCGACCATGATCAGGCGAACGTCCTCGGGAAGGGCGCGCATGAGCAAGGTCGTGATGATGGAATTGATCATCACCGACTTACCAGAACCGGTCGTACCGGCAATAAGCAGGTGGGGCATCTTGGCGAGGTCGGCGACAACCGGCGTGCCCTCGGCATCGCGGCCGATGGCCAGCTCGAGCGGACCGCCCTTCACATAGGGCAGCACGTCGCCCAGGTTGACGTTCTGGCGCTTGCGGTTGGGAATCTCGATGCCCACGAGCGAGGTGCCGGGGATCGGGGCAAAGATACGCACCGACTGGGCAGCGAGCGAAAGCGCGATATCGTCCTCGAGGCTCGAAATCTTGCTCACGCGCTCGCCCTCGCCAGGTTGCAGCTTAAAGGTCGTCACCGTGGGGCCGGCGATCCAGCCGACCACGCGGGCACTACGACCAAACTCCAGCAAGGTGGACTGAAGAGACTCGGCAGTCTGTTCCAGCTCCTTGTCAGAAGACGCGGAGGAAGCCGACTGCGGGTTGGCATGCAGGATTTCGAGTGGCGGAAGCTTGAGGCCATCCTCTTCTTCGCCCTCGTTATCTGCGGCGCCGCCGTCCGCTCCCCCATCGCTAGCCGCAGCCGATCCGACAGCACTCGAGGCAGGCGCATCGGCAACCTTGGGATGCTTCAAGAAGTCGGGAATCTGAGGTGCTGCCGAGACAGGATTCACGGCAAACGGCGGCTCGGACTCGTCAATCTTATCGGGGTCGTCTTCCATCGAAAGCTGACCGGTTACCTGGTCGCGCTTTGTATGGCGACGCGGAAGCAAAGTTGTCTTTGCGGTCTCAATCGGAGCCTCGTCGTCCTCGTCATCGCCCTCAGTGAGCTCAATCTCGCTATCGGACCAAGACGGGTCGGGCTCGCTTGTATTCAACTTGGGTGTGGCCTTGCCCTTCTTGACATGACGGCGCGGCAGCAGCGTCGTCTTAGCACGCTCGGCCTCCACGGCATCGGATACGTCGACAAACGGATCCTCGTCCTCGTCGTCATCGTCCAAAACCGGGTCCACATCGTTGCCCATGACCGTGGTCACGGCAGCATCGGAGCCCTTTTGACGAAGAATGCTCAGGTGCGGACGGGCAACGCCGGGCACCGACAGGGCTTCGTCGTCACCCCACGGGCTCGCGTTGACGTCGGCACGACGGCGCTCGGCAAAATCGGCCGCACGGTCGCGAGCAGAGCGCAAAACACCGCCCACCGAAAAGCCGATGATGACAAAACCAACGACGGCCAGACCCAACAGGGCCACCATCGCGATAGGCTTACCCAGGGCATTCTGCAGCGCACTCGCAATAAACGCACCGATGTAGCCACCCGAGGCGGACAGATTTTGCGGAGTGAACATAAGGTCACACGAGTCGCTCGTACCCGGCACCACCAGCGAAAGAATGGAGATAACGGCGATAAAGACCACGGCTCCGCCCGCGACCGAGCGCACGTTGAGCGGCGAGTCCTCGCCTAAAAAGAGCGTGGCGGCAAACAGCAAAATGACGATCGGCAGCACGTAGGCGCCCAGACCAAAGCCCAGGTGGTAGAAACCGGCAACCGCAGCCGTAACGGGTGCAGTCGCCGGCGAAATCACGGCAATGAAGGACGCAATCGCCAAAACGGCGATAACCACGCCGGCGATATCGCGGTTGGCCGAGGGCTCGACCAAGGGCTCAAAATCGTCGAAGTCCGCCTCGTGGCCCTTATTGGCGCGCAGATGGGAACCGGCACCCTTAGCAGATGCCGGTTGGTTATTGGCCTTATTGCCTTTGGCGTTTTGTGCAGATCCGCGCGCCAAACTAAACCTCCATGACGACCGGGATGATCATCGGACGGGTACGCGTACGGCTCCAAATAAAGTTGGAGAGCGAATCGCGCACGGCCTTGCGAATGGCATCGGAGCCGCTGCTCGTAAAGCTAAACTTGCCCTTCTCGATCGTCTTCATGATGGACGTGGAGGCATCCTCGGAGAACTGGTCGTCGATGGCAAACGAGACGCCGCGGCCCGAGAACTCGATGGCCTCGATCTTCTTGTGCTTGAGCGAGACGATGGCAACGGCCGTGACCATACCGTCGTTGGCGAGCTTCTGACGATCGCGCAGGACGATGGGGTCGGTATCACCGATACGCAGGCCGTCGACGTAGACGACGCCGGACTCGACGGGCGTACCGCGCTTGACGATACCGCCGCGCATCTCGAGCGTGTCGCCGTTATCGAGGATAAAGATATGATCGTCCTTGATGCCCATCTTACGGGCCAGCTGGGCATGGGCGCGCAGATGCACGGCCTCACCGTGAACCGGCATAAAGTACGTGGGCTTAGCCATGGCCATCAGGAGCTTGAGCTCCTCCTGGCTACCGTGACCGGAGACGTGGACGAGAGCGCGGTTCTTATCCCACACGTCGCAGCCGAGCTTGGCCAGGCTGTTGACGACCTGCTGGACGGCCTTCTCGTTGCCAGGAACGGGAGTTGCCGAGAGGATGACGGTATCGCCCTCGTGGATAGAGAGCGTCTTGTGCTCGCCATTGGCCATGCGGGACAAGGCCGACAGCGGCTCGCCCTGCGAACCGGTGCACATGACGACGATCTTGTCGTCGGGCAGGTTATCGATATCGAAGGCATCAATGATATCGGCATCGTCGATGTTGAGGTAGCCCAGCTCGCGCGCGACGCGGGTGTTGGTGAGCATGGAGCGACCGGTCACAACGACCTTACGGCCGCACTTGCGGGCGGCATCGCAGATCTGCTGCAAACGATGGATATGGCTCGAGAACGACGCGACGAACACGCGACCCGGGGCGTTCTTGATGGCGTGCAGCAGATTGGGACCAACCTCGGCCTCGGACTTGGTAAAGCCGGGAACCGTGGCATTGGTGGAGTCGGAAAGCAGCAGGTCGATGCCCTGCTTGGCAAAGCGGCTGATAGCGGCGTAGTCGGGCGTGACGCCGTCGATGGGCGTCTGGTCGAGCTTAAAGTCGCCGGTGTGCATAACGGTGCCCTGATTGGTGCGAATGAACACGCCCAGAGCGCCGGGGATGGAGTGCGTCATCGAGAAGAAGTCGAGCGAGATGCCACCCAGATTGACGTGGCTGCCGCCCTTGACCTCACGGAACTTGGGCGCGCGGATGCGGAACTCAGAAAGCTTGCCCTCGATAAAGCCAAGCGTCAGCTTGCTCGAGAAGATGGGCACCTTGTTGTTGAGGTCCTGCAGCAGATACGGAAGCGAACCGGTGTGGTCCTCGTGGCCGTGGGTGACGACGATACCGCGGAGCTTTTCCTCGTTCTCCAAAACATAGGTGTAGTCGGGAAGCACCAGGTCGATACCGGGCTGGGAGTCATCCGGGAACATGAGACCGGCGTCGACGAGCACCATGTCGTCGCCGCACTCGAAGACCGTCATGTTCTTGCCGATGCCGTCAAGGCCGCCAAGCGGAATGATCTTCAAGGGAGATGATTTTTTAGCTGCCATAGGTTCGTGTGGTTTCCTTTCTTCGAAACGGGTCTGGAACAACCGACGGGGCGCTTCTGGCAAACCGACCGCCGGGAACGTACAAACATGCATCATAGAGTCGATGCAGTAACCACAGCATCATACCCAATTGTCCATCAACAGACCACCCATGCATCAAAGCCCCATCTGAACTGGTCCATCCCGCCGGTTTCCCGTGGGGCGGGCACTGATGAAGTTTCCTGCTCTACAGTCCTGCTCACGACGGAGGCCACATTAAGTGGCCTCCTGTTCGTGCGGAACTCGCGATAAACTTCATCAGTGCCCGCCCCACGGGAAACCTGCCAAAAAGGAACAGGTTTATTTTGGTCAGTTTTATCTGGGAAGATGCTGTTGCGGCTATCTACAGATCTGAAATCTGACTACTGAATAGATTGTCTAACTAAATAGCGAGCGGCACTAACCAGCCCTTTTGCTTGCGCCCGGGAGGGCCGCATATGAAGTTTATCGCGAGTTCCGCACGCAAAGGAAAGCACTTAATGTGCTTTCCGTCTT
>CABUJH010000017.1 GCA_902491895.1 uncultured Collinsella sp. | reverse complement strand
TGGGAGGCCAGGGCGCCGCTGACCGGTGGACGGCACCGAGCCGTACGCTTGAACTGAGAAGGGGGAGGCCTCGCGGCCTCCCCCTTTTTTGCGTTGTATACACGTTGTACTTTGGGACCTAGTTCCCCCGTATGCACTCTTACTGTTTGGCTGTATTTTGAGTCCTTCTAGTGTATTTGAGCGATAATTACTCGCATTGGCGTTAGGGAGGGCTTGATGTTTACCGTATTTGTCTTGGGCAATATTGCTTCGGGTAAGTCGACTGCCTGCCGCTATTTCGAATCTCGTGGCGCTATGCTAATCGATCTGGATGAGCTTGTAAAATCGCTGTATGTGCCGGGCTCTGATATCGTCAATGCTCTCGCGGATGAATTCGGTTGGGACATTTTGGATGAGGATGGCGGCATTCGCCGCAGCATCCTCGCTTCTCGAGCTTTTGCTTCTCCTGATTCGGTCGCACGGCTCAATGGTATTGTGCATCCCGTTCTCATTGAACAGCTTTCGCTTAGGATTCTCGATCCGGTTTGTTGTACGGTTTCATCTCCCCGTTATCCCTTTTCGGTGGTCGAGGTTTCTGCTCCGACTGGTTTTGAGGATGCATTTGGCTTGGCTGATGAAATTCTGGTCATCAGCGCCCCTTTGTCAGTTCGTCGCGAGCGCGCTATTCAACGTGGCATGGAGCCATCTGATTTCGATGCCCGTTCTGCTTGCCAGCCCGATGAGTCTGCGCTGTGCAATCTCGCTACAACGGTGATTGATAATTCGGCAGCCGATAATTCGCTCTTTGAGCAGCTTGACTCATGGCTTGCATGCCACGGGTTTATAGATACTTCGGATAAGGAGGAGGCCGATGCCTAAGGCACGTTTCTTTACGTGGTATCGCGTGGCGCCACTTGCCGTTGTGTTCGTCTTCGGCCTTATTTCGCTCGTCTACTCGTGTGCCCCTGCCGCTTTCTTTAAGCCGCTGTATCCGATTGACTACGAGGTGTATGTAAAGCAATCCAGTATTTCGCATAATCTGGATCCGTATCTGGTGTGCGCTGTCATTAAGTCGGAATCGAATTGGGATCCCGAGGCCGAGTCGAATCAGGGTGCTCAGGGATTGATGCAGCTGATGCCCGAGACTGCCCAGGATATGATTGCCAAGGGTCTTGTCGATGGTAGCGAGTATTCAGCCGACAGCCTTAACGATCCCGCTACGAACATCGAGTTTGGCTGTGCGTATCTTTCGTATCTTCTAACGTATTTTAACGGGTCGACTGACAGTGCCATTGCCGCCTATAACGCCGGCATGGGCAATGTCGACGGATGGGCGCAGCAGAGCACGTCGCTTCATAATGCAATCACCTTTCCCGAGACGCAGGCGTATCTGATTCGTGTCAATAATGCCTGGGTTCGCTACAAGACCCTCTATCCCGATCGGTTCGTATAGGACTATGCCTGCCGCCTGCGTATACTGCAGATATATGAGTTAGGAGTATCCATGGCGGAATTTGAAGTAGAACGCGTTGGTGGTGAACTTAAGCGCTTTGGCGTTGAGGGCGCTGAGGTGCCGTTTGAAGTCGTTTCCCCCTATGAGCCTGCCGGTTCCCAGCCCAAGGCCATTGAGTCGCTTGTGCAGGGCGTGAGGGACGGAGATCGCTATCAGGTTTTGCTGGGTGTGACTGGTTCGGGCAAGACCTTCACGATGGCAAAGACTATTGAGGCCCTGGGAAAGCCGACGCTGGTCATGGCTCCGAATAAAACGCTTGCCGCTCAGCTTGCGAGCGAGCTCAAAGAGTTCTTTCCCAACAACGCTGTGGTCTACTTCGTCTCGTACTACGACTACTATCAGCCCGAGGCGTATGTGCCGCAAAGCGATACATATATCGAGAAAGACTCCTCGATTAACGAAGAGGTCGAGATGCTGCGCCATCAGGCGACCGCATCGCTGCTATCTCGACGCGATGTGATCGTTGTCGCATCGGTCTCGTGTATCTATGGCATTGGCTCTCCTGAGGACTATGCGGGCCTGGCTCCGAACGTCGACAAGAAGGTGCCGCTCGAGCGCGATGATTTTATCCATGCACTTATCGACATTCAATATGATCGCAATGACTATGACTTGGCGCACGGCACGTTCCGCGTGCGCGGCGATGTTGTCGACGTGTATCCGCCTTATGCCGAGCATCCGTTGCGGTTTGAGTTCTTTGGCGACGAGGTCGAGCTGATTGCCGAGATCGATGAGGTCACCGGTGAGATGCTTCGTGAGTACGAGGCCATCCCCGTATGGCCGGCATCGCATTACGTGACCGAGAAGCCGAAGGTCAAAGCGGCTCTGAAATCGATCAGCGAAGAGTGCGAGAAGCGCGTGGCGGAGCTCAAGGCGACCGACAAGTTGCTCGAGGCGCAACGTCTGCAGCAGCGTACCGATTATGATCTTGAGATGCTCGAGACGATGGGCTTTTGCAACGGCATCGAGAACTACTCGCGTCATCTGGACGGTCGCAAGCCGGGTGAGCCGCCGTTTACCCTAATCGATTACTTTCCTAAGGATATGCTCTGCATCATCGATGAGAGCCATGTGACGGTACCGCAGATTCGCGGCATGCACGAAGGTGACCGCTCGCGTAAGGTGACGCTGGTGGAACACGGTTTTCGCCTGCCCTCGGCGCTCGATAACCGCCCGCTTCGTTTCGATGAGTTTGAGGCAAGGATACCCCAGTTTATCTATGTTTCGGCCACGCCGGGCGACTACGAGCTGCGGGTGAGCCAAAACGACGTGGAGCAGATTATTCGTCCGACCGGCCTGCTCGACCCCAAGATCGACGTGCGTCCAGTACGCGGCCAGATTGACGATCTTGAGGACGAGATTCGCGAGCGCGTTGCCCGCAAGGAGCGCGTGCTGGTGACCACGTTGACCAAGCGCATGGCCGAGGACCTGACCGACCATCTGCTCGACGCGGGCATTAAGGTCAATTACATGCACTCTGATACGGCGACAATGGACCGTGTCGAGATCCTGCGAACGCTGCGCGAGGGCAAGATCGATGTCCTCGTTGGCATCAACCTGCTTCGCGAGGGCTTGGATCTCCCCGAGGTCTCACTGGTGGCAATTCTCGATGCCGATAAGGAAGGCTTCTTGCGCAACCGCCGTTCGCTGATTCAGACGATTGGCCGCGCGGCCCGTAACGCCGATGGCGAAGTCATCATGTATGCGGACGTTGTGACCGATTCGATGAAAGAGGCCATCGAGGAGACGCGGCGCCGCCGCGAGATTCAGATGGCATATAACGAAGAGCATGGCATTGTGCCCAAGACGGTGCGCAAAGCCATCAACGACATCTCAAGTTTTATTGCCGAGGCCGAAAAAACCGTGGGTTCCAAGGGGCGCTCGAAGGGCGACTCCCTTGGCCATGGCGCATTCTATACGCCCGATGAGTCGGGCGAGGGCGGCGTGCCGGAAACGGTGGCACCCGAGCAGACACTTGCGGAGCAGTTGGAAGAACTGCCGCATGACGAGCTTGTGCGGATCGTCGAAACCATGGAAGAGGATATGCGCAACGCTTCTGCCGCCATGGACTTTGAGGAGGCGGCGCGCCTGCGCGATGCCGTCGTTCAGATTCGGGCGATGCTCGAGGGTGCGTCTGAGGACGAGACGATCGAGCGCTTACGTTCGCAGGCCCGCAAGGGTTCCACGTTCGCATCGGGCAGAAAACGCCAGGGTGCACGGTTTAAGAAATAGCGAACAGGCCCCGAGTTCCCTGTGGAGCTCGGGGCCTATGTCTTTTGCGTGCTGGAATTTGTGCGTTAGAGGTCTGCGATCAGGGCTTCAGCACAACGGATGCCGTCGGTGGCCGCGCTCATGATGCCGCCGGCATATCCAGCTCCCTCACCACAAGGGTAGAGGCCCGGGGTCGACACGGCATGGCACGTTCGGTCTCGGGTGACAGTGACCGGTGAGCTCGAACGAGTCTCCACGCCGGTAAGAACGGCATCGGGGCGGTCGTAGCCTCGTAGCTTTTTTCCGAGTAGGGGAAGTCCCAGGCGGAGCGACTCGACGATATGCTGCGGCAGGGCTTCGTCAATTGCCGTCCAGGTCACACCGAGTGGATAGGTGGGCTTTACCTTTCCGGGCGCCTTGCTGGCGCGTCCTGCGAGGAAATCTCCGACGAGTTGTGCCGGTGCGTTCCAGTTGGAACCGCCCAGGCGATATGCGGCCGCCTCGCAGGCACGCTGGAGATCGATGCCGGCGAGCGGGTCATCGTTGGGAAGGTCCTCAGGCGTGACGTTAACGAGCAGGGCGGCATTTGCGTTGCGTCCGTCGCGGACATTGAGACTGGCCCCGTTGACGCACAGATGGCACGGTTCTGAAGAGGCGGCAACAACCTGTCCGCCGGGGCACATGCAAAACGAGAACACGCTGCGGCCGTTGGGAAGATGGGCGACGAGCTTGTAGGGGGCTGCTCCGAGGGCAGGATGTCCCGCCGAGGCTCCATATTGGGCTCTGTCGATGTCGCGTTGCGGATGCTCGATGCGAACGCCCATGGCAAAGGTCTTTTGTGCGAGGGCCACGTTGTGGTCCTTAAGGAGCTCAAAAATATCGCGAGCAGAATGCCCGCAGGCGAGGATGAGGTGCTTTGTCTCGATTGACTCGTAAGCGGCGTCTTGGGACGATTGGACATCAATGCCGGTGATGGCGCCAGACACGTCGATGCGAATGTCGACGAGCTTCGTTCGATAACGGACGACACCTCCGAGCTGCTCGATGCGCTGGGATATAGCGGTGACAACCTTGGGAAGGATGTCGGAGCCAATGTGCGGCTTGGCATCCCACAGAATATCGCGGGGCGCACCCGCCTCGACGAAGGTTTCGAGGATGAGGCGATGGGCGGGATTTTTTGTTCCCGTATTGAGCTTGCCGTCCGAGAAGGTCCCCGCGCCGCCCAGACCAAACTGAATATTGCTCTCGGGGTCGAGGATGCGCTCCTTTAGAAAGAGGTCGATCGCCTGCGAGCGGCGAAATGCCGGGTCGCCGCGCTCGATAAGCAAGGGCTTAAGACCTGCTTCGGCGAGCGTGAGCGCAGCGAAAAGACCGGCGCATCCGGCGCCGACAACGACAGGGCGTTCTTGAGGTGCGTCGGAGACGGGGGAGGGGAATGAAGGCTCATCGTCTTCTATCGCGCGTACGCGCGAGCGGTCACGCTCGGCAACGCTGTCGACCGCTTCTTGCTCGAGGTGGGGACTAGTCAGCTCAACACGAAAGCTCAGGATAAAATGGACGTCTCGTTTTTTGCGAGCGTCGATTGACTTGCGGTGGAGCTCGATGGACTTGATCTCGGAGTCCTTGCAACGTAGGACGCGCTTGGCGACTCGCTTGCCAACAATGAGACAGGCATTTTCATCGCCGGCTTCATCGAGCGACGCGTTGACTTGGGTGATTTCGATCATCGAGGTCTCCTTAGAGGCAAGAAAGAGGCCGTCCGGTATTCCAGACGGCCCGAATGCGTTTTTGATTATAGACTGAGCGGCTACAGGCTGCTTGCAGCGCGAATGCCCGAGAGCCAGGCCCACGCAAGGTTAAAGCCTCCGCAATCGGCGTCGATGTCGAGCGCTTCGCCGCAGACGTAAAGCGGGGCGTCGACAACGCTGCACGCGCGTAGACTGGGTGTTGAGATGCTCTCGACAGATACGCCACCACGCGTGACCTGCGCCGAGCGCTCCTCGGCTGTTCCCTCGACGAGCAACTTAAAGTGCTTGAGGACCGAGACCAGGTGGATGACATCGTTGGAGCCTGGATGGCACTGCTCGAACGCCGTGCAGACGACGCGGGAGAGTTGCGGGGCGAGCATGCCGTCGAGCCAACGGGGATCGCGGGGCGAAAAGCCGCCGAGCAGCTCAACGCGTCGGTTGAGCATATCGAGCAGCTTGTCTTTGGAGAGGTCGGGGAAAACGTCGAGCAGGATCGTATCGCCGCTCTGGATACGACGGGAGAGGTTGAAGACAGCGACGCCCGAGATGCCGAAGGCTCGAAACAGGACTTCACCGTCTTCGTGCCAGAGCTCATTATGATTGCGGGCGAGCGTCAAGCGGGCGCGGACGCGCAGGCCATCCAACGTCTTGAGTGCCGTCCGATCGCCGACGACCGTTGCCGATACGGGGCAGAGGATGGGGCGCAGCGAAGTGAGGGGGAGGCGAAACGTATCGGCGATACCGGTGGGGTTGCCGCCCGTGGCGATAATTACGGCATGTGCCTGCAGGGCCTCGTTCTTGCGAGGGACATCGGCGAGCGCTTTCCGAAGCGAGCGGAGCTCCGATTTTCGGTCGTCGTGCTTTTTTGCCTTGAGCACCCGCGCTGGACGGTCTATTTGGAGTGCCCAGCCTTCGGAAGCTTTGTGCGCCGAGGCAACGTTGGCTCCGCAGATTAAGGTGATACCTAGGCGGTCGCAAACGTTGAGAAGCGCGTCGCGCACCGATTCGGCGCGAAGGGAGCGCGGGTATAGCCGGCCTTCCTCGGAGGTTGTCATGATGCCCAGCGAGGAGAAGAAACCCATAAGCTCTTGTTCGGGTTGGGGGCCCATGACAGATTCGACGAATGCGGGGTGGTTATACCGCTGAGGATCAATCGATTCGTTGGAGAGGTTGCAGCGGCCGTTACCGGTCGCAAGGAGCTTTAGGCCGCAGGCGACATCGCGCTCAACGATGCAGACGCTTTTGCCAGCACGTGCGGCCGTAATGGCGGCGGCGAGGCCTGAAGCCCCGCCGCCGATTACCAGGACGTCATAGAAGGCGCTCGTGTTCACTTAGGCCTCGTCGGTCTCGTGCGGGGTAATAGCCTCGACGGCAGAGACTGCCTTGGGCAACATGCCATCGGGCAGCGCGGTCTCGACCTCGCCCTTATCGCAGGCCTCGGCGAGTGCCGGATTAATGGGAAGCTGGCCCAAGATGTCGAGGTTATAGCGATCTGCGACCTCGGGGAGCTTGCTCTTGCCAAAGACCTCAATCTTCTTGCCGCAGTCGGGGCACTCAATATAGCTCATGTTCTCGACAATGCCCAGAATGGGGACGTTCATCTTCTCGGCCATGTTGACCGCCTTGGCGACGATCATCGAGACCAGATCCTGCGGGCTCGTGACGATGACGATGCCGTCGACGGGCAACGACTGGAAGACGGTGAGCGCGACGTCGCCTGTTCCCGGAGGCATGTCGACCAGCAGGTAGTCGATGGGGCCCCACGAGGTCTCGCTCCAGAACTGCCTAATGGCGCCTGCGATGACCGGACCGCGCCAAAGGACGGGGTCGGTCTCGTTTTGGAGCAGCAGGTTGGAGCTCATGACCTTGACGCCGTGCTCGGAGATTTCGGGCAGCATAAGGTTGCCAAGGGCATGGACGTGGCGTCCGCTCATACCGAACATCTTGGGGATAGAGGGACCGGTGATGTCGGCATCGAGGACGCCGACCTTGTGGCCGTGACGGGCAAGCTCGGTGGCGATGGCACCGGTGACAAACGACTTGCCGACACCGCCCTTGCCGGAAAGCACGGCGATGACGCGTTTGACCTCGGACAGCGTGTTCTCCTCAAATTGCGACGGCGACGTTTGTCCGCCGGCGGCCTGTGCGTGCTCGCAACCCATGTATGACTCCTTTGTATATGTTGGGGCCGGAGCCCCGTGATGTGACACGAGCGTCATTGTACCCTCGTTTGCGAGCGGGAGTCATTTGCGATGCATTTGGGCCGAGCGTGCTTGCAATACGATGGGTCCAAGCGAATGGGCGGGCTTACTGAACTTTGCTGGCGAACTCGAGGTATTGCATGCGCTGCAGCTTGTCGATCGTCGAGGCGTATGGGCTGTCTTCAGATTCCAAGTCGTAGCGCAGCCCGTCGGCACCAAGGTAGCCGGCGACATTGATGGTGGGCACATCTGACCTTGTTGCAAGCAGAGCCTTTTGATAGTCGGTGAGCGGGGCGCCGATCTTATTAAGGGTAATGGCTGCAATCTCGTTTGCCCCGACGGTGTCGTAGACGTTGAGCTCGGTATTGCCGGCGATTTCATAGTTAGCCCAGACGAAATATGTCGACTGATAGATACGGAAAGCGTGGCTTGCCGTATCTTCCTGAGGGTACAGCTCGTCGTTGAGAGTCGTTGCAGCGCTCGGCTGATGGTCGCCAAAAAAGACAAGGACAACCGGTCTGCCGATATTGCGGAGCTCGTTGATAAAGTACTCGAGGTCCCGGTCGGATGCGTTGATGCAGGTAAGATAGGTGTTGAGCGCGCTATTGGCGCCCTCGCTGGCTCCCTCGACCCAATAGTTTGTCAGCTCCTCGGCGGGAACGGTGCCATAGTCGTAGCCGCCGTGATTTTGCATCGTGACGTCAAAGATGAACTGCGGGGCTTCGTCGGTTCTAAGCAGGTCGAGTATCTTATCGTAGGTGGCGTAGTCGCATACGCCGGCATGGTAACAGGGCGCACCTTCGAAATCGCCGATCGAAAGAAAGTCTCCAAAGCCCAGCTGCTGATAGATTTTATCTCGATGGTAGTTGACGGGGTTTTGCGGGTGCATAGCGGTAGCGGTATACCCAAGCTCCTTAAGGTCCTTTGCCAGGCTGTTGACGCCATTCATCTGATATAGCTGATAGGGGATTTTGCCTAATCCGACAAAGGCCGTTGTCGCTCCGGTCAAAAATTCGAATTCGGAGTTCGCCGTTCCGCCACCGGCGACCGAAGCGAGCATGGTGCCGCGAACAAGTGTGTCGGGAAGCGAGTTGTAGAATGCGGGGCCGGTGTACCCGGCCGCCTGGAGCTGCTCAAAGCACGAAAGGTCGCTAAAACTCTCGTTCATGACGGCAACAATCGTCGGCTTGATTTCATTGAACTGGGCAACGGCCGCCGCGCGCTGCTCGCTCGAGCCATACGTGCTGTCGTAGGTGGCGGCGAGCTCCTGTTCGATGCTCTGCGCCTCATCGGGCGTATAGTCTTCGGGCTTCTCAATGGGCAACTCGTTGACCATTTCGGTGAACGAAGTGATAAAACCCTGAGACGCATACGTGGTGATGGGCTGCCAACGGTCAAATCCAAAATTCAGCGCCTGCTCCAAGTCGATGCTGGAAAAGCCCGAGAGCCCCACAACGGTCACTAGCAGAAAAGCGCAGAGGTTGGCGGCGATTGCGGGGAAGACATGGGTGGGTGTACGGAGCTTTCTCGGTCGGATAAGCGAAAGAAGCCCCAGGGAAATCTCCAGCAGGGCTAGAGAGGTTACGATTCCGGCGGTAAAGGTAAACTCGTATCCCTCGCTCACTTCCATTGCGGTGCCAAGGGCCAAGATATCGCTTGGCAGGATGGCCTCGCCTTTAAACGTTATGACGAAGTGCTCGGCAATGCCAAGGATGCAACAGACGACGGGCACGAGGGCCATGACGCCTCCATGACGTTGCCCCAGCAAATAAAGGGAGAGCAGAACCGTCGCGAGCAACCCGACGGAAAACCCAAATGAGTTGGCGGGAATGCGATAGAACGTTTCGTTGCAGGCAATTTCGAGTGAAACGAACGAGAGCGCTGAAACAGCGGCGATGACAAGGATGTCACGGCAAATACAGGCAACCGTTCCCGTCGCAAGATCGGTTTGGTCGATTAGTCCCGAAACCAAGGGCTCGACAAGAAGTGTGAAGGCGGCAGCACCGAGCGCCGAATAAGAAAGGACCCATAGGGAACTGTCCTCATTTACGAGCAATTGATTCGTAATCCATGCAGCTACCATGCCGAGCGGGATGAGGAGCGTCGCGCACCAAAAGACGCGGGCAATGGGCGGCTTTTCATTGTGTTTGATTGAAAAATACACGCGCACGACGACGATGGCCACGATAAGGACGGCGATGAATATGGGCAGATTGGCCATGTCACTCGAAGTGATTTCAAGGGGGATATCTTCGGTCATGGACGTTCCTCTGTTACGGCAAATTAAGTTCAGTATTAGATTACTGTAACCTTTCCACGGCATTTCGAGAAACAAAGCGCCCGATACGCAAAGCTAAAGGTCTGCGAATCTTGTATTACGAACATCTGTGCGCGTCGAGTGCGCTAAACTCATCGGCAGTATGATTCGATGCAATAGGAGGCAAGGAGCTTCCATGTCTGATTCTTCTATCGTTATTCGCGGCGCTCGTGAGCACAACCTCCGTGATATCGATGTTTCCATTCCGCGTGACCAACTCGTGGTCATTACCGGTCTTTCTGGCTCGGGCAAGAGCTCGCTGGCATTTGACACTATCTATGCCGAGGGCCAGCGTCGATACGTCGAGAGCCTTTCGAGCTATGCGCGCCAGTTCTTGGGTCAGATGGACAAACCCGACCTGGATTCAATCGACGGCCTTTCGCCGGCAGTGTCGATTGACCAAAAGACGACGTCTAAAAACCCTCGCTCGACGGTTGGCACCGTAACCGAGATTTATGACTATCTGCGCCTGCTGTTCGCCCGTGTGGGCACCCCGCACTGTCCCGAATGCGGCCGCGTCATTGAGCGTCAGACGACCGACCAGGTTGCCGACAAGGTCTTGGCGGCGGGGGAGGGCCGCCGCGCGTTTGTGCTGGCACCGGTGGTGCGCGGGCGAAAAGGCGAGTACACCAAACTGTTTGAGGACCTTCGCGCCGAGGGCTTTAGCCGCGTGCGTGTCGACGGTGAAGTGCGCTCGCTCGACGATCCGATCGATCTGGACAAGAAGTTCAAGCACGATATCGAGGTCGTAGTCGATCGCATCGTGATCCGTGAGAACTCTCTGGGCCGTATCGCCGAGTCTGTTGAGCAAGCGACCGCGCTGGCTCACGGCAATGTAAACGTGTACATGCTGCCCGATCGTGATGCTCCCGAGGGGACCGAGGGCGAGCTGCTGGAGTATTCGTTGGCCTTGGCGTGCCCGGAGCATGGTCACTCCATTGACGATCTTCAGCCGCGTGATTTTTCGTTCAACGCTCCCTATGGCGCATGTCCTGAGTGCGACGGCCTGGGCTTTAAGAAAACCGTTGATGCCGAGGCGCTGATTGAGGATCCCTCGAAGTCCATTGCCGATGGAGTCTTTGGTAGCCTGTTTGGCAATTCGAACTACTATCCGCAGATTTTTGCTGCGGTCTGCAAACACTTTAAGGTGAGCGCCGATACGCCGTGGGAGGACTTGCCCCCTCGCGTGCGTCGTGCATTTTTGGATGGCCTGGGCGATACGAAGATCTCGGTCGACTACCAAAAGCTCGATGGGCGTCGCAGCCAGTGGGATACCAAGTTTTCGGGCGTTCGCAACATCCTGTACGAACGCTATACCGAGACGACGAACGAGAACACCAAGGCGCGCCTGGAGAAGTACATTCGCGAGGAGCCGTGCTCGAGCTGTCACGGTGCTCGCCTGCGTCCCGAGATGCTTGCCGTCACCGTGGGCGGCAAGTCCATTTACGAGGTTTGTTGCCTGTCGTGCCGTGAATCGCTCGAGTTTTTTGAGGGCCTGGAACTCACCGAGCGCCAACAGTTTATCGGCGGCCGTATCGTCAAGGAAATCCTGGAGCGCTTGCGTTTTCTGGTCGATGTTGGACTCGACTATCTGACGCTCGATCGTGCCTCGGCGACGCTTTCCGGTGGCGAGGCGCAGCGTATTCGACTGGCAACGCAGATCGGCGCGGGTCTCATGGGCGTGCTCTATATTCTGGACGAGCCCTCGATCGGTCTTCATCAGCGTGACAACGAGCGCCTGATTAAGACGCTCGAGCGCCTGCGCGATATCGGCAATACCGTTATCGTTGTCGAACACGACGAGGATACAATCCGTGCCGCCGACTACGTGATCGACATGGGGCCCGGCGCCGGTGTCAACGGCGGGCACGTAGTCGCGGCGGGAACGCCTGCTGATATCATGGCGTGTCCTGAGTCGATGACGGGCGCTTACCTGACCGGCAAACGAATGATTCGGGTGCCTGATGAACGGCGCAAGCCCGGTCGCGGCTGCCTTAAAATTACGGGCGCTCGAGCCAACAACCTCAAAAACGTTACTGCCAAGATCGAGTTTGGTACGCTTACGGTTGTTACCGGCGTGTCGGGATCGGGCAAGAGCTCCCTGGTTACCGACACCATTGCGCCTGCCCTTACGAATGCCATTCACCGCTCGACGCGCCCTGTGGGTCCGTATAAGAAAATCGAGGGCATTGAGTGTATCGATAAGGTTATCGATATCGACCAGTCGCCGATTGGCCGTACGCCGCGTTCCAACCCTGCTACCTATATCGGCCTGTGGGATGATCTTCGCGCACTGTTTGCGAGTACGCCGGAGTCGAAGGCGCGCGGCTACTCGCCGGGTCGTTTCTCCTTTAATGTGAGTGGCGGGCGCTGTGAGGCGTGCAAGGGCGACGGGCAGATCAAGATCGAGATGCACTTCCTTCCCGATATCTACGTTCCCTGCGAAGTTTGCGGCGGTAAACGCTACAACCGCGAGACACTCGAGGTCACCTACCGTGGCAAGACCATCTCGGACGTGCTCGACATGAGCGTCACCGAGGCGCTGGCCTTCTTTGGGAATATCCCGCAGATTAAGCGCAAGCTCCAGACGCTGTACGATGTAGGCTTAGGCTACGTGAGCCTGGGCCAGCCCGCCACGACGCTCTCGGGCGGCGAGGCGCAGCGTGTGAAGCTCGCCAAGGAGCTTCATCGACGCCAGACGGGCAAGACGTTCTATATTTTGGACGAGCCGACGACCGGTCTTCATTTTGAGGACGTCCGCCAGCTGCTCGATGTGCTGCAGCGTTTGGTCGATGCGGGCAACACGGTGCTGGTGATTGAGCACAACCTTGATGTCATCAAGGTTGCCGACCGCCTGATCGATATGGGTCCCGAGGGCGGTAACGGCGGCGGAACCGTCGTGGTTTCGGGCACACCGGAGCAGGTTGCGGACTGTCCGCAGAGTTATACGGGCAAGTTTTTGGCGCCGTTGCTCAGGCGTGACCGGGAGCGTCAGGCTCAACTTGATGCTCAATAAATAGGCGATTCAGTTTATGGGCGCCATCGACTCCTCGTGATTCGATGGCGCTTGCTGTGTCGAAGTGACGTATGCAGCCGAATTGGACATATACTTAATTTTTACGTCCGAATGCGAGGGAAAGGATATGTCATGGCAAAGGCTGTAAAGACGCCAAAAACCAATGCGATGCGCGAGCTGGAAAGCGCCGGCATTTCCTATGTTCTACATACGTACGAAGACGATGGTGATGAGTCGGTGGGCCTGGGGGTCGCGATTTCGGAGCAGCTTGGCGAGGAGCCCGGTCAAGGATTTAAGACCTTGGTCTGCGTGACGCCGTCCAACGACCATGTCGTGTGCTGCATCCCTGTTGCCGATGAGCTCGATCTAAAGTCCGCCGCGCGTGCCGCGGGGGAGAAGTCCTTGGTCATGATGCATGTGAAGGATTTGCTTGCGGCGACTGGCTACGTTCGTGGCGGTTGCAGTCCGGTCGGAATGAAAAAACGCTACCGGACGCTCATTGATGAGACGTGTGTCCTTTGGGATACCATTTTTATTTCGGGAGGCAAGCGTGGTTATCAGCTCGAGCTTGCACCCGATGATTTAATTGCATTTTGCGGGGCGACGGTTGCCGCGATTACGAGAGAGGACTGAGCGATGCCGCAGGAAGAATTGAAGTGCGGAGCTCATTTTGCAAAAGAATCTGCGCCTCAGACACCCTCATCCGATGTTTCTTCGTCGCGAGATGACACTGACGACATGGGCTCGTCGGACTACTCCACGGTTGGTCGTTCCGCTGGGCTTATGACCATCCTGACCATTGTGTCTCGCGTCACCGGTTTTATCCGCACGTGGGCAATGGCGGCCGCTATCGGCATGTCGCTACTCTCGTCCTCCTATCAGGTCGCCAACAACCTGCCCAATATGCTCTACGAACTCGTGATGGGCGGCATGCTCGTGACGGCGTTTTTGCCCGTGTACATGGGCGTGAGGCGTGAGCAGGGTCGCGAGGCCTCGAACGAGTACGTGGGCAACCTGCTCGGCATTCTGCTTTTGGTGCTGGGTGGCATTTCGTTGCTGGGGACCGTGTTCGCCCCGGGCTTTATCTGGACGCAATCGTTCCTTTCGGGTGACGGCGGCAGCATGGATACCGCTGCGTTCATGTTCCGTTTCTTTGCCATCCAGATTCTGTTTTATGGTTTGGGCTCGGTGTTTTCGGGCGTTCTCAACGCACACCGCGACTACTTCTGGTCGACGTTTGCCCCGGTCCTCAACAATGTGATCGTCATTGCGAGCTTTATGGGTTTTGCGCCCGTGTCCGCACAGTTTGGCGAACGTGCCGGCATCATCTTAATTGCG
Source organism: uncultured Collinsella sp. (assembly GCA_902491895.1). Taxonomy (GTDB): domain Bacteria; phylum Actinomycetota; class Coriobacteriia; order Coriobacteriales; family Coriobacteriaceae; genus Collinsella. Next base: position 16,701 of record CABUJH010000017.1, on the reverse strand, counting down.
GCCGGTACGACCCTCGGTGTCTTTGTTCAGATGGCATGTCAGATCCCCGCGCTTGGCAAGCACGGCGTGCATCCCCATATCCATATCGACTTTAAGGACCCCGCGCTGCGCCAGACGATTGCGCTCGGTATCCCGACGCTGCTCGCCACGGTGTGCATGTTTGTCTCGACTTCTATCACCAACGCTGCCGCGCTGGTGGTCCAGCCCGAGACTGGTCCTTCCGTCATCGCCTATGCGCGCCTGTGGTACACGCTGCCCTACGCGCTGATTGCCGCCTCGCTTTCGACGGCGCTCTATACCGAGCTCTCTCACGACGCACAGGAGAAGGATTACGACAGCGTTCGCACGGGCATTTCGCGTGGCGTCGCCCAGATGCTGTTCTTCCTGATTCCGTTCGCGCTGTACCTGATTGTCTTCGCGCGTCCGCTCAACATGATTTACTGTGCCGGCAAGTTTGATGAGTCCGGCGTGGCGCTGGTGTCCGAGTTCCTTGTCTACCTGGCGTTCTCGCTGCCGCTCTACGGCGTGGTCGTGTTGATGCAGAAGAGCTTCTCTGCCTTGCTCGACATGAAGCCCTATAGCCGCTATTGCCTGTATTCCGCCATCGGCCAGGCCGGCTCGGTTCTGCTGTTTGGCGTTGTGCTGGGCTTCGGTATGCCGGCAATCGCGCTTTCGTATGTCGTCGACTACGTGATCTTGGTCGGTTGTTCGCTGTGGTGGCTGCGTCGTCGTCTGCGTGGTCTTCAGGTCAAATCTATCCTGCATGGCGGTTTCTTTGGCCTTTTGCTCGGTGGCCTGGGTGCTGCCGCAGGCGCCGGCGTCATGTGGGCGCTTGAGCACTTTGTCGGCGCACTTGGCGGCTCGATTCTGATTACTCTTGGCTACGTTTGCGTTGCGGGTGTCGTCTCGCTTGCTGTTACCTTTGGCCTTGCCGTCGTCCTTAAGATGCCCGAGGTCTCGGCGCTGCTTCGTCGCAAGTAGGTGCGTGTGGCCGGTCACGACAACATTCCAACACTCGCCGAGCAGGTTTCGCGCGTTCCCACGCAGCCCGGATGTTACCTTTGGAAAGATGCCAAGGGCGATGTCATCTACGTGGGCAAGGCAAAAAACCTGCGTTCCCGTATGCGCCAGTACGTGACACTGCAGGATGAGCGTCAAAAGATCCCGCTCATGATGCAACTGGTTGCGAGCTTTGACTACATCGTTGTCGAAACCGAGCATGAGGCGCTTGTACTCGAGCGCAACCTGATCGGCCAGTACCATCCGTACTTTAACGTCGACCTCAAGGATGACAAGAGCTACCCCTTTATCGCCATTACAAAGGGCGACCTGTATCCCGCTATCAAATATACGCGCGAGCGTCATAAGCCGGGAACGCGCTATTTTGGACCCTATACCGATAGCCGTGCGGCACGTGAGACGATAGATACGCTGCGCAAGGTTATCCCCATCTGCTCCGCATCCTGTGCGGAGTGGCGTCGTTGTCGTCGTATCGTCGAGTCCCACAAGGGCGAGGAAGACATCGTCAATATGATTTGCGCGCAAAACGGGCGTCCCTGCTTTGACTACCATGTCGGGCGCGGCCCGGGTGCGTGTGTTGGCGCGATTTCTCCTACGGACTATGCCAAGAACGTCAAACGTGTCGAGCGCTTTTTGTCGGGCCATCGCAAGGATGTCGTCGATGAGCTGACCTCCGAGATGACGGATGCCGCCGAGGCGCTCGACTTTGAGCGCGCGGCACGCGTCAAACGTCGTTTGGAGGTCATCAGGGGTCTGGACGACCGTCAGCAAGTCGTTTTTCCCTCCAGTGTCGATATCGATGTCATCGGTTTCTATCGCGAGGAGACCATCTCTGCCGCTTGCGTCTTCGTCGTTCGCGAGGGCCGAACAGTTCGCACCTGCGAGTTCATTCTCGACAAGGGCCTTGATGTTGACGAGGAAGAGCTCCAGTCGGGCTTTCTTAAGCGCTATTACGACGAGACGGCTGATATTCCAGCTGAGATAAACCTCTCTGTCGAGCTTGAGGATGCGGAGGCGCTGGGGGAGTGGCTTGCAGGCAAGCGTGAGCGTTCCTGCCATCTCCATAGGCCGCAGCGTGGCGAAAAGCACCGTTTGCTCGATATGGCATCCAAAAATGCGCGCCATGCCCTCATGCGCTACATGATGCGAACGGGGTACGCTGACGACCGCACCAATCAAGCGCTCCTGGAGCTCGAAAGCGCGCTGGCTCTGCCGGCGCCGCCGATGCGTATCGAGTGCTTCGATATTTCGACGCTGCACGGAACCTTTACCGTCGCCTCGATGGTGGTGTTTACCAACGGACGCGCCGACAAGAGCCAGTACCGTCGTTTTAAAATTCAGGCCGAATTGGACGAGGCAAATGACTTCGTGTCGATGTCCGAGGTTTTGGGACGACGCTATGCTCCCGAGCGCATGGCCGACGAGCGCTTTGGCTCGCGCCCCGATTTGCTCGTTGTCGATGGCGGCAAGCCGCAATTGACCGCTGCGATCAAGCAACTTGAGGCTCTTGGGCTCGATATACCAGTTTGTGGCTTGGCAAAGGCCGATGAGGAGGTTTTCGTGCCTTGGGACGAGACTCCCGTCGTGCTGCCGACCGGGTCTGCTTCGCTCTATCTAATTAAACAGGTTCGCGATGAATCGCACCGTTTTGCCATCACGTTCCATCGCGAGTTGCGCGATAAAGCCATGACGGTTTCGGTACTCGATGACGTTCCAGGCGTGGGACCCACCAGAAAACGTGCCCTTATGCGCCATTTTGGCTCGATGAAGCGTTTGCGCGCGGCGAGCGAGCAAGAGATCGCGGAAGTTCGCGGCATACCTGCCGATGTTGCCAAGGCGGTCCACGAGGCGCTCGTTGCATGGAATGCCGAGCGCGCCCAGACATCGGCCAACCGTTCCGAAAACTAAATGCGCTTCTAAACAACTGATATACATGATTGCGCGATTTTCAACCATTTATTACGCCATGATTGCCTGCTGGTTTCGGGTTTTATTAACGCTAAAACGTTTGACTAACCCAAGCGAAAACCCTGCTATCCTGCGGGTTGACGAAGACTGATATCTCACCTCGCCGATACATACTGTCTGGCGAATCGTTTGTCAACGAATTCGGTGAACGGTAGTAAATACCGTTCAAGCGTATGTATGTATCGGTCGCCGAGCGCGGCACCTCAGTTGGGTTCGTCGGTAGGTAAGGTATATATCGTCCGCAAGTTGCGCGGGGGCACGTCTAGGTGCTCCCGAGTAAGATTCTCTATTGATAGGAGAAGACATGGCCATCATCAACAAGGGTATGTCCAGGCGTTCGTTCCTCGGCCTCACCGGCAGCGTCGCTGCTGTCGCCGGCCTTGGTCTCACTGGCTGCGGTGGCAGCTCTAGCGACGAGGGTTCCGCTTCCGGCTCCACCGATTCCGCCAACCGTGGCGGCGGCGTGATCACCGCTGGTTCCGCTTACGCTCCGTCCAGCTTCGATCCCGCCAGCACCGGCTCCGCTGTGGGCCTGGGTGCTAACTGGCACGTCGTCGAGGGCCTCTACGGCATCGATTACCACGACTACAGCACCTTCAACGAGCTCGCCACCGACGATCCCAAGTCTGTGGACGACACCACTTTCGAGGTCACCATCCGCAAGGGCGCCAAGTTCTCCGATGGCACCGAGGTCACCGCTGACGATGTCGTTGCCTCCTACACCGCTTGCGCCGCTTCCGCTACCTATGCTCCGTTCTTCCAGCCCTTCGAGTCCATCGAGGCCAAGGACGCCAGCACCGTGACGGTCAAGACCAAGGTCCCCAACTTCTCCCTGCTCAAGGATCGTCTGGCCATCGTCCGCGTTACCCCGGCCACCCAGACCGAGGAGGATCGCGCCAAGCAGCCGATCGGCTCCGGCCCCTGGATGTACGACTCTATCTCCGATACCGAGATCACCCTGGTTCCCAACCCCGAGTACAACGGTGAGTATGCTGCCGAGGATAAGAAGATCCAGTACAGCATCCTGACCGACCCCACTGCTCGCGTTACCGCTCAGCAGGAGGGCTCCACGCTCGTTATGGAGCTCGTTACGGCTGACGCCGTCGACCAGCTCGAGAGCGCCGGCTGCAAGATTGACAACGTTCAGGGTTTCGGCACCCGCTTCATCATGTTCAACGTCGCCAAGGAGCCTTGGAACAACGTCAAGGTCCGTCAGGCTGTCATGTATGCGCTCGACACCGAGAAGATGGTCAGCAACACCTTCGCCGGCCTTGCCACCGCTGCCAGCTGCTACCTGCCCAAGAGCTTCACCAACTATCATGAGGCTTCCACGGTGTACAAGACCGACGCCAAGAAGGCTAAGAAGCTCATCGAGGAGTCTGGCATCACCCCGGGTGCCATCACCCTGCGCACCACCGACAACGAGCAGATTAAGGGCATGGCCGCCCAGGTCAAGAACGACCTCGACGCTCTCGGCTTCGATGTGACCATCCAGACCGATACCTCGCCGGCCACCTACGCTGCCATCGACGGCGGCGAGGCCTACGATATCCTCCTTGCCCCTGGCGATCCTTCCTGCTTCGGCGCCGACCCCGACCTGCTGCTCAACTGGTGGTACGGCGACAACGTCTGGATGCAGACCCGTTGCCCGTGGAAGGAGTCCGCTGAGTGGCAGAAGCTCCACAGTCTCATGGACGAGGCTCTTGCCGCCGAGGGCGACGAGCAGCAGAAGAAGTGGAACGAGTGCTTCGACATCATTGCCGACAACGCCGTTCTGTACCCCGTTGTCCACGTCAAGACCGTCTCCGCTTCCTGGGACGATCCGTCCACTGCGCCCAACGGCGAGGCCCTCGATGGCTTCAAGGGCATCGGCACGACGAGCATGTCCTTCAGGGGCGTTGCGACCGTCAAGGCGTAAGACTCGCTTGAGTCTGTATGCAGGATGTCGGTCATTGGGGCCGTATCCTCATAGTTGAAACAAAGACCCGGGCGGCAACGATGTCGCTCGGGTCTTGTAATGAGTACCCGTACTCATATACCAGTTGGTCCTACCGACAAAAGAAAGGGGAGAGAACGTGAACAACTTGCTACGTTTGATTGGAAGGCGTCTTGTGGCGCTGCCGATCATGGCATTGGGCGTCACCGTCCTGGTGTTCTTCCTTATGTCGTTCTCCAAGACCGACCCCGCCTACACGGCGTTGGGTGACGGTGCCTCGCCCGAGGCGGTTGCCGAGTACCATGAGAAGTATGGTCTGGACGACCCCTGGCCCGTGCGCTACGTGCGCTATATGGGCGATTTGATCCATGGCGACATGGGCACCTATGGTGCTGCTCGCAACTCCGTTGCCAAGCGCATCTCCACGGCCCTGCCCGTCACGATGCAGCTGACCTTTATCGGTCTTGCCATCGGTGCGGTCGTTTCGTTTTTGCTCGGCGTCATCGCGGCACTGTATCGCGACAAATGGCCGGACCAAGTGATCCGCGTCTTTTCCATCGCCGGCTTGGCAACCCCGTCGTTCTGGCTTGCCGTTCTGTTGATCCTGCTGTTCTCTTCCTACCTTAAGGTGCTCCCGGCATCGGGTGCTCTGCCTCACTTCACCACGAATCCGGTTGGCTATCTGGGACGTATGATCATGCCCGCTATCGCCTTGGCATTTCCGCTGACGGGCCAGATGACTCGTATCGTGCGTACCGCCATGGTCGAGGAGCTCGACAAGGATTATGTCCGTATGGCTCGCGGCGCCGGCGTTCCCGAGAAGGTTGTCGTCGGCATCAACGTTCTTCGCAATGCGCTGATCACCCCGGTCACCACCCTCGGTCTTAAGATCGGTTACCTCATGGGCGGCGCCGTCGTCATCGAGGTTATCTTCAACCTCCCCGGCATGGGCACTGCGATTCTGCAGGGCGTTCAGGGCAACGAGGCGAACCTGGTTCAGGGCGTCGTTATCGTCGTTGCTCTCGCCTTCATCATCATCAACATCGTGGTTGACATGCTCTACCTGCTCATCAACCCGCGCATCAGGACGGTGTAGATTATGGTAAAGATTCGAGAGAAGCAAACCGAGCAGCTCGAGAAGGCTGCCTCCAAGGGGCTCAAGCTCGGTGGCTGGAAGAAGATGACGTTGTCTTCTAAGATTGCAGCCGTCGTGCTGGTGCTGGTCGCCCTGACTGCGATTCTGGCGCCCCTTCTTGCCCCCTATAGCCCGGTCGAGATCTTTACGGCTCGCCAGGCTCCCGGCAACGGATTTATCTTCGGTACCGACGATAAGGGTCGCGACATTCTGTCGCGTATGCTCTACGGCGGTCGTTACTCGCTGATTATCGGCTTTGGCGCCACCGCCATGGCTCTGGTCTGCGGCTCGGTCGTGGGCGCCCTTGCAGCGGTTTCGCGCAAGGCCGTCTCCGAGACGATCATGCGTATCCTGGACATCATCATGTCCATCCCGGGCATCGCCCTCGCGGCCGTCTTTGTCTCCATCCTGGGCAACTCCGTGCCGTCGATCATCTTCGCCATCGGCTTTATGTACACTCCGCAGATTGCCCGTATCGTGCGCGCCAACATCGTGTCCGAGTACGGCGAGGACTATGTCCGCGCGGTCATCGTTTCCGGCGCCAAGGCTCCGTGGATTTTGATCAAGCATGTTCTGCGTAACTGCATCGCCCCGATCATGGTCTTCACCGTTACCCTGGTCGCCGACGCCATCATCTTCGAGGCCTCGCTGACCTTCATCGGCGCTGGTATCCAGGAGCCCACCGCTACCTGGGGCAACATCCTCGCCGACGCCCGCGGCGGCGTGCTCGCCGGCCGTTGGTGGCAGGCACTGTTCCCGGGCCTGGCCATCATGATCACCTGCCTGGCGCTCAACATCCTCTCCGAGGGCATTACCGACGCCATGGCCGCTGCTCCCTCCGCCGCCCTGGATCCCACCGATTCCTCCAAGCGTCGCGAGGCCGACCTGCTGGTCTCCGACCCCGTTCGAGCCTACAAGGAGCAGGCCCAGTCCCTCTCCGCTCGCCTTGGCGCCCTGCGCGATGTCGAGCTCAAGCGTGACGATCGCCATGTGCCCGACGAGTCTGTTGAACCGATTCTCTCGGTCCGTGACTTCTGCATCCAGTTTGAGCATCACGGTGATATCAACGTCGTCGACCATGTCAACTTTGACGTCCGTCCTGGTCAGACCATGGGCCTGGTGGGCGAGTCCGGTTGCGGTAAGTCCATCACCACGCTGGCCATCATGGGCCTGACCGACGATGACGAGCACCTTTCCGGCGAGGTCCTCTGGGAGGGCCGTGACCTGCTCAAGATGAGCAAGAAGGAGTGGTTCGGCCTGCGCGGTACCGATATCGCTATGGTCTATCAGGACGCCCTGTCCTCGCTCAACCCCTCCATGCTCATCTCTGCCCAGATGAAGCAGCTCACCAAGCGCGGCGGAACCCGCAGCGCCGAGGAGCTCCTGGAGCTCGTCGGCCTCGATCCCAAGCGCACGCTCGAGAGCTATCCGCACGAGCTTTCCGGCGGCCAGCGTCAGCGTGTCCTGATCGCTATGGCCCTTACCCGCGACCCCAAGCTGGTCATCTGCGACGAACCCACGACCGCTCTGGACGTTACCGTCCAGAAGCAGGTCATCAAGCTGCTCAACGATCTTCAGGCCAAGCTCGGCTTTGCCATGATCTTCGTTTCGCACGACCTGGCGCTGGTCGCCGAGGTCGCCCACAACATCACGGTTATGTACGCTGGCCAGGTTATCGAGCAGGCACCCACCAAGGAGCTGCTCACTAACCCGATCCACGAGTACACCCGCGGTCTTCTGGGTTCCGTTCTGTCCATCGAGAGCGGTTCGGGCCGCCTGCACCAGGTGCCCGGCGCCGTTCCGAGTCCGCGCGATTTCCCCAAGGGCGATCGCTTCGCGCCCCGCTCGAGCCATCCGCGTATTGGCCTGGACACCCGTCCGGTCTTCAAGCGCGTGCCCGGCACCGAGCACTTCTATTCCGAGCTCCCCGACGAGGTGCTCAAGGCAAATGGTTTGACCCCTCACGCGGAGGTGATGTAGATGAGCGAGACCGCAGTCAACGGCGTCGAGCCGATCATCTTCCTTGATGACGTCCACGTCACCTTTAGGACCCGTACTGGCTCGATTCTGCACCCCAACCTGGTTCACGCCGTCCAGGGTGTAACGATTAAGCTCATGCCCGGTCAGACGATCGGCATCGTCGGCGAGTCCGGTTGCGGTAAGTCCACCACCGCCAACGTCATGTGCGGCCTGCAGGCCCCCACGAGCGGCAAGGTCTACTTTAAGGGCAAGGACGTTACCAAACGTACCGCCGAGGACCGTCGCCACATGGGTCGCGTCATCTCGGTCGTGTTTCAAAACCCGGCCACGGCGCTCAACCCCCGCATGGTCGTTCGCGAGCAACTGCTCGACCCCATGCGCGTCCACAACCTGGGTACCGAGGCCGAGCAGGAGAAGCGCGTCAAAGAGCTCCTGGAGCTCACCGGTCTGCCCAGCTCCGCCGCCGAGGTTCTTCCCGGTCAGCTTTCGGGCGGCCAGCGCCAGCGCGTCGCAATTGCCCGTGCCCTGTCGCTGAACCCCGATGCCATCATCGCCGACGAGCCCACCTCGGCTCTGGACGTTTCGGTCCGCGCGCAGATTCTGAACCTGCTGACCGACCTTAAGAAGGAGCTCGGCCTGGCCATGGTGTTCATCAGCCATGACATCCAGACGGTCCGCTATATCTCTGACGACATCATCGTTATGAATGGCGGCAAGATCGTCGAGCAGGGCGAGGCCAAGCAGGTCTTCCAGCATCCCCAGGACCCCTACACCAAGATGCTGCTCGGCGCTGCGCCGTCGCTGCTGCACCCCAAGCTCGGCGAATAGCCTCGCTTTCCCTCCCGTGCGCCCGGTTCCCTTGCCGGGCGCACCTCCGTTGCGATTTCGAAAGGTTGGGTTCACGAGCCATGCCAAGTGCTCAGGAGCTACAACATCAATTTGGTGAATATCGAGGCGCCATGCCCCGTCCATCAGATTTCGATCTCTTTTGGAAGGATCGCATGGCCGAGGCCGACGCCGTCGGGCTTGACTATGCGATCGACACGGCATCGGTCACCGATGCCGCGACCTGCCAACTTTTCGACCTCAGGTATACCGGCATGTGTGGCGCTCGCCTGCATGCCAAGTACCTTAAACCCGTCTCGGACGAGCCCGTGCCATTGGTGCTTCAGTTCCATGGGTATCCGGGTGCAAGCCGCAGCTGGTTTGAGCAGGCGTCGTTTGCGGGCATGGGCATGGCACTCATCGCCCTCGACTGCCCCGGCCAAGGAGGTCCCTCCGAGGACATTGGTGGATTTGAGGGCACAACGGTTGCCGGGCATATCGTCGCCGGCATCGACGGCGACCCGGCCAACCTCTACTATGTCCGCTTGCACCAAGATATTCGCATCCTGTGCCGTATTGTTCGCGAGCTCGAGGGCATCGATCTTTCCCGTGTGTTTGTGAACGGCGCGTCGCAGGGTGGTGGTTTGGGCATTGCGACCTGTGCGCTTAACAGCGAGCTTATCAATCGTGCCGCCATCCTCTATCCCTTCCTGTCAGATTTCCGCCTAGTCTGGGATTTGGATGCAGACGACATTGCCTACGAGGGCCTGCGCTATTGGTCTCGCTGGTTTGACGAGGACTCGACTCGTATTGACGAAGCCTATGCCAAGCTGGCGTACTTCGATTCCAAGAACTTTGCCCCTATGGTCAAATGCCCCGTGCTGTTTGGCACCGGCACAGCCGATATCGTCTGCCCGCCAGCGACGCAGTTTGCGGTCTATAACAACCTGACCTGCGAAAAGCGTCATGAGTTCTTTGAAGGCTTTGGCCACGAGGAGATTCAGGTTTTTGACGATCTGATCATTCCGTTTTTCTGCAAGGGAGGGGAGGCTCATGTCTAAGTGCGAGAGCAATGTTAATGAGCTGATTGTCCCCGGGCTCGTGGGAATTCCTGGAACGGTTTCGTCAAGGCTCGCAGAATATCGGGACTGGCGCGGTGATGTCCAAGCAGATGTTTCTGATTTAGAGACATGCGCTTCGAATCTTGAGATTCAAGGCCTGGCCATTACGGCGATTGACTTTGTTAACCCCTGCGCCCGTTACTCGGAGGTCTCCTTTGAGCTCGGTGACGATGCGATTCACGCTCGTTTGATCGAGCCTGTCGGTCGTGCCCGAGTGTCTGAGCGCGTGCCGCTGTGCCTGATGTTCCACGATATCGATCGGCCTGTGCGCGGCTGGCATCACATGACGAGATTTGCCGCCATGGGGTATGCCGTCCTCGCGCTGGATGACGATGTTGCTGGTGCGGACGACCTGCAGCGGGGGATTTCTTCGCCCGCTTTTGTCGAGCGCGTCCGTTGGGGTTGCGCGCTGGCGAAGGTGGCGCGCAATCTTGATGGCATGGACCCCGACCGCATCTTTGCATGGGGCGAGGGTCTAGGCGGCGGAGTCGCGCTGGCGGTTTCTGCTCTGGACGAGCGGGGTCTCGCCTGCACGGCGGTTGCCAATCCGCTTCCTGGCGGCCTCGAGGCGCTGTCGTCTCGGGTGCGCGGATCGGTGCTCATGGGCACATCGCTCATGGATACCGTGAGCGATCCCAAGGATCAGTTTGCCGTATTCAACGGTCTTGAGTGTGACCGGAGACATATCATCTATGCCAAATACGCTCACGAGCGCATCAATGCGTTCGAAAACGAAGTCGTCGACTTTTTTAACCAAACGTTCTACTCGTGTTCTTTGGCCTAGACGGCCTGGACACTGCCAACAAGAGTGGGCGGCATAGGGCTGCCCACCAGACAACTAAGGAGATTCTTGTGGCAACTCAGAAATTCACCGGCGTTATCCCTCCCGTCGTTGTTCCCGATACCGAAGACCACCAGCTCGATGTTGCCTCCTTTGAGCGCAGCATCAACCGCATGATCGATGCCGGCGTCGATGGCTTGTTCTTCCTGGGCTCCTCGGGCGAGGTCGTCTTCTCCACCGACGAGCGTCGCCGTCAGATCATCTCCGAGGCCGTCCGTATCGTCGACCACCGCGTTCCCGTTCTGGTCGGCATCATCGACACCGAGACCGAGCGCATGATCGAGCACGGTAAGGTCGCTCAGGAGCTGGGCGCCGATGCGCTTGTCGCCACCTGCCCGTTCTATGCCCTGCAGGGCATGACCGAGGTCGAGGAGCACTTCCGCATCCTGCATGAGGAACTCGACCTGCCCATCTTCGCCTATGACATCCCCGTGTGTGTCCACACCAAGCTCCCGTGGAAGCTCCTTGCCAAGCTCGGTGCCGAGGGCGTTCTGGCCGGCGTCAAGGATTCCTCGGGTGATGACATCTCGTTCCGCTACCTCGTTCAGGAGAACGAGAAGAACGGCCATCCGATGAGCATCCTCACCGGTCACGAGGTTGTTGTCGACGGCGCCTACCTCGGTGGCGCCGACGGTTCCGTTCCGGGTCTCGCCAACGTTGAGCCCGAGGGCTACGTGCGTCAGTGGAAGGCCGCTCAGGCTGGTGACTGGGCTACCGTCAAGGCCGAGCAGGATCGCCTCAATGAGATTTCGCACATCTGGGATGTCACCTCGGGCGTCCAGGGTTATGCCGGTGGCGTCGGCGCCTTCAAGACCGCTATGAACCTCATGGGTATCTTCGACAGCCCGACCATGCCGCGCCCGGTGAAGGCCATGACCGGCGAGAACGTCGAGGCGATTAAGAAGGTCCTCCAGGACAACGGTCTCCTGTAAAGCTTCCCCGGGCACCCGACCTCGCCGTTCAACTGTGCGGCCATGACCCATTAGATCAATGGTCACACGGTTTCTTGGCGATCTCGGGCACCTGGAAAACCTTTTCCGCGCTGTGACGGCTAGCCTGACGGCGCATTTCCTGTAGTTGTTTTTTATCTCCTAAGGAGAGCGACATGGAGAACAAGTACGTCTGCTCTGTCGATATCGGCGGAACTAAGATCGCGACTGCCATCATGGAGTACCCGGCTGACGGTAGTGTGCCCCATCCTGTTTTTGAGGCCGAGGTTCCCACCGAGGCCCAAGAGGGCGGCGAGGCCGTCTTCCAACGTATCGAGGCGTCCATCAAGGCTGCTCTCGAGGCGAATCCCGATGTCGAGGTCCTTGGCGTCGGTATCGGTGCCGCCGGCGTCGTCGATCCCAAGACAGGCGCCATCGCGTATGCCAACGAGATCATGCCCGGCTGGTCCGGTGTTCAGTTGGGGCCGCGCCTGCGCGAGGACCTCGGTCTTCCCGTTGCCGTTGTAGGCGACGTGCAGGCTCATGCTCTGGGCGAGGCCCACTGGGGCGTCGGCAAGGGCAAGTTCTCCGTCTTGTGTCTTGGCATCGGTACGGGCATCGGTGGCGCATATGTCGAGAACGGCCGCGTGATGCAGGGCTTCCATGGTGCTGCTGGCCATATGGGCCACATCGAGTGCTCGGCTGCCGCCGGTATTCCCTGCGCCTGCGGGCGTTCCGGCCATCTGGAGTCGGTTGCTTCGGGCACTTCCATTGGTCGTATGTACGATGAGCGCTTTGGTCGCGTCGACCCCAGCCGTCCTTCGGTCGGTCGCGATGTGAACGACCTGTGCCGTGCGGGCGACGCAAAGGCGACCGAGGTCATCCATGACGCCGGCTTTGCGCTGGGTGCCAGCTTGGGCTCGCTCGCTAACATCCTGGACCCTGAGGTCATCGTGCTTTCGGGTGGCGTGATTCACCAAGGTCCCGATTGGCGTTCACAGACGTGGAAGGATTCGGTACACGAGGGCTATGCCAGCCAGGCGCTCGATCCGCTTCAGGACACGCCGATCCTCATCGGTTCTCTGGAGGGCGATGCTCCGCTCATCGGTGCCGCTGAGCATCTTCTTGCCTCGTTGAAGTAAACGTATCTTCTGTAGGAGCCTCCCGAGACAACACGCCTCGGGAGGCTGTTCTGAGAAAGGTTACAGCCTTATGACCGTCGATCCTTTGATTCAATCCCTGAAGGGCAAGCTCGTCGTGAGCGTTCAGGCGTATATGGGCGAGCCGCTTCGTACGCCTGAGACCATGGCTCAAATGTCTCGCGCTTGCGAGCTCGGCGGCGCCGCCGCCATTCGCTGCCAGGGCCTTGCCGACATTGCCGCCATTAAGGGTCGCTGTGAGGTTCCTGTTATCGGCCTGTGGAAGGATGGGCACGAGGGCGTTTACATCACGCCGACGCTGCGCCACGCTCGCGCCTGCGTTGCTGCGGGTGCCGATATCGTGGCGATCGACGCCACCGATCGTCCGCGTCCCGATGGCAAGACCGTCGAAGATACTTTCCGTCCGCTGCACGAGGAGGGCGTGCTCCTGATGGCCGACTGTGCCACCATCGAGGATATTCGTCGTGCTGTCGACATGGGCTTCGACCTGGTGTCCACCACGCTGTCTCATGGTGTTGCCGCCATCGACTGCACCATGGCCGATGGCCCCGATCTGCCGCTCCTGCGTCAGGCGACCGAGGAATTCCCCGGCCTTCCCATCATTTGCGAGGGTCGCGTGCATACGCCCGAGGAGGCTCGCGCCGCGATCGATGCTGGCGCCTGGGCCGTTGTCGTCGGCACCGCCATCACGCACCCCACGAGTATTACGAGTTGGTTCAAGGCTGCGCTTGAGGCGTAAGACAGGCCTCGTATCCGCTCGGGGCGATATACTCAATATAGGCAATTGACCGCGCGGGATCCGGGTTGCTGGGTCCCGCGCTTGTTTTCGGGAGGCAACACATGCAAAAGGGAGATGCCATGGATGCGGCGGAGCGCTCGGAGCGCATCCCCGATATCGTCATCATCACCGGAATGTCCGGATCAGGCCGCACACAGGCCATGCACGTGTTCGAGGACATGGGCTATTTTTGCATCGATAACCTGCCTCCGCGTCTCATCGCCCAGCTTGCCGAGCTCGTCGGCATCAATACGGGCGTGGGCAGGCATCTCGCCGTCACCTGCGATTTGCGTAGCCAGGGACTGTTTGACGAGTTGCTCGATGCGGTCGCCGCTCTCGAAGAGCGCGAGATGAGCTGCGACATCGTGTTCCTGGAGGCTTCTGACGAGGTGCTGATTCGTCGCTACAGCGAAAATCGCCGCCGTCATCCCATTGCCAAGCCGGGGGAGACTACGGCCGATGCCATTCAGCGCGAGCGCCTTCAGCTGCAGGGCGTGCGCGACCGAGCCGATATGATTATCGACACGAGCCGTCTGCGCACCTCTGCGCTGCGCAACAAGCTGCGTATGGCATTTTCCGAGCTGTCCGACCAGCAGCTTATGGATGTCCACGTGTTCTCGTTTGGCTTTAAGCACGGCATGCCCGTCGAAGCGGATATTATGATCGACGTCCGCTTCCTGCCCAATCCGTTCTACGATCCCGAGATGCGCACGATGACCGGTCTCGATAAAAAGGTCTCCGATTTTGTTCTGGACCATCCCAAGACGCAGGAGTTTTGGAAGGCTTGGACACAGCTGCTCGATACGGTCATGCCCGGTTATATCGCGGAGGGTAAGCCGCAGCTTTCTATCGCCATCGGCTGCACGGGCGGCCAGCACCGCAGCGTTGCCATTGCCGAGGCCACGGCCCGTTACCTGGAAGGCGCTCAGTATCATGTGAGCATCTCCCACCGCGACCTGTCGCGCGCCAACACGAAGGCATAGGCCTGCATGTCGTTTACCGCTGAGGTGCGCGACGAGCTTGCGCGCTGCGAACCCGAATGTGAATACTGCGACTTGTCGACGCTTGCCGCCCTCACGCGCGTGAGCGGTACGCTCTCGCTTACCGGCTCTGGGCGGTATCGTTTGACGGTTGCGACTGAGACGGGAGCCGTCGCGCGCACGATGATCACGCTGACGCATCGTATCCTTAAGCTCAAAACGGAGTTCACCGTCCGTAAATCTGTATTGCATAAGGTTCGAAACTACCTCATCACCTTGCCTGATCAGCCAGACCTGGATAAGGCCTTGGTTCTGCTGGGTATCCTCGAACGTAGGGGAGGACTTGTCGCCGGCGTACCCCGACATATCGTTGCCCGTCCTTGCTGTAGACTTGCCTATATCCGCGGCGCGCTCATCGCGGGCGGCTTCGTGGCCGATCCACGCGGCGATTTTCATTTGGAGATTGCTGTGCAGGGCGAGCAATATGCCAAGGGGCTTTGCGATCTGTTGGAGCAGATTGGGGTCCATGCTCGTGTTAATGCACGGCGGGGGTCATATGCCGTGTACATTAAGAGCGCCGAGGAAATCGAGCATCTATTAAAGCTGATTGGCGCCAAGCGCAGCGTTGCCGAGATTGAGGAGGCGCGCGCGGTCAAGTTGGTTAAGAACGATGTGAACCGTCGCGTGAACGCCGAGCTTGCCAACCAGACCAGAAGCGCCGGTGCCGCCCAACATCAGCTTGCGCTTATCGATGAGCTCGAGCAGCGTGGCCTTCGTGATGCGCTTCCGGACGCCTTGGCGGTCTTTTGCGACCTGCGCGAGCGCTATCCCGATCTGTCGCTGCGTGATTTGGGGGAGATGGCTGACCCTCCCTTGTCGAAGTCAGCCCTCTACCATCGTGTTTTACGGCTTGAAAAGCTCATTGAAGCAAACAGGTAGTTTGAAGTAACGACTTATATATGGATTTAGCTGCTATTTTAGTATTTAAAACGTTTTAACGTAAATTTGATTTTCAATTTCGAGCATTCTCGTGAAATTCAAGTCAAAAAAAAGGTATATTAGGCGAGTGGTTAGTTTGTGGGCCTCAACGGCGGGCGCTGTAGCTCGCGGGGGCCTTACGAAAGGAGACACAATGGCAGTAAAGGTTGCTATTAACGGCTTCGGTCGCATCGGTCGTCTGGCTTTCCGTCAGATGTTCGGTCATGAGGGCTCCGAGATCGTCGCTATCAACGACCTCACCTCTCCCGATATGCTCGCTTACCTGCTGAAGTACGACTCCACGCAGGGCAACTACGCTCGCGATCACGAGGTCGTTGCTGGCGAGGATTCCATCACCGTTGACGGCAAGGAGATCAAGATCTACAAGGAGGCCGACGCCAACAACCTGCCTTGGGGCGACCTTGACGTCGACGTCGTTCTCGAGTGCACCGGCTTCTACACCAGCAAGGCTAAGGCTCAGGCCCACATCAACGCTGGCGCCAAGAAGGTCGTCATCTCCGCTCCGGCCGGCAGCGATCTGCCCACCATCGTGTACAACGTCAACCATGAGACGCTGACCGCTGAGGACAACATCATCTCCGCTGCTTCCTGCACCACCAACTGCCTCGCCCCGATGGCCAAGGGTCTGAACGACTTCGCTCCCATCGTGTCCGGCATCATGACCACCATCCACGCCTTCACCGGCGACCAGATGCCGCTCGACGGCCCGCAGCGCAAGGGCAACTTCCGTCGCTCCCGCGCCTGCTCCGAGAACATCGTCCCGAACACCACGGGCGCTGCCAAGGCCATCGGCCTGGTTCTCCCCGAGCTCAACGGCAAGCTCATCGGTGCCGCCCAGCGCGTCCCGACGCCGACCGGCTCGCTGACCAACCTCTACGCCGTCGTTGACAAGAAGGTCACCGTCGACGAGGTCAACGCTGCCATGAAGGCCTACGCCGAGACCATCCCCGAGACCTTCGCCTACAACGAGGACCAGATCGTCTCCCGCGACATCGTCGGCGAGACCCACGGCTCCATCTTCGACGCCAC
>CABUJH010000016.1 GCA_902491895.1 uncultured Collinsella sp. | reverse complement strand
GGAAAGAAGCTGCGCCGCGGGGGAGGCGACCCAAATGGCTTTCTCATATCGTCTTGTCTGCCCGGGTTCATCTGGGGCGATAACAACGCGAGCCTCACAACAACGCGTTTTACCAAAAATGGCCCCACTCGGGGCCATTTTCATTTCGGTGAAACGCTGGTATGTAACTCGGCCTTTATGCCTCGCGCAGCCAATCGAACGCGACACGCGGCGTGCCGTCCGACACATACACGACGCCGGCACGCTCGAACCCCGCCTTAATACTCGCACCCTGCATGGGCAGGTTATCCTGATGCGTGTCGATACGCAGGTGGTTGGCGCGCTCCTTGGCAAAGGCAAACATCGCAGCCGCGATGCCGTGCGCGGTGCCATCGGACGCCACACGGTGCAGCACGGCGTACGGAGTGTCGCTGCGCCATTGACCGTCCTCAATTGCGTCATAGCACTCGTCCGGGCCCGGTAAAAAGGCAAACGTCGCCACCACGCGGCCGTCGACTTCGCACACGTAACTGCCACCAGCGGCAATATCGGCAGCCAGTTGCTCGGCCGAAGGCGTGCCCTCGGGCCACTGCGTGGCGTTGCCATGCGCGCGCATAAAGGCGCGGGCGGCGTCATAGATAGCCATGACGGCGGGAATGTCGGTATCGAGGGTTTTTCTGATCATCACGCGGCGACCTCACGTTTATTGGTATCACTTTGATTGAGCAATGATACCAACGTTTGAAGAGGGGCGCGAAGCAGATGGGAAGCAAAAAGCGAGCCGCCTGGTCAAAGGCCAAAAGCGAGTTTTTGGGCGCTGCCACCGGCGGCGATATGAGCGACCTGTTTGCACACGAGGACGAGCGTCGCGACGCCCTGGACGCCGAGCGCGATGAAGCCTGGCGCTACAAGTCGTGCGAGCGCAAAAACCGTTACGACACGCGTGCCGAGGCCGAGGCAGTTATGGCCGACTGCGAAAACCGCGGGCGGCGTGGTTTGGCCTGCTACAAATGCGAATACTGCGGCGGATGGCACCTGACGTCGCACCCTTGGAAATAGGTCCCGCATCGGCGCGGCGCCGGCGCAATGCCGGCCATCGCACACGAGCTACGAACGCGGCGGCACCAAAACATCGTAGCGAACGGCCTTGCCCGCAAGCTGATAGCTCGGCTTAACGCCGGCAAGCAGCGGTCCCTTCACCGGCCGCTTGATAACGACCTTGCGCGGGTGCACCGCAAGCGCAGCTTCGACCAGCGTCTCCTCATCGGCACACGGCTGTTCCAGATGGTGCAAGAGTTGGAACTTCTTTTTCACCGCCGCGCTCTTGGTGCGCTCGGGAAACATGGGGTCCAGATACACCACGTCGGGAGCGGCGAGCTCGCCCCGCCCGATCAGCTCAGCTACATGGCGAAGGCCGGCAATGCTGTCCTCGCCCGCATGTAAGCGCATGCGCGCCACGGCAGCCGCAAGCGCCGGATCATCTGCCGCGCGATTCAAAGCATCCTTGAGGAGCGCCGCGATCACGCAATCCTGCTCATACAGATCGACGGTAAAGCCCGCGGCCGCCAACAGCAGCGAATCCTCGCCAAAGCCTGCCGTGGCATCAATCGCCCATGGGCACTCGATGCCTTTTGCGCGCGCAGCCTTTACCAACAGCTCTTGCTGCAGACGGCCCTGCTTGAGCCGCGGAAGCATGCGGTCAAAATCGGCACGCAGCTCCATCGTGCCGTCGGTGAGCGTGAGGCCCTCGGACTTCCCGGTCAGCTCAAGCCCCGCGGCCCGAGCAACAGAAAAGGGATCGACGACACCCATGGGTACTCCTTAACAAGCTAAACGAATACGTGAGCGCCGTTCATGCCAGCACCCAACCGTCCGCTATTGTCCCACATGCGACATGGCCCACAGCATCCCAATGCAAAGCACCGCCATCAATCCCGTGCACACGGCAGCGATCACAGAATCACCCATGCGCCTTCCCAACGACCGCGGCTCACGCACTTGCCCTGCTCCGTACATCATGACTCCTCCTTGAGACCAGCTCCTTGTTACGGCCTCATCATCGCAGCGCCGCACATGGGCTGCCATCGATTTGGCTTACGTCCAGCTTTCCTTTTTGAAAGGTTGGGGTGGGCTGCGCGGGGTCAAAGCGCTTTCAGGCGCATGCATCGCCGCGTTGAACTACAATGTGCTTCACCATATGTGCAGCACATGGGGTACGTCAGATTGACGTACTCGTATCGAAAGGACCAGCCATGAGTTCCGCTCGCAAGACTCTCAAAATCCTTGCCCTCGTCTACTTTGTTTTGGGCATCGCCAGCCTCGTCATCGCCGGCGTCGGCATCGCGACCGGCAACCTCGATTCCACGTACGGGTCGAACGCCATGCTCGCCGCGGTCGTGCTGGTCGCCAAGGGCCTCATCGATCTCGCCGCGGGCGTTGCGGGCATCAAGGGCGCCAACAAGCCTTCGCAGGTGGATGGTGCGTTTAAGCTCGGCATCGTTGCCGCAATCGCCACGATTGCGCAGGCCGCGCTCACGCTTCCCGCGCTCGGCGGCAGCTCCGTCAATATCGTCGCCTTTGTCATCGTGGTCTACGACCTGTTCTTTGTTCAGCAGGCACACGCCGTTAAGGCCGAGAACAAGGACCGCCTGTAAGCGCTCGCTTCTCATAACCTCTGCAGCCAAGCAACTAAAAAGGGCCGATCGCGCATCTCCGCGGTCGGCCCTTTACGTTTGCCCAGACAAAACCTACCAAAACAAACCTGTCCCTTTTTGGCAGGTTGTTAGCTGTGGCGGTACTCGGCGATGATGAAGTCGATGTCGGTTTGAAGGGTATCCAGGTTTGCCAAGCGCTCTTTGTCGGCAGGGCGCGTGCGGTAGTAGTACGGCGTCATCTGGAACACCGCCTCGATGTCGGCCTGGGTCTGGAGCGTAATATTCGCAGATACCCGCTGCGTTCCGACCAACTCGAGCTCGGTAGTCTTCGGCAGCTTCTCGTCGTTAAGGTACGGCGTATCGTAGAGCACTTCCTTAAGCCCAAACAGATGACGGACACCCGGCACCACGGTGTAGAGCGAGCCCTCCGGCGCCAGCACGCGGGCAAACTCGCGCTCGTTAAAGGGAGCGAAGAGCTCGGTCACCATATCGAAGGCGCCATCGGCCACAGGGATGTCCTTCATGTTGGCTACGAAATAGGTCGCATCGTCGCGCTTGGCGGCAAGGCGCACCATCTCTTTGCCCAGGTCGAAACCGTAAGCATCCACGCCCGGCACCGCGCCCATGGCGCTGGTGTAATAGCCCTCGCCGCAGCAAATATCGAGCAGCGTCATGGGACCGCTCGTAGACGCAGCACGCCCAGACACCTGCTTGCGCACCAGCTCAACCATTGCATCGCGCAACGGCGCGTAGTAGCCGCGGTTCAGAAAGTCGCGACGGCTGCGTGCCTGCGACTTGGGATCGCCCATGGAGTCGCCGCTCTTGGACGAGCGCAGGAGATATAGATAGCCCTCGCGCGCACGGTCAAACCGGTGCCCACCCGCGCATGCAGCACCGCGTTCGTCATCCACCAGCGGCTCATGGCAAACGGGACACAACAACATGGCAACTCCTTAGCGCGAACAACACAACGCCCACCATTGTCGCACGCCTTCCCCGCCTAGTCATTGGGGACGTTCTTGAATGAGTAATCGTTTTAGAACGTCCCCAATGACTAGTCGATTAGGAGTATCATCGTCTGCGCAAATAAGCACAAAAGAGCATGTTAGAGATTGAGAGCGTATGGCTGACACCGTATCTAAGCACATTGACATGACCACCGGATCGCTGTGGCGCAATGTTCCCCTGTTCGCCTTCCCCGTGGCCGCCACGAGCATCTTGGAGCAGCTGTCGAACCTCATCGCCACGGTCATTATCGGTAACTTCTCGGGTGACCAGGGAACCCTCGCCATGGCGGCGGTCGGCTCCAATGTTCCGCTTACCAGTCTTATGCTCAACCTGTTTATTGGCATGTCGCTTGGCTCCAACGTGGTCATCGCCAACGCTATCGGCCGCAACGATCAGAACATGGTCAAACGCGCCGTCCATACCTCGATTCTTATGGCACTTGTGGGCTTTATCGTCATCGCGCTGGGCGAAATCTTTGCCGAACCCATGCTCGCCGCGCTCAACGTTCCCGCCGAAACCATGCCGCTCGCTTCGCTCTATCTACGTGTCTTTTTGCTCAGCATGCCCTCAATCTTGCTTTACAACTTTGAGGCCGCGATCTTCCGCTCCGTCGGCATCACCCGCATGCCGCTGCAGGCGCTTGCCGTGTCCACTGTCCTCAACATTGGCCTGGACCTCATCTTTGTCCCCGTACTCCACTGGGGCGTCGCGGGCGTCGCCATCGCCACCGCCATCGCCTACACCGTCAGTGCCGCCACGCTCTTTATCCGCCTGCTCAAGACCGACTCCGCCGTCCGCGTCACCCCGCGCGACCTGGCTATCGACCCCGTCGCCCTCAAGCGCATCGTCAAGATCGGACTGCCCGCCGGCATCCAAAGCGCCGTCTTTGCCGTCGCCAACATCATCATCCAGTCCGCCATCAACAGCCTGGGCACCGAAGTCATGGCGGCATCGAGCGCCGCCATGAGCCTGGAGTACGTGTGCTACAACCTGCTCAACAGCTTTAGCCAGGCTTGCACCACCTTTGTGGGACAAAACCACGGTGCCCGCCAGATCGACCGCTGCACCAAAACGCTCAAGGTCTGCCTTGTCGAAGGCGGTATCGTTGCACTCACCACGATTATCGTTATTGTCGGCCTGGGGCGCGAAATCTTGTCGCTCTTTAACAGCGATCCCAACATCGTCTCGATCGGCTATATCCGCGTGTGTTCGATCTTCCCGGCGTACGCCTTTAGCATGTTCTACGAAAACATGTCAGGCTACCTGCGCGGCTTTGGTATCTCGCTCACGCCCGCCCTCATCACCATGATCTGCGTCTGCGGCATCCGCTTCTATTGGGTGTTCTGCGTGTTCCCGCACTTCCGCACCTTTGCGAACATTATGATGGTCTACCCCATCAGCCTGGGCACCACGGCGTTCTTTATGGTCGTGGCGGTGCTACTTTGCCACCCGGCACGCACCTATCGCGCCACCCAAGCCAGAGCGACAGCCCGCTAAACACCGCACTCAACGTCACGGCAGTCATTAATTAACAATATGCGAGCTCATATAGTCGATAAAACGCCTCGTGGCGATAGGCATGGTGTCCCAGCTGCGCCAAGCGGCCACCACGTCGCGCGAGGGAGCATGCACGATGGGCCGCACACGAATTTTGGCTCGCATGCCCTCCACAGTACGACGGTAGAGCATGCTCACGCCTAGGCCCTCCTCCACCATCGCCATGATGGTGTAGTCGTCGGTTACCTCACTCGTCACGTGCGGCGACAGGCCATGCGCCGCAAATGCATCGAGCACCAGGCTCTGCTCGCCCTCATCCAGCAGCACAAACGGCTCGGACGCCAAATCGGCGAGCGTCACCTTTTCCTTTGCCGTCAGCGGATGCCCGACAGGCAACAGCGCCACCAACTCGTCGTGATAGACCACGCGCTTCTCGAGCCCTGCGGTAAAACCGCGTGCCGTAAAACAAAAATCAACCACGCCATCGTGCACCCACTGGGCGTTGCGTGTGTAATCACCCTGCTTGAGGGTAAAGCGTACGCCCGGGTGCAGCGCCCCAAAGTCGCGGATCACACGCGGCAACACGGTTCGACTCACGTTGGTAAACGTCGCAATACGAATATCGGTCGACGAAAGCCCCAGCAGCTCCTGGCGCTTGCCCTCGAGCTCGGCCTCGGCGGTCACGATCTGGCGCAGGTACGGCAGATATTGTTTGCCGTCGCGCGTAAGCGAAACGCCCTGCTTACCGCGCTCGATAAGCGTGGTACCCAGCTCGCGCTCGAGCGCCTTGACGGCCTGGCTCACCGCACTTTGCGTATAGCCCAGCTCGTCCGCCGCACCCTTAAGACTGCCGCGATCGACCACCATACAAACAATCTGATACCGCGATGCCATCGTGTCTCTCCATCGATGTAGCCGTAAAACGTTTTGCCAGGGCTTCTTCTGCCAACATTAGTATTTCTTAATCATACTGAAGATACATTCGCTTTACTACATCCACATCTGAGAGCAAAATCCTTTTTACGAAACCATTCTGTAACAAAAGGAGTCCCATGGATCGCAAAAAAGCAATCGCGCTCTCATTTTCCGTTCCCGTCGCATGGGGCTTTTCGTACCCCCTCATGAAGATCGGCATGGACAGCATGAACGCCACGAGCATCGTTGCGCTGCGCTGCATCATCGCCTTTGTGGCCTGCCTTTTGCTCTTCCACAAGCGCGCTTTCCGCATCAACCGCGACCTTATGGTCCGCGCCGCCATCATCGGCGCCATTATGTCAACCGAGCTCACCTGCATGTGCTTGGGCTCTAGCCTCACTTCTGCCTCCACTGCCGGCTTTTTGCAGAGCCTGACGGTCGTGATCGTGCCGTTTGCCAACGCCGCCCTGCTGCGCCGTGCCCCCGAACGCAAAGTGCTCGTCGGCACCGCCATCGTCACCTGTGGTATGTTGCTGCTCTCGGGCGCCGACTTCACCAGCCTGAACCCGGGCGCGCTCATCATGCTGCTCTCCGCCTTTGTCTATGCCGGCCATATCATTGTGGCGAAGCGCTTTGTCGAAGAAGTCGATCCGCTGTCCCTGGGCGTTTGGCAGCTGGGCTTTGGCGGCCTGTTCTCGGGCATTGCCGCATGCGTCTTTGGCGGTTTCACGCTTCCCAGCACGCCGAGCGAAATCGTCGTTGTCGTCGCGCTCGCACTCATCTGCTCTGCCTACGGCTTTATTACCCAGACGCTCGTGCAGCCCCACGTGCCCGCCGAGACCACCGGCTTCGCCTTCTCGCTCGAGCCAGTCTGCTCCGCCGTCTTTTCGTTCTTCCTGGTCGGCGAGGTCCTGAACCCCATCGCCTTCTTTGGCGCCACCCTCATCCTCACCGGCGTCATGGTGGCAACCGTCGAGCTTCCGCGCCTCCGTGCACATGGACAGGCCCGTATGGCAGGAGCGCCCGAGCGCGTCTCGTAGACCCCGTTCTTCATACAGCCGTGTCATAAAGGCAACCGGTGCGCCTTTACAATAGATGCCAACAGAGCATCTACCATAAAGGAGCCCCATGGACACCGCAACCCGCGACCACAACATAGCAACTTGGTTGGGCGATGCGCCGCAGCCGGTACGTGACACTACGAACCAGCTGCTCGAGCGCATCGCCCTTTTGCGTGCCGAGCAGACTATCTACCCGGCACAAGACGACATCCTCAATGCCCTCGCCTACACGCCGGCCGACCAGGTCAAAGTTGTCATCTTGGGTCAGGACCCTTATCACGGTCCCAATCAGGCCATGGGACTGTCGTTCTCGGTCCCCGCAACGCAAACCAAGTTGCCGCCGAGCCTGCGCAACATCTATAAGGAACTCAAAGCCGATCTGGGTTGCCCCATTCCCGCCACGGGAGACCTAACACCATGGGCACAACAGGGCGTCCTGCTCCTCAACACCACGCTCACCGTGCGCGAGCATGCCGCGAACTCGCACGCCAAACTGGGCTGGAGCACCCTGACCGACTACGTTATCGAACGCTGCTGCCAGCTGCCCCAGCCGGTAGTCTTTTTGGCATGGGGTCGCTTTGCCCAGCAGATGGTCGAAGGCAAGCTCGCCGCAATCGGCGCGGGCAAAGCAACCGGCAAGTTCTGCCTGGCCTCTACGCACCCCTCGCCGCTTTCGGCCAACCGTGCCACGGCAGAACTCCCCGCTTTTATGGGGTCGCGCCCCTTCTCCGCTGCCAATCGGCTACTCGAACAGCACGGCTCGACCCCCGTCAACTGGACTTGCCTCAGCTAAAAATCGATACATCAAAAACGCGCCCGACGGCTTTCCATCGGGCGCGTTTCCTATTCGGGCCAAATAAATTGTGTGCGGCCGGCCTCGCCGCCATCGATCAGCAGGCTCTGCCCGGTCATAAACCGGTTGGTCACGCCCACAAAGTAGATCCACTCGGCGATCTCTTGGGCGGTGGCCCAGCGTTTAAGCGGCGTGAGCTCCATAATCTGGTTCCACAGGTGTTCGTCTTCCATCACGCAACGGTTGAGCGGCGTGATAACGCCGCCCGGGTCCACACTGTTGGCGATGGCCTGCGGTGCCAGGCGGTTTGCAAGGTTCTTGGTGTAGGCGATAACGCCGCCCTTGCTGGCAGCATAGGCAGGAAACTCCGATCCCGTATGTCCGCTCGCCGACCCCACATTGACCACGGATTTGATAGCCAGTGTCGGCTTGGCGGCAAGCCCCTCCCCCACAAAGGCGTAGTGCTCGGTCACGCTGATGGTGCCACGCAGGTTGGCAGCAATATCGTCGGCCGAATCCTGCGTACCAGCAACGTTCACGATTACCTGGGGTTCAAGGTCGCCTGGAAACGAGTCAGGCTCGCGGACATCAACGATCAGATGGCGGTAGCGCTCGTGTTCGATCGCCGCCGGCAGCAGATCAAAGCCCACGACCTCGTGGCCCTCGTCCAAAAAGCGCTGCACGCACGCGGCTCCGATACCGCCCGAAGCGCCCGTGATCAAAACCCGCATACTTGCTCCTTAGGCGGTTGCGTGGCGCTCGAGGTACTCGGAACCCACATTCTCGCGCTCCCAGCCGCGCACGACCTTGTAGCCCACGGGGCTCAGGAAGACCTCGCACAGCAGCTCGGCGACAGCGCCGGTCAGCGAGCACATAAGGACCTGCACCCAGGTCCAACCAAAGAACGTGTGGCTCACCACAATGGCAAAGACCAGGTTGTCGATAAACTGGCCAACACCCGTGGACACATAGGAGCGGAAGGCAAAGCTCGCAAAATTATTCTTTTTGAGCATACGGCCGAGCGACTGGTTGAGCGTGGAGTTAACCACGGCAGAAACGAGCATCGCCAGCGAAGAGCCCAGCACCACGTACCAGGTGCCGCCGATGGTGGCGTTGAGAGCAGTGTTGACCTCGATCATGCCCGTGTCGTAGTAAGCGCCCCACATGCCGGGCGTGAGCGAGCACGCCCAAAAGCACAGGCTCACGGCCAGGTTGACCAGCAGTGCGAGGATAGAGATTTTGATGGATGCCTTGGCGCCAAAGCGCTTGCAGATCATGTCCTGGCACAAAAACGAAACCCAGCTCACCACAAAGCCGCAATCGAGCGCCAGATACGGCAGGCTGATAAGCTCCTTGTTGGCCAGCAGGTTCATCATGATGACGCTCACGAAAAACAGCGAAACCGTTGCCGCGGGAATGCTCCGCAACAGGACCTTGTAGTCCTCCATGACCTTCTTGATCATTATGTACTCCTTTGGTTTTAGGTTTAACGAGCAGGATATCGGACCCGAACTGCTCGGACGCCCCGGTCTTGAGACGACGGTGGGTATGATAGCCGCTCACGCGGCATCAGGCAAGCAAACGGCGCGGCAGCCCCGCAGGGCCACCGCGCCGATGCGTTAAAACGCTACGTTGCCAAACTCCGACAGGATAAGGTCGGGGTTGTGGTCGGTTGCCCAATCCACGTTCCACGGGCTCGTGAACAGCAGCAGCTTGCCGCCGCGCATGTCCTCGACGCGCAGCGTGTCGCGTGTGAGCGAAAGGCCCGGGATATCGATGCTGTCGGGGTCGTTCTGGATCCAGCGGATGTCCGTATAGGGCAGCGGCTGGCGACGAACCTCAACACGGTACTCGGCCTTGAGACGGCGCTCGAGCACCTCAAACTGCAGCACGCCGACCACGCCCACAATGACGCTCTCCATGCCGGCACCCAGCTCGCGGAAGATCTGGATGGCACCCTCTTGGGCAAGCTCCTCCATGCCCTTCACGAACTGTTTGCGCTTGAGTGTGTCGACCTGCGTAATGCGAGCGAACATCTCGGGGGCAAACGTCGGGATCTGCGGATACTGCACGTGATGCTTGCCGGAACACACGGTGTCGCCGATGCTAAAGATGCCCGGGTCGAACAGGCCCACGATATCGCCTGCGTACGCCTCGTCCACGATGGCGCGGTCGTCGGCCATCATCGAGGTGCCCGTGGCCAGCTTGAGCTTGCGGTTGCCCTGCATATGAAAGGCGTCCATGCCGCGCTCGAACTTGCCCGAGCAGATGCGCACAAAGGCGATGCGGTCGCGGTGGTTCTTGTCCATGTTGGCCTGGATCTTAAAGACGAAGCCACTAAAGTCGTCGCGGCAAGGATCGACCGGCTCGCTGGTGAGCGTGTCGGTGTAGGCGCGCGGCGTCGGGGCCAGACGCAGGAACTCCTTGAGGAAGGGCTCCACGCCAAAGTTAGTGAGCGCCGAGCCAAAGAACGCCGGGCTCAGCTTGCCGCAGGCCACGGCATCCAGGTCGAGCTCGTCGCCGGCACCATCGAGCAGCTCGATGTCGTCCATCAGGTTCTTATGGTTCTCCTCGCCGATGAGCTCGTCCATGGAAGGATCGCCCAGCTCGGCCTCGACCTCGGCGACCTTCTTGGTGGCGTTGGCGTGGCCGTCGCCCTCAAAGGCAATGACGCGACGGGTCTGACGGTCGAACACACCGCGGAAGTTGCGGCCGCTGCCGATCGGCCAGTTCATGGGATACGTATTGATACCCAGGACGTTCTCGATCTCTTCCATGAGCTCAAACGGGTCGCGAGCCTCGTGGTCGAGCTTGTTCACAAAGGTGAAGATGGGAATGTGGCGCAGCGTACAGACCTTAAAGAGCTTTTTGGTCTGGGCCTCGACGCCCTTGGCGCCGTCGATGACCATAACAGCAGCGTCGGCGGCCATAAGGGTACGGTAGGTATCCTCCGAGAAGTCCTGGTGGCCGGGGGTATCGAGGATGTTGACGCAGGCGCCGTTGTAGGTGAACTGCAGCACCGAGGAGGTAACGGAGATACCGCGCTCCTTCTCGATGTCCATCCAGTCCGAGACGGCATGCTTGGCCGAGCTCTTGCCCTTGACCGAGCCGGCAGTCTGGATGCTGCCGGTATAGAGCAGCAGCTTCTCGGTAAGTGTGGTCTTACCGGCGTCCGGGTGGCTGATGATCGCGAATGTGCGGCGCGACGAGATTTCATCCGACAGGCTTGCCATGCGGATCCTTTCTTGCATTAAGTGCATTACGTCGATGTAACCGTACTATTGTAGCCGCGAAATCTCGGCATAGGGCACCTGTCAGGACAAATTCATCAGTTGGGGCCTAGGGTAGCAGTCGATGGCGGCACTCCGCAGCAGTTTGTCTCGATCTGTAACATCTAGACGGTTTTTGAACCTCTACCTGTTACAGATTTAGACAACCAGGTGGGCGTCCCAGAAAGATCTCAATCTGTAACATCTAGCCACTCAAAACGGGTCCATCTGTTACAGATTGAGATATAAGGATAGACGGTTGGCCAATGTCTCGATCTGTAATATCTAGCAGCCAAAATCTTCTCCAGTTGTTACAGATTGAGATGAATGAACGAGCGGACAATCCGAATTTACCTCTTGCATAACTGTGCATAGTGTATATATACTGTGCTTACCGGTTATATACACGTGTAGCCCAACAGCTAAGGAGCCGCTGTGGACATCATCCTATCCAATTCGAGCGATAAGCCCATCTACGAACAAATATCCTCGCAGGTCAAAGCCCAGATCCTTTCGGGAACGCTCGCTGCGGGAGCCAAACTCCCCAGCATCCGTGCACTCGCGAGCGACCTTGGCGTGAGCGTCATCACCACCAAGCGCGCCTACGCCGACCTGGAGCAGCTCGGTTTTATCTGCACCGTGCAGGGCAAGGGCTGTTTTGTCGCCGAGGGCAACCAGGAGCTCTTGCGCGAAAACCAGCTCTGCCATATCGAAGAGCTGCTTGCGAAAGCGGCAAGCCAAGCCGAAACCCTGGGCGTCACACGCGACAAGCTGCACGAGATGCTCGACCTGGTAGCCCCCGAAACCATGCAGTAGCCATCTGCAAGAAAGGCTATACCATGCAGAACTTGCTAGAACTCAAAGGTATCTCACGCCGTGTGAGCGACCGCTTTTCACTACGCGATGTCACGCTCGCCGTGGAGCCCGGCCAGATTGTTGGCTTTGTGGGCGCAAACGGCGCCGGCAAAACCACGACGATTCGCGCCGCGCTTGGGCTTATAAAGCTCGATGCCGGCGAAGTGCACCTGTTTGGGCAGCACTGTGGCGCCGACGCGCCCGATGAAGCGCAGCGCTGCTTGCACACTCGTGTCGGCCTCGTGCTGGACACATGCCCCTTCCCTTCCACACTCAAGGTGACCGAAGTTGAGGCACTCGTAAGCCCGGCGTACCCCACCTGGAGCCACGACACCTTCGCCAGCCTCATCGACCGATTTGGCCTCGATCCCAAGACAAAGGTCAAGGACCTCTCCCGCGGCATGGGCATGAAGCTGCAGCTTGCCTGCGCGCTCAGCCACCAGGCCAAGCTGCTCGTTTTGGACGAAGCCACCGCGGGGCTTGATCCCATGGCACGCGAGGAGCTGCTTGATGAGCTGCTTGCCTTTGTCGCCGACGGCCAGCACAGCGTGCTGCTCTCGAGCCACATTACGTCTGACCTCGATCGCGCCGCCGACCGCGTCATCTGCATCGATAACGGCTCGATTGTGTTTGATCTGCCGCGCGAGGACATTACCGACCGAGCTGGCATCGCCCACTGTACCCAAGCACAGGCCGCCGAGCTTATGGCTTGCGTCGAAGGTGCCCGTGCCGCCCGCCACGCCTACAGCGTGGACGTACTCGTGCCCAACCGTCGCGAAACGCTCGAGGCCTTCCCAGAGATTCCCTGCGATCGGACAACCATTGATGACTATCTTCGCCTCATGCTGAAAGGAGCTTCGAAATGAAACGCGCCTTTATGTCCGAGCTCGCCATCGTTCGCACGCTTATCCCGAGCATCGCGGGCGTCAGCCTGTTCATCTTCGTCGTGCTAACCCTTGCCAACGCGTCGGATGGCGATTCCGGCATGAGCGCCGGCGCCTGCGCGGTCAGCGCCATGTCGCCCATCATGGTCATGAGCTCGCTGGCCGGCTTCGACAATCAAAACGGATGGGAGCGTTATCGGGCAACGCTGCCTCTCACGCGCAAAGACATTATTTGCGCACGCTACCTGAGCATCATTGTCTTCTCGGCTGTCATGGCGTGCGCCGCCGCGCTTCTGAGCATCGTCTCCATCCCGCTATTCAACAGCGTGGGCATCCCCTCGACGGGACAGACGATCTTTGAGATCGCTATAGCCTCGGCAGCATCGATGCTCATCTCCCTCATGATGGCGTTTTTGGCACAGCCGCTGTTCTTCCGATTTGGACACATGGAGGCGCTGCGCCTATCCGTTGGCCTGTTTGCCATGCTCGGATGCCTTGCCATGGCCACGCTGAGCTCCTCCAACCCCATCAGCAACTGGCTCATGTCGATTGCCGGAGCGAATCCCGATCCCGCCGTCCTTGGCTGTCTGTGTGCAGGAATTGCAGTACTGGCGCTCGCACTATGTGCAATCAGCTGCGCTGTCAGCACCAAGGTTTATCGAGTACGCGATCTGTAATCGACAGCTAAAAAAGCTTAGGTGGTACCCCGCTTATTTTTTCAATGAAACAAGGCGGCATAGCGTCACCACCGCCCTTCACAGCAGGCCGTCTAGCTCTTGGCAACCAAAAAGACACCGTCAGCATATCGAAGGTGAATACTTTTCCGAGAAGTGAACGAGTAAAAACAGCGCCCTGTAGCATCGACATTTTTAGGGACTCAATTCCTGCGGTTTTTGTCTAAGAATCCTGCAGTTTTGTTCGAAAAAAGTGTGCATGTTCCAGGGGTCCAGATTTACTCGTTCACTTCGCGGAAAACCATTCACCTTCGATTCGAGCCTTAACCAAATGCCCTCTCGAACTATGGCCCCTGTCTCACCACAGCGATATCAAAGCTTCATGGCGGGACGGTACCATCGGACGAGCGCCGTAAATCTGGCGCGGTCGTTCTTTGGGGAGGCATTTCACCCGTGTCGTGGGTCGCAGCAGCATTTGTGTCGGCTTTCTTTGCCGGCATCACATCTGTCCTGGCCAAATGCGGCATCAAGCAGACCGACTCCGATGTCGCGACGGCCATTCGCACCTGCGTGGTGCTCGTTTTCGCCTGGGCAATGGCGGGCATTCATTTCTGGATCCATTGGAACCATCGGCAGCATCGAACCCAGATCTTGGCTCTTTCTCGTCCTCTCGGGACTCGCTACCGGTGCTTCGTGGATCTGTTACTTTAAGGCGTTGAGCATCGGAGACGTCAATAAGGTCGTACCGGTCGACAAGATGAGCACCGTGCTCGCCGCGCTGATCGCCATCGTGCTTTTTGGCGAGACGAGCAACCTTGCGGTTAAGCTCGTGGGAACCGCCGTCATTACCCTCGGCACGTTTTTAATGACCGAGAAGCAGCAATCCGCCGGACCCGAGCAGCAGCAAGACCGGACCTGGCTCGCTTACGCCCTCGGCGCCGCCATGTTCGCAGCACTCACCTCCGTCCTCGCTAAGATCGGCATCGAAGGCGTCGAGTCAAATCTGGCCACGGCAATCCGCACCTGCGTGGTACTGGTTATGGCATGGGCAATCGTGGCAGCTAAAGGCAAGATGGGCCAAGCCGTGCACGTAGACCGCTACGAGCTCGTATTTCTCGCGGCATCGGGCATCGCGACCGGAGCATCGTGGCTGCTCTATTACTATGCCATCGCCGCAGGCCAGGTGAGCGTCGTGGTGCAGATCGACAAACTATCGATTGTCGTATCGGTACTATTTGCGCGCTTGGCATTCAACGAAAAACTCTCCCGCCGCAGCGCCATCGGTCTCGTCCTCATCGTACTGGGCACCGCCGCGCTTGCAATTTGGAAGTAGCGCCGATACCGAACGAAATCCAGTCCACCCGCAAATCCGTGACACAGCGCCCGCACCGGACTTGAGATGTTTGTACTGACCGCGCGCTGCCGTGCTACTTGCGCAGCGGCTTGGGCAGCGGGATGCCGGCGGCGATGACGGCCGCGATGATCATGCAGACGATGCCCTTGAGCGGGAAGCACATGAGCAGCAGGCCCACGACCATGACGGGCTGGCGCATGACGGCGCCCATCGTCGATGCCGCGCAGACGGCGACGCAAAAGACCGGATCTGCGCCGGTGAGGATGGCAAGGCCATAGCCCAGGCTTACGCCCGAGAAGATAACCGGGAAGAAGTGGCCGCCGCGCCAGCCAAGGCTGATGAGGGCGGGCGTCAGCATGGCCTTAACAAGACCGGTCGCGATAAGCACGCCGGCAGGAATGGTCAGATAGGTTTCCATGAGCACGTCGGCCTGGGTCTCGCCAGCAAACATGGTGTAGGGCAGGACCGTGCCGCAGATAGCAAGCGCCAAACCGGCTAGCATGGCCTTGACGACAGGACGCTCCCCTATTGCATGTGACAGTGCCTCGCTCGCATGCTCGGAGACAAAGTACAGCCAACCGCATACGGTGCCGACCAACGCCAGCGGAATGAGCCAGACAAGTTCCAGATTGCCCACCTCGGCGGACTCGAACCTGGGCATGCCCATGCCGCCGCCCACAAGCTGGCCAAGCAGCAGGTAGGTGCCCAGACCGCCGGCAATCGCGATGCCGTAGACCACCGTCTTTTGCGCCTTGGGCAACTTGATGGTGATCTCGCCGGACGCGGACTCATCGTCGGCGTCTTCGCCCTGGCCATCGGCGCTACCGACAAGCGGTGCCACAAAGCCAAAGACGGGCGCGGTAAAGAGCGCCGTCAGGGCAGCCTGGGTACCCAGCAGCGTAAGCTCCCTAAACTCGGCGCCAAAGCGACGCATGCGGTCGCCGACCCAGCTGCACAGACCAGCGATAACGCCGGTCAGGCCGGCCTCCGGTCCAATGCTTCCGCCAAACAGCAGCGGCAGCAATGCCGCGAGCGAAAGCTTGCCCAGTTTGTCGTACGGGTAGCGCCCGTCTTGCTTAACCTTAGCCATCACCTGGTTGAGGTCATCGGTCTTGGTGCCTGTCATCTTTTCGTACAGACCGATTAACAGGCCGCCCAGCAGGCAGACGAAAAACGGGTACGGCAAAAAGCCAAACGGGCCGCTGGCGAGTTCGGGCGACGCCGCGCCCAGCATGTGGGGGATCTCGGTCCACAGATAGTCGATACCGTGCTCCATCGCAAAAAAGAACAGCCAGACCGCGGCACCTGCGAACACACCGGTCACGGCAACGCTAACTAAAAACAGCGCTCGGTTCGTGGGTTTGGCAAGGTTATCCATCGGGTCCTCCCGCGGTCAAAGTCGACATAGATACGTTTTATTGTAGAGCGAGCGTTGCCCGAACGAGCCAACCACCTGCGCCGCAAACGGCACCATTGGGAGCCATAGTGGGGCAGGCTCAAGACTTATCCGTTGATAATCGAGGCAATCTCGCGCAAATCGTCGGCAAAGTAGATGCCGTGCTGGCGCCTCGGGCTCGAAAGCCCCTTATCAATCATGTGCCCGAGCAACGCCTTGAGGTCGTTGTAGTAACCGTCAAGGTTATACAGGATGCACGGAGCACTCAGGTGCCCCAACGACACCGCGGACATGACCTCGGCAATCTCCTCGAGCGTGCCCGTGCCGCCCGGAAATGCGATGAACGCATCACCGAGCTCGATCATCTTGTCCTTACGCTCGGCCATATCGCTCGTCACGATGAGGTCATCGATGCCGTCGTGCTGAAACTCGGCCTCTATAAAAAAGCTCGGCTCAACACCCGTCACGTGTCCACCTGCCTCGAGTACGCTATCGGCGAGCGCGCCCATCAGGCCCGATTTGGACCCGCCGTATACCAGCGCGTGCCCGTTGGAGCCAATCCAGTTGCCCAGCTCTTGCACCGCAGGCAGAAATGCTGGGTCGTTACCAACGCTGGCGCCCAGGTATACCGTGATATTCATATTCAGTCCCCCTCGTCATGACGCGCAGCGCCCGTTCTAGCGCTGGCGTCGACGATACTCGCGCACACGACGCGAAAGATCGGCGAGCTCGTCGCGATCGAGCTCTTCCAAATGCTCCAGATCGTCCATAAAGCGCGCCATGGTGTCCTTTTGGCGCATCTTGATGAGCGTATTGCAGTAGTTCACCGCCACGCCCGTGAGCATGGCAATGTAGAAGATGCTGATAACGCTCAGGACAACGGTAATCGCGCGGGCGACCGGCGTTTCGGCCGGGATATCGCCAAAGCCGATGGTCGAGACCGTCTCAAAGCTAAACCAGAGACCATCGCCAAACGTAAGGGTCGTGGGCTCGGACAACCAGACGGCCGTCGAGCACAGCAGATAGAAGACGAGGAACAGCTCCGTAATGCGCACGAAGCCCGCCTGGCGCAAAACGTCAGCAAGCGTCCTGAGCTTTTTCATCGCGACCCTTTCCACGGACAACAAATCACGTTCGCTCGGTATTGTCCCACGCCTCCCCCGCAAACGGAACTAGTCGTTTAAGAACGTCCCCAATGACTACCAGCTGCCGCCTGGGCAGGCTGGGCTGGTATCCTTATGCGGTAATGTCTCGATTCGTTAGGATTGCATGTGAGAGCTGCCACTGTCCTTCGTTCAGTTATATGTCGCGCCCTGGCCATTGTGCTCGCCGCGCTTGCCGTGCTGAGTTCTATCGCGCCTGTCCAGGCTTTTGCCGCTGACTCTAGCCAGCCAGTCAAGACGGTCCGCGTTGGTTGGCTCGTCAACAACGAGGGCTTCCAGGACGGCACCCCCGGCGAGCGTCTATCGGGATGGGGTTACGAGTACCTCCAGACCCTGTCGTACTACACGCCCGGCTGGCGGTACGAATACGTCTCCGGCACCTTCACCGAGCTTATGGACATGCTCGAGGCAGGCGAAATCGACCTCATGCCCAACATCTCCTACTCCGAGGAACGCGCCCAAAAGCTGCTCTTTTCCTCGAACCCCGAGGGCACCGAGCGCTACTACATCTACGCCAAGCCCGATCGCGACGATCTGGCCAAGGGTGACCCCCAAGCGCTCCAGGGTCTCACTATCGGTTGCAACTCCGGCGTCATGCAAACCTTCATTGGCCGGCAGTGGCTCGCCAACGAAGGCATTACCTGCACCTATAAAGAAATCGACACTGGCGGCGCCCTCTTTGACGCGCTCGCAAACGACGAAGTCGATGCCGTCATCATGAACGACACCATTTCGTCGCCCGATGCGTCGCCCATGTTCTACGTTGGTTCGAGCGACTACTACTTTGCCGTCCCCAAAAGCCGCCCCGACCTAATGGACGACATCAATGCCGCCATGTCGGCAATCGCCCGCGTCAACCCACGCTATATCGACGAAGTCAAATCTAACTACTCGGTCAAAAACAGCGGTTCATCATCGCTCAACGGCCCCGAACGTTCCTGGCTCAAAGCAAATGACAACACCATCACGCTCGGCTACATTACGGGCAAACTCCCCTACTGCAACGAAGACGAAAACGGCGAAATGGAAGGCTCGCTCGCATCGCTTGCGACGACGTTGCACGATAAATTTGGCATTACGGTCAAAACCGTCGCCTTTGATAGCTACAAGATGATGTCAAAGGCCCTGTCAAAGGGAAGCATAGACGTTGCGCTGCCGGTATACCGAGATTACTGGGTTGCCGAGCAATCAGGCGTTGTGCAGTCGGCATCGTTGGGGACCGTGTCCCTCACCGCCATCCACACCGGCAGCGACCTGAACAAAGACCTTCAGAACATCGCCTGTACCAAATCATCGTTTGTCAACAAAAATGCACTTGAAAGCCTGTTTCCCACAGCGACCGTGACCGAATACCAATCCGACGATGAAGCGTTCGACGCCCTCAGGAAGGGAACGGCGCACTGCATCGTCGCTCCCAGCTCACGCATAAAAACCATCGGCGATCGTCATGATCTCGAAGGCTACGAGACGGTCGAGCTCCCTGACACCTGTGAGCTCTCGTGCTGGATTTCGCGCGGAAAGCCCGAGCTGCTGGGAATCATCAACAAGGGCATCATCAATGCCGGAGAATCGCTCTCCGCAAGCAATTACTCCTCCACGTCGTACACGGCCCAGGAATCAAACACGCTTCAATTCCTTTATCGCAACCGCACCGCCATTGCAGCTACCCTCATCGGTATGTTGTCGGTCGGCATCGTCCTGCTCATCTGGGCGCTCGTACGCGCTCGAACCGAGCGCAAAAAAGCCGATGCTGCCAACGCCGCTAAGACGGCATTCCTCACGCGCATGAGCCACGACATCCGAACGCCGCTCAACGGTATCCTGGGCCTTATCGAGATCGAGGAATTGAAGGAAGGCGATATCCAGGTCGCCCGCGAGAGCCGTGCCAAGGCGCGCGTTGCCGCCAATCACCTGCTCTCGCTGATCAACGATATCCTCGAGATGGGCAAAATCGAAGATCGCAAGCTAACACTGGAGCATGCGCCTTTTAACCTCAAAGAGCTCTGCGACGACACGCTGGTGCTGTGCAAGCTCCGCGCGTCCAGTAACGGCATCACAATGCAGGACAATAGTCTGCCGTACGCCACGGGGCCATACATGGTCGGCAGCCCCACCCATATCCGACAGATCATGATCAACCTGTTAGACAACAGCATTAAGTACAACAAGCACGGCGGCTCCGTCACCTTTAGCTCAAAGACCAAGCCACTCGATAACGGGCGCGCGCTCTTTTGCTTTAGCGTTTCGGATACCGGCATTGGCATGACTCCCAAGTTTTTAAAGCATATCTATGAGCCGTTTGCCCAAGAAGGTGACGATGCGCGCAGCAAGTTCCAAGGAACCGGCATGGGCATGCCAATCGTCAAGTCGCTTATTGAACTGATGGGCGGTACGATTGAGATTTCGAGTGAGGTTGGCGTGGGGAGTACGTTCAACGTCCAGATTCCGCTCGATATCGACAAGAACCCTCAGGCGCGGGCAGATACGGTCGAGAGGGTGCTCGACTGCTCGCTCGCCGACATGAACGTGTTGCTCGCCGAAGACAACGAATTGAATGCCGAGATTGCCCAGACGCTGCTAGAATCCGAGGGCGTCGTGGTCACCTGCGCCGCCAATGGCAACGAAGTCGTCGATCTGTACCTGTCACATCCCGCCGGCAGCTTCGATGCGATTCTGATGGACATCATGATGCCGGGCATGGACGGCTATGAGGCAACCCGCGCGATTCGTCTGAGCGAGAAGGTCGATGCAGCCGATATCCCCATCATCGCGCTCACCGCCAACGCCTTTGCCGAGGACGCCAAGGCGGCACACGATGCCGGCATGAACGCCCATCTGTCCAAACCGCTCGACTTTAACAAGCTCAAAAACATACTCGCCCGCATCAAGAAAAACGGATCCGTTTCGCTATAGTTTGTGCTCAACCACCACGCACGACCAGAAAGGAAACCAACGATGTTTAGGCCCTTACGTCGAAAGAAACGCGCCATCACTGACGAGGAAGCGCGCGAACTGCTCGCTACCTGCAAGCGCGGCGTCTTTGCCGTCAACGGCGACGATGGCTACCCGTACGCCATTCCCGTCAACTACTTCTTTGACGCCGAGCACGACAAGATTTATTTCCATGGCGCCAAGGCTGGCCACAAGGTCGACGCACTCAAGCGCGATGACAAGGTCTGCTTTACCGTTTACGGCAACGAGTGGTACAAGGACGGTGACTGGGCTCCCTACGTTATGAGTACCGTGGTCTTTGGCCGTTGTCGCCTGGCGAATGACACCCCCGCGTTTATCGAGGATAAAGTTCGCCAGCTCGCGCTTAAGTACTACCCTTCTGCCGAAGAAGTCGAAGAGGAAATCGCCAAGGACATTAAGGGCGTCCAGCTCTACGAGATTACGATTGAGCATCTTTGCGGCAAGCAGATTCAAGAAAAATAAACCTCCGCAGCAGGTCTGCGCCCAATGGTTACAGACGTTTTACCATGCGGGACCTTCCAGCCGGCTTGGCAGAAGGCCCCGCATGCAGTGCTCACTTACCGTGCATTAAAAACGTAGCGGTCCAAGCGGTCGCACGCTTCCCTTACGCGCGAAAGCGGCAGCGCCAAATTCACGCGAATGTGGCAGGGCCCGTGGAACGGGCGGCCGTCCTGATACCCCACGCCCACGCGCGCCCCCTCGTCGAGCAACCACTGAATATCGCGGCCATGCTCGCGGCACCACTCGGTGCAGTCCAGAAACACCATGTACGTGCCCTGCGGACGCGAATAGGACACGCCCTCAAAATGCTCGTCCACGTAATCGCAGAAGTACTCGATATTGCTGGCAAGCACTTGGTTGAGCTCGTCCACCCACTCGTAGCCCTGCGGCTGGTAGGCACCGATAAGCGCATGCATGGAGAGGACATTCATCTCGTTGTAGTGAGTCTTGTTGGACACGGCGCACACGCGGTCGCGCAGCGTCTCGTTGTAGACAATGTGGTAGCTGCCGACCAGGCCCGCCAGGTTGAACGTCTTGCTGGGCGCATAGAGGGCAACCGTGCGCATGCGGGCGTCCTCGCTCACCGACTGCGTCGGGATATGCTTGTGCCCCGGCAGGATGATATCGGACCAAATCTCGTCCGAGATCACCACGCAATCGTGCTGGCGATA
Source organism: uncultured Collinsella sp. (assembly GCA_902491895.1). Classification (GTDB taxonomy): domain Bacteria; phylum Actinomycetota; class Coriobacteriia; order Coriobacteriales; family Coriobacteriaceae; genus Collinsella. The sequence continues at coordinate 13,830 of CABUJH010000016.1, read as the reverse complement.
AATGTCCATAGCGCGCTCGATCTCGTCGCGCTCCCATACGCGGCCGCAGGGATTGTGCGGCGAGCAGAACACCGCGGCATGAATGTGGTTTTGGGCGAGCTTGCGCTCCATGTCCTCAAAGTCCATACGCCACACGCCTTGATCGTCGAGCTTAAGCGGGCTGTGGACAATGCGATAGCCCGCGGCTTCGATGGACTTGGTAAAACCGATGTAGGTGGGGCTATGGACCAGCACAGCATCGCCTGGCTGGACATACGCGCGCAACGTCGACACGACACCGCCCAGCACGCCGTTTTCGTAGCCGATATGCTCAGGCGCCAAGCCCTCAACGCCGTTGCGACGGCTCTGCCATTCGATGATGCGGTCAAAGTACTCGGGACGCGGGTTAAAGTAGCCAAACATGGGATGCTGGGCGCGCTGAATAATGTGCTCCTGGACCGTGGGCACCGTGGCGAAGTTCATGTCCGCCACCCACATGGGTATGCGGTCGAAGCCCTCGTCGGGTGCGTTCGGGGCCATACCGGGGATCTCGCCCCAGGAGTCAACGGCGATGGAGTCCATGCCGTGGCGGTCGATGATTGAAGTGAAGTCGTATTTCATGCTGGACTCCCGTGCAAAGTAGACTGTTTCGATAGGCGTTATTGTCCACCAGCGTGGGCGGTTTTGGCGCGGGGTTTGGCGCTTAATTTGACGGGTGCGGACGAATGGCTGGTTAGTCTCGCGCGTCGGTGACGGCGACTACGGTTAGCTGGGTTTCATCGACCGTAAAAGATATGTCGAGTCCGGCGTAGGCCAAGTGGTAAACGCGGTTTGGCTCGTGCTTGCTGCCCGCGCGGCGTGGATCTTGGCGAAGGACCTCGACCAAGCCGGGGAGCTTTGCGGGCGGAACTATATCCTGCAGCGTCTGCGGGAACTCGATGTCGAGCTCTTGCCACGGAGCATCCTCAATCCAGCCTCCGGTCGCATCCGGGTGGCAGTCCGCAAACGGAATGTAGGGCTTAATGTCGTAGATGGGCGTGCCGTCGCGCAGGTCGGCCCCCAGCACATGGATGATAGGACCATCGTCGGTGAGCTCGACACGATCAAGCTTGACACAAGTAAGCCCAATGGGATTAGGGCGAAACGGACTGCGCGTGGCAAACACACCCACGCGCTCGGCTCCGCCCAGACGCGGCGGGCGCACGGTCTTCGACCACTTGACGTTGGTGCCGGACCTGTCCTGCGTCTTGGCATCGGTAGCTATGTCCTTAACCGTGCCGCCGGGCGTTCCGTTTTCGAAGCGCCACAGCAGCCATAGGTGAGAGAAGGAGTCCAGGCCCTCAACCGCTGCCTTGGAGGCAAATTCCGGCTCAAAGACGATGCGTCCCTGCAGATGAGGCGCCAAAAAGCTGTTGCGCGGAATGCCGAACTTCTGCGGCAGGTCGGTATGTATGTGTGCAATAGGTTCCATGCCGGTCATTGTACGGCATGGAGGCGTGGGGCGTTGCGCGCAATTCTTCGCCGTGGACTCCTGTCGTGCAACCAACGGTTGCTTGGAAGGGCGTCTGCCGCCGCGTATGCTTAAGCCATCAACCAGCAGAAAGGAGCCGCTATGGCCTTTGCAGAAAAGCTCATTGCCATCCGTCGCGCCCATCACCTTACCCAAGAGCAGCTCGCCGCCAAGCTCTTCGTCACACGCCAAGCCGTCAGCCGTTGGGAGCGCGACGAGGTCACGCCGGGCATCGACATGATGAAGCTCATCGCCGCCGTAACCGGCGAACCCCTGTCTCATCTGCTCGAAATGCCCGAGCACTATTGCCAGAGCTGCGGCATGATACTCACGCCCAACGACTGCGGCACCGACGCCGCGGGCGCCACGACCGACCATTACTGCAAGTGGTGCTACGACCACGGCAAGTACACCTACGACACCACCATGGAGGCGATGATCGAGGATTGTGCCCCGCGCCTGGCGCAAAACACCGGTATGTCGCTCGACGAAGCCGTCTCGCTCATGGGCGCCGTCCTGCCGCAACTGGAGCGCTGGCGCACCGTGCAGGAAAACGAGGAGTGCTACGGTGCCGAAGCCCGGGCGCGCTATGGCGATGAGGCTATCGATGCAGCAAACGAAACGTTACTGGACATGGATCCTCAGACATGGACCGACATGAAGGAACTTGAACGCGCTGTTCTGGGCCAGCTTTCGATTGCCATGGGCGACGGCGATGCGGACGGAAGCGAGGCTCGCAAGCTTGTCGCGATGCATCGTCGCTGGATTGGCCTTAATTGGGGACACGAGCCCCAGAACGAAGCGTATCTGGGCCTCGCCCACGGTTATCTGGCCGACCAGCGCTTTATCGACTACTACGACAAGCCCTGCGGCACCGGAGCCACGGCGTTTCTGGTACAGGCCATCGAGTCGTCGTTGACGCGCGCATAGACCGCGGCGGCTTTGGGTATTTCAATCAAAACCTCAACCGATTGGAGACCTATGGCTACTAATCACGAGCTCGTGCTCTACGTTATGACCGGCTGCCCGTATTGCATAAAGGTCAAGCGCTTTCTGGCAGATAACGGCGTGACCATTCCCGAGCGCAATATCTCGACCGATTCCGATGCCGAACAGACACTCATCGCCATCGGCGGAAAACGCCAGGTTCCCTGCCTGTTCATCGACGGCAAACCACTCTACGAATCGAGCGACATCATCGCATGGGCACAGGAGAACCTGCTCTAGTGCAACAGAGTCGTTGGGGACGTTCTTAAATGACTAGTCGTTAAAGAACGTCCCCAATGACTAGCTAGCTGTGGAAGCGGGCTATGGGCGCAAGTGGCTGCTCGCGAAAGACGCGATCGACGGCGGCGCGGTATTCGTCGACCTTTTTAGTCTTGCGCACGAGCTTGTGGACGGTAGCGGGGTCGGCGAAGGCGCATTTGGCGTAGAACCACCACTCCTTCATGCGAAAGACCGCATTACCGCCAATCTCTTCTGCATATGCCGCAAACAGCGTGTCGTGGAAGCGCTGCAGCTCAGCAGCCGTTGCAGCAGGGCCGCCCTTGACCATGCGAGCCAGAGCGGGGTTCGCGAGCAGGCCACGCCCCAACATCACATGGCGCGTGCCGGGATAGGCCTCCACCAGCGCGTCCATATCCTCAAGATCAAAAATGTCACCGTTATAGGCCACGGGGAACGGCGCACGCTCCAGCGTCTCGCCATAAAACTCTTTGCGCGGCGAGCCCGTATAGCGGTCCTTCTGTACGCGCGGATGCACGATCAGCTCTGCCAACGGCATGCGGCAATACAGATCGAGCACGCGCTCGTATTCGTCGTCATTCTCCAGCCCCAGCCTGGTCTTTACCGACACCGGCAACGGCGACCGCTCGCACACATCGCTTAAGAACGCCTCGAGCTCGTCGAGATTGCGCAAGAAACCCGAGCCCTTGCCCTTGGCGACAACCGTTCCCGAAGGGCAACCCAGGTTGAGATTGACCTCGCGGTAGCCCATGTCGGCGAGCACCTGTGCCGCCCACACAAACTCGTCCGCGTTCTTGGACATCAGCTGAGGCACCACGTTGAGCCCCTGGTTATTGGCAGGATCGATCTCCTTAAACGCCTTGCCGCCAAAGCGGTTTCCCACCCGCGGCGGCGGCAAAAACGGCGTGTAATAGCAATCGAGCGCACCGAAGCACTCCGCATGCACGCGACGGAACACATGCCCGGTAATCCCCTCCATAGGGGCCAGCGAAAGGATCATCTACTCTTCTCTCATATCAACACAACAAAGGGGCCGTCCCTTTGTCACATGCATTATGCCTTGCGCTTCAGGCGATTCACAAGGAAGAGGTAGCTACTGAACGATGACCACCCTCCAGCCGCACCCCATACAACGAGGTCTAATACTTTTCCCGAGAAGTGAACGAGTGAAAACGGGCCCCCGAAGCATCGGCACTTTCGAGATGCAATTTCCTGCGGTTTTGCCAGCCAAATCCTGCGGGTTTGACGTCTAAAAATGTCGATGCTTCGGAGGCCCAAGTATGGCCGTTCACTTCTCGGAAAAGTATTAGACCTCGATTTACATGCCACTCAATGTGACAAAATGGCTGCTCCTTTGTCACATTCGATGAAAAAGGGCACCGATGTTAGTCGATGCCCCAAAGCGGCTGCAGGTTAAGCCCTACAGCGTATGTCTAAGACGAATCGAACTATTCGTCCCAGGAGAGGTTCTTACCAGTCTTTTTTGCCAGCAGCAAGAACAGGCCGATAATAACGTTGCATGCGATGCAGAAGATGAAGACGCCCTGGAAGGAGCCGACAAGCTCATAGACCTTCATCATAACGGGCATGCCAAAGGCGCCAACGATATAGCCCACGGAGCAGATCAGCGCGAAGATGCGACCGAAATCGCGGGAGCCAAAGACATCCATAACCAAAACGGTCAGGGCAGTGCCAGCGATGACGTACATTACGTCGTTCACGCCTGCTGCGAGGATGCTGAGCGTCGAGTTGCTGCTGCTCATCATGAGCATGACAAAGGAGAGGATGGAGACAGCGAGCCAGCCCAGAATGGCCTTCGTGCTGCCGAACCTATCGCAAGTGGTGCCGACGATCGGATTGAGGAACAGATCGAAGAGCGATGCAGCGGATACCATGAAGCCGCCCACCATGGGGCTAAAACCAACCTCGGAAGCATACGTCGGGAAGAGCTGGTTCATGCAGCAAGTGAGCTGAACGAGACAGAGGAAGCCGATGCAGAAGAAGAAGGCAGGCGACTTAATGGCGCGCGCATAGCTAACGCCACGCGTGCTATCCTCGGTCGTCTCCTCGGTCTCGGTGACCGTCTCGCCCTCGACGTAGCCATAGGGCAGCATGCCCTTGTCCTGAGGCTTATAGCGAATAATCAGGACGGAAGCGGGGAGAATGAGCACGGCGGAAACACCGGCGAGCACCAGATAACCAGTTCTCCAGCCAGCGGCCTCGATGACAGAGGTGATGACGGGACTCATGATGAGCATGTAAATCGAGTTCACTGCCCAAGCGAGACCGATTGCCAGGCCACCAGATTTTTTGAACCACTGGTCAATAACGTCGGACATGGCGACGCCGGTGGTGAAGGCGAAGCAAACGCCAATCAGGGCGCCAGCGGCGATGAACATCCAGACTTCGGTGTAGAAGGCCATGCCTGCGCCGGCAGCGAGCAAAATAAGCTCGACAACGGGGAGCCAAACCTTGCCAACGACCTTGGGAATGAGTTTTCCGACAAACGGAAGAGCTGCCGCAAGACCAATGAGCGTTGCGGTGAAGTAATACGAGAAGATGGAATAGTCAAACCCGAACTCCTCGCACACGGGTGCGACGAAGGAGCCCGCGATGACGCTATAGGATCCGGTCGTGCCGGCAGACATAAGGCCGAGCGCGATTACGAGAACCCATGCGTAAACCTTGCTGCTCTTTAACTTTGCATTATCCATTGATACAGCTCCTAGAGACCCAGAAGGGCACACATAACAGCCTTGATGGTGTGCTGACGGTTCTCTGCCTCACGGAAGATGACCGAAGCGTTGGCCTCAAAGCACTCGTCGGCAATCTCAAAGCCCTCGGTGATGATTTCGCGATGGAGGTCGTTCTTGCACTGGTCGAGGAGCATTTTGCCGACACGGTGATCTGCGTTATGGACAGAGGGAAGCTCATGCATGCAGAAGATGTCGGGATTGTTGGTGCGCTTGCACAGCTCGCTGGTGACGCGATAGGGGTACAAAGACTCGGCATCGCCCAACCAGGAGTTGTAGTCGTCGGGATCCAGAACCTCTTCGCCGCACTCGGGGTTGATGTAGCGCCACTCCTCGGTAACGATAACGTCAACGCCATCCAGGGCATCGAGGTCAGAGGTGATGGTAAAGGTCCTATTGGGAGCGTACTTGGCGTAGCAGGCCTCCACCTCTTCGATCATTTCCTTGCACATCTGATGACGGAGGTCGTCGGGGCCGATGGCGAGGAAGTCCATGTCGAGCATAGCGCACAGACGGCCATACCACACTGGGGCGCCGGCGCAGTTGCCAACGAAAGCCATCTTCTTGCCGCGGCTCGTACGCAAACCGCCCCATTGCTCTTCCATCGTAAGAGCGTCAGCGAGCATCTGAGTCGGGTGATCGCCGAGAGTAAGGGCATTGATGACCGGGATGTCAACCAGGTCGGCGACGTCATAGAGGAACTGCTCGTCCTTCTGTGCGCGGTAGACGATGAGATCGTACATGCCGTTAAAGACGCGCATGGCATCCTTGACGGTCTCGCAGTCACCCATGTGGGAGTTGGTCAGATAAGTGAAGCCCATGCCCAAATCATTGCAGGAGGTCTCGAATGCGCAACGAGTACGGGTCGAGCCCCACTCAAAGTTGGCGAGGACGTTTTTGCCGGGGAAGTAGTGCTGGTCGACACCAGACTTCTTCTGAGCCTTAAGGTTCCAGGCAAGATCGATGAGATAGCGGAAATCCTCGGAGGAAAGATCATGGATGTTGATGTAGTCGCGACCGCGGAGGCTGTTGTTCATGCCTATTTCCTTTCGAATTATTATCAAAATTATTGTTGAATGTGTCCCCGAGGAAAACACGGATATCCCTCGGGGAGCGGTACATGTGGCGCCTAAGCCAAAGAGCGCAGGCTCTAAGGCTCACTAACGACTGGCCGCCACGTCCTTAGTCCAGCAGTGCACGCCGCCGCCGGACAGGTTAAGCGCGAGGGAATCAATCATGATGACCTTGCGATCGGGGAAGCAGCTCTCAAGAACTGCCTTGGCCTGCTCGTCCTTCTCTTTCACGACCTCGCTCATGCCCTCGTGGTAATAACGCTGGCCAAGAACGACGCCGTTGCAAATCAGGAAGTTGCAGTAGCTCGCTGCGGCGTAGAAGTGGACGGGGCCCTCGGGCCAGGGGGTGCCATCCATAAACTTGCCGCCCATTTCGTCGATGAAGCCCTTATAGAGCTCGTAATCTTCATCGCCAGGGGCGATAACGACTTCAATAGGCTCGGCGGTGGGCATACGAACGATCTCGAAGGGCTTGCCCTCCCAGTCCGTTTCGTTGCTCAGGATCTCGTAGGCTGCCTCAATGCGGCGACGAGACTCTGCTCCAGCCTTGCTCGAGGCTGCCTCTTCATCGGACACCTCGGCAAGAAGAATCTTGTTCGGAGTGATAAAGCGACACATCTCATCAATGTGAGCTGCAAAGCTCATGCCAAAGACGGGAGTTCCGTCTTCCTTCTCGTCGAGGATGCCCAGTCGATAGTCGTCGTCCTCGAGCATAGGCTGCGGAAGCCAGATAACCTTGTTGAGGTTGTAGATGCGCTTATACTCGGCCTCTACTTCCTCTTTCGTGAACTCGGGATTACGCTTGCGGCATTCCGTGTCCTCGATTGCGATCAGAGTGCCGTGACCGTCAAACTCGCGGTCGCCGCCCTCCGAAACCATTTCGGAATTGACGATATCGAAGCAACCGAGCGCAACCGCCATGTGAACCGCTGCCTTACGTGCGGACTGGCACTCCGGGGAGTTCTTGTCCCACACGCCGTAATAGGTCCAAGCGGGGTTGACCATATAAGAATGGCCCTTGTCGTCGACCATGATGCTGGGACCGTTGTCGCGGACATAGAAGTTGGAGTCTTCGAACTGCGTGATCTCGATGCGATCGAGATCAACCCCCTCCTCCTTCAGGCGCGAGCAAGCCTCCTCATAGGAGCCGGGGGTACCGCAATTGAGGTTGACCGTAACGTCGCCATACTCGAGCAGAGCCTTGATCACGTCAACGCAGGGCTGGCGGTTATCATAGCCCTCTGCACGGATGTAATCGGGAAGCCATGTCACATAGACGTTGGAGCGCTTCTCGAACTCGCCCGGCATACGATAGTTCTCGTACATGGTTGGTCCTTCCGTCGGGTTTCCCGCGATGCTGTCCGGCCGCGACAATAGCGGGGTTTCACCTGCTATAGTACTACTATACCTACCGTTCGGTAGATAGTTTTGAATAATTGCCGCTCGCCTACTGATACATACCGTTCACCGTATATAGTGGTCATGTTTGGACACGAATTGATGTTCCGTTGCCATCCTTAATAATGTTGGTAGTGCGGAAGTGATTTGCGATGGAGAAATGCAGCGTGAGCACAAGAAAAAAAATATTGGACGCAATGTACGATCTTGTGGCAGAAGTCGGTTATGACAAAGCGTCTATCGGAAAGATTTGCGACTTTGTCGGTATATCCAAGCCGTCGGTGTACTACTACTTTCCCTCTAAAGAGGAGATTTTCACTACGCTCTTGGACAGCATGTTTCCGACCATTGACTATCAGCGCGACTACTCGCTAATAGTCGATAGGGACGGGTTCAAGGCCGCGCTTATCGAGCTCGGCAATTCAGTTATAGGTGGCTATCGAAGCGATGAAAAGCGCCGGCGCGTGCTGGCCGAGGTTAGCGTTCAAGCAAATCGAATTCCTGCAGTTCAGGAACGTCAAGCGACGGCGACCAAACGAACCATGGATGCGCTTAAAGACATCCTTCTTCATGGTGTAGAGATTGGCGCGTTTTCCGATAGCGCCGACGTAATGCTCTACGTACAAATTCTTTATACCGTTCTGGAGGGAGCAAGCAATACGGTCGCTCAAGGTGAGGATATTGATGAAAAAGCGGTTTGGGCGGGAATAGTCGAGCTTATGTTCAAATAAACCAGCCAAGCTGAAGCGCATGTTGGCACCCATGGTGCCTGCGGGCAACCTTTAAAACGAAAACAGGGGTCGACTCCAGTCTGGCTTGGAGTCAACCCCTGTTGCGTGGCAATCTATGCCGATGCAAATCGGCGCTTATTACTTTTCAGCAGCCTTATTGAGAAAGCCGGAAACGATAGCAAACGCAGCAATCATAAGGTTGCAGGCAATGCAGAAGATAAATACTCCCTGGAATGACCCCGCCATGCCGTAAACCTTCATCATGACCGGCATTCCAAAAGCACCGACGACATAGCCCGCTGAGCAAACGATCGAATAGATCCTTCCAAAATCGCGTGATCCAAAGAGCGAGAGTAGAAGCATCGGCATTGCGGTTCCAACGATGGCGAACATGACATCGTTTACACCAGCTGCAATGATGGAAACGGTCTCATTGCTTCCGCCAATGATAAGAAGCAGGAATGAAAGAATGCTGACACCTGTCCATGCGACCGTTGCTTTAATAGCGCCAAGCTTGTCGCATGTTTTGCCCACGAAGGGATTTAGGAAGATATCGGAGAGTGAAGCTGCCGAGACCATTAAGCTTCCTACGATAGGATTGAAACCGACCTCGCTTGCATAGGTTGGAAACAGCTGGTTCATGCAGCAGGTGAGCTGCGCCACGCAAAGCAAGAGGACACAGAGAATAAAAGACGGCGTTTTCGCGGCATCGCGGAGTGCCATGCCCGAAAGAACATCTTCCTGCTCATCGGCGCTGCAGCTCTCATGGGTTTCGGAGGCGGTCTCTCCGTACGGAAGCATGTTGCGATCAGAGGGGTTAAGGCGAATGATAAATGCGCTTGCAGGCAAAATCATAGCTGCAGAAACGGCCGCAAGCACGATGTATCCCGTACGCCAGCCTTGCTGCTCGATGACCAGCGTAATGACAGGACTCAATAACAGCGTACAGAGAGAATTAACGCCCCAAGCGAGGCCGATGGCAAGACCGGACGATTTGCTGAACCATTGGTCAATGACATCGGACATGCAGACGCCCGTTGTAAACGAAAAGCAGATGCCGATCACTGCGGCGGAGACGGTGAACATCCAGACCTCGGTGTAGAACGCCATTGCGGCGCCGGCGACAATAAGGACGAGTTCAATGCAAATATGCCATGGTTTGCCGATTACTTTTGGAATGAAGCGACTCAAAAGCGGAAGCCCAAGCGCAAGGCCAAGAAGAATCGCGGTGAAATAGAAAGAAAAAGAAGTGTAGTCAAAGCCCAGATCTTCACATACTGGAGCAACGAATGAGCCGGCAATAATGCTATATGTGCCAGTTGTTCCGGCGGACATTAAGCCGAGCGCAATAACGACGACCCAAGCAAATGCGCCGCTTTCACGGAGACAATCTTTTTTGGCTGGTGTGGTGAGAGTCATGGTTGCTCCATTTCTATCGGCAATACATCCTATATGCCTACCGATAGGTATATAAACCAGAAGACTCTTCGTCAAGCATTAAGCGGGGAGAGGGAGTTCTTAACCTGCCGAACGGTAATTAGACCCCGATTTCGCAAGGGTCTCAATGTGACAAAGGGACTGTCCCTTTGTCACATTATTCGGAGCGTAGGGCTTCGACGGGGTCCTTCTTGGATGCGCTGCGAGCAGGCAGCAGGCCGGCAACGACCGTCAACAGCACCGAAATTGCAATGAGTACCAGCGCATCCTGCACGGGCAGGCTCATCAGGTTGGGTACTTGTTTGGCAGCAAGCGCCCAGGTATTAACTGGGAAGCTCACGGCCACCACGACGACAATGGCAAAGACGCCGGCAATGAGGCCCTCGATAAAGGTCTCGGCATTGAATACGTTGGCCACGTTACGCTTCGACGCGCCGATCGCACGCAGGATGCCAATCTCCTTTTTGCGTTCCAGCACACTGATGTAGGTGATGATGCCGATCATGATGGAGCTCACGACCAGGCTGATACTCACGAATGCGATGAGCACCAAGCTGATGGTGTTCACGATGTCGGTCACCGAACCCATGATGATACCCATGTAGTCTGTGTACGAAATTGCCCGATCATCGTGGCCAGCGGCTTTGACCTGCTTGTTGTACGCATCGATGTGATCGAGTACGCGCTCCTTGGCCTCAAAGTCGCGCGGGAAAATCTTGACCGAGATGGGGTCTGCCTCATCCGCATAGCCCAGCGTGGTCAGATTGTTGTCGTAGGTGAGCTGCGACGCCTTGGCATAGCTCATCATGAGCGAACTCAGGTCCTCGGCGTCCATGTTGAAATGGATGGCGCGGGCAAAGGCGCTCGCATCCACACGCATAGCGCTCGCTAGGTTGGCAAAACTCGAAGACATCTGCGTCGCCATCTGGTCCATAAGCCCAGCCGTGTCTGCCTTGAGCTGAGCTGACACCGTCGCCGCAATCTGGTCGCTGATCGACTTCATCACCTGATCCATAGCCTGCTGCAGATACGGAGCCAGCTGCTTTTGCACATAGTCGGTCATCGCCTGTTGCAGGCGCTCGGCCAGGGCATCGCCACCGAGTGCCTTGAGCTGAGCCAGGCATTGTTGGGCTGCGGCATCATTCTCAAGATATGTCGAGAATGCGGCAGAGAGCTTTGACGCGTCCTTAAGATCATCGGGTGTCAGCGCCTTAAACTGATCAGACTGCAAAAAGCCCTCAAACAGCTGGTTGGCAAGCGTTCCCACCTGCTGCATTTGCTCGGGCGTGAGTTCCAGACCGTCAAAGATACCCGAGAAATCTGGGGTTGGCGCCTTGGCCATGATGTCACTGATGTCGACGTCCTTGCCAACGTCCGAAAGGTCAATGTCCAGCCCGGACAAGTCAAGACCCGACAGGTCCATACCGCCGGCCGCACCCGAGAGCGCAGATGTATCGAACGAAAACGCGCTCTTGAGCGCTGCCTCGTCCACACTGAACATGCTGCCCAGATCCACGCCTTGCTTGGCCTCGCCTTGCAGTTCGTCGAAGGTTTTGCCCGTAAAGACATCCGTCTCGGGGTGGTCGAGTTGCTCCTGCACAATCTGCGAATCGGCGGCGCGCTCCATAAGCTGGCGAGTCAGCGCATGCGTATAGGCAATGCCCGGAGACAACGCACTCGCATTGGCCGTCTCGTTAGGTCGCACCACGCCCACAATGTGCACGTCAATACCGTCGGCAACCTTGGCGGTCATAAAGTCGGCGTCGTCAGACATGTCGGTCCACATGCCGGTCTCTTCGTTTTTGCGATAGGCATCGGCCGGCGACAGCACCTTAAGCGTCGTGGACAGCGCATCGTCGTAGGTAAAGTCGGCGCCGGTCTCGGGCGTTTCGATCTTACCGTCAGCCGTCATGGCGCTGTTAACCAGGTCGTTGAGCTCGTTGATATCCAGCGCGCCGATGCTGTAGAGCGTGTAGTCGCCCACCGTTCCACGGCTCGAAAGCACCATTACGGCTTCGTTAGCAGACGTGGGCCAATGACCGGCGACGACATCGTACTGGCTGTCGAGCAGGCTCTGGTCGTCAATCATCTCGTTAAAGACCGAGGTTCCCATGGATTCCATGCCCACCGTTGCCGCCGAGCTCGCGCCTCCGCTCATGGCCTCGGTCATGGCGTTGGGCACCAGCCGGACAGGCTTCTCATCGCCCTTGCCGGCACGATAGACAACCGGCGATACACCGTAACCGTACTGAATGGCGTTGACCTCTTTATCGATGCCATCGCCACCGGCATCGAGCCATGCCTTAAAGCTCGTCATGTCGTTGGACTTAACGCTCGCAAACATATCCTTTACGGCCGTGACCACGGGAATCTTATCGGTTCCCTTAGCCTTGCCGCCGGCACTGTCGTCGGACGAATCAACATTTTCAGGCGAGTCATCATCCGCAGTTCCCTGCCCGCCCATCATGGACGATAGATCGTAATCCTGCTTGGAAATGGTGAGTGGGTAGCTCGAAAGCGTATCCTCCTCGACCTTTTTGATGTAGCCGTTTACGCCGTTGGACAGCGCCAGAATCGCCGCGATACCGATAATGCCAATCGAGCCCGCAAAGGCAGTCATGGCCGTGCGGCCCTTCTTGGTCATGAGGTTTCGGGCAGAAAGCCCCAGCGCCGTCACAAAGCTCATCGAGGTTTTGCGCGTAGGCTTGGCCTCGCGGCGCGCGGCCTTGGCAGCATCGAAGGGATCGGAATCGTCGGTGATCTTGCCGTCCGCCAGATTGACGATGCGCGTGGCATATTGGTACGCCAGCTCGGGATTGTGCGTGACCATGATGACCAGGCGGTCGCGCGCCACGTCCTTGAGCAGGTCCATGACCTGTACGGATGTCGTTGAATCCAAAGCGCCGGTCGGCTCGTCGGCAAGAACGATCTCAGGATCATTTATCAGGGCGCGGGCGATGGCCACGCGCTGCATCTGCCCGCCCGAAAGCTGGCTCGGGCGCTTGTTAACGTGCTCGCCCAAGCCGACTTTCTCCAACGCCTCGCGCGCACGCTGGCGGCGCTCGGCATGTCCCACGCCCGTGAGCGTGAGCGCCAGCTCCACGTTTTCCAAAATGGTCTGATGCGGAATGAGGTTATAGCTTTGGAACACAAAGCCGATGCGGTTGTTGCGGTAGGCATCCCAATCGCGGTCGCGGAAGTCCTTGGTCGAGATGCCGTCAATCAGCAGGTCGCCAGAATCAAAGTGGTCGAGTCCGCCGATAACGTTGAGCATCGTGGTTTTGCCCGAACCCGAGGGACCCAGAATGGCCACGAACTCGTTATCGCGAAAAGACAGGCTCACGCTGTCGAGCGCCACCTGCGTAAACGACTGCGTAACGTACCTTTTGCAAATACCTTTGAGCTCCAGCATGGACGGCAACCTCTCCTGCGCAGGCACCCTGCCCGCTCTCCTCCGCCGTTCGTATTCGACGCGTTTGTCCTACTCTATCCCCATTTTTTGCCGACGCCAGTGAGGAATGTAACAAACCGCGCCAAAAAACGAACGGGACGGCGCCCAAAAGAAGAGGTCCCGAGCGGGACCTCTATATGGTGGAGCTTATCTTGAAAGGTAGCGGACTACTTCGCACAGCGGTGCACGATCATCGCCATGCTTTACGCGTTTTTTACTGCTCGCTATTCGCAATCGCCTGGTCGATAAGCTT
>CABUJH010000015.1 GCA_902491895.1 uncultured Collinsella sp. | reverse complement strand
TTGACGGCCTCCTGAGCCTGCTTCTTGGTGCCGACGAACAGCACGTTGCCACCCTTGGCGACGTTCTTGACGAAGGTGTAGGCCTGGTCGGCGTCGAGGATGGTCTGCTTGAGGTCGAGGATGTAGATGCCGTTGCGCTCACCGAAGATGAACGGCTTCATCTTGGGGTTCCAGCGACGGGTCTGGTGACCGAAGTGGCAGCCGGCCTCGAGCAGGGTGCGGATATTAATCTTGGTAGCCATGTTAAACCTCCTGTGGTTTGCCTCCGCGCGGGGTCATCCTCCAAAACCAACCCGGACATGTGCTACCAAAGCCCGGGCACCACGGTATGAAGTAGCCGCGCGTGCGTGATAAAAACATGTTGCCGTGAAGCAACCCGATGAATGATAGCAGGAATGCCTCTTCCTGCCAACCCGCAATCAAAACCACACACCTGAGTGCGGCGCGGGACGTCCCAGCCACTATTCGCCGCGGGGATGGGCTTGAGCCACAGCCCGCTTAAGCCGATCGGGTGTGAGATGCGTGTAGATCTGCGTCGTGGACAGGCTCGCATGACCTAGCAGCTCTTGAACCGAGCGCAGGTCCGCACCGCCCTCGAGCAAGTCGGTCGCAAAGGTATGGCGCATCGCATGCGGGGCGATGTCAGCCGGAATGCCGGCAAGCGTCGCCAGCGTATGGAACCGCCGCCGGAGCATCGCGGCGCTCATGCGATTGCCGCGCGCCGATATAAGCAGCGGATGCGGCCCGGTAGCGAGGTCGCGGCGCTTTGCCCGAGCGAGCAACTCCGGCCTCCCCTCTTCAATATAGAGACGCGTCACATCGAGCGCACGACGATACAGAGGAACGATGCGCTCCTTGCTTCCCTTGCCCCACAGGCGCAGCGTGCGCTCGGACCATGAGATGGATTCCACATTGAGCGCCGCAAGCTCTGAGATGCGGGCACCCGAGGCATAGAGCAACTCGAGCATCGCCGCATCGCGCAGTCCCGCGGGTGTTGAGGTATCAGGCGTCTTGAGCAGCGCCTCGACCTGCTGGGTCGTAAGGACGCCCGGCAGGTCACGCGGCAGCTTGGGCGACGCGATCGCCGAGACCGCATCGCCCTCGACAATCCCCTCGGCAGCCATCCAGCGATAGAGCGAGCGAATGGCAGACAGATGCGCCGCAAGGGTTCGGGGAGCCACCTGCTCACGCGAAAGCTCAGCAAGATAGCGACGAATGGTGCGCACGTCGGCAGCGAAAGCATCAATATCCTCGCGCTCGCACCAGGCAGCAAAGCGCTCCAGCCTCGAGCCATAGGCCGTCACCGTGTTGGGAGAAAGCCCCTCAACGCGTGCGATATAGGCGATAAACGAGTCGACGGTGTCGTACAGGTCAAAGGCTATGACCGGTCGCCTCCAAACAAGTCGGAACGCGTGGCCAAGTAGGCATCGAGGGCCTCGAGCGCACGGTCCGCATAGGCCTGGTAGCGGTCGCGCTTGCTGCGGCGCTTACCATCCTCGAGTGGCGGCACCAGGCCAAAGTTGACATGCATGGGCTGATAGCCCACGGTGGCAGGATCGGTCGCATAGCCCACGAGCGCACCCAGGGCGCCCACACGCGGCAACTCGACGCCCGCGGCACCGATAGCCTCGGCATAGGTGTTGAGCGCCGCGAGCAGACCTGTCGCCACGGCTTCCATGTACCCCTCGGTGCCGGTGATCTGACCGGCCAGGCGCACACCGGTACCGGGCACGGCAAAGGTGCCATCGAGCACATGCGGGGCGTCGACAAAGGTATTGCGGTGCATGACACCGTAGCGGAAGAACTCAGCGTTCTCCAGGCCCGGCACCATATGGAAGACGCGCTTCTGCTCGCCAAAGGTCAAGTTGGTCTGGAAGCCCACCAGGTTATAGGCGGTCTTCTCCTTGTTCTCGGCACGCAGCTGAATCGCCGCCCAGGGGCGACGTCCGGTACGCGGGTCGGTGAGGCCGACGGGCTTCATGGCGCCAAAGCGAATGGCGTCCTTGCCGGTGCGCGCAACTTCCTCGGCAGGCTGGCAAGCCTGGAACAGATCGCCGCCCTCAAAGTCTTTGAGCACCACGCGGTCGGCCGTGGTAAGCGCCTCGATAAAGGCCTCGTACTCCTCCTTATTGAGCGGAGCGTTGAGATAGTCGCCGCCCCCCTGCTCTTCGTAGCGCGACTGCGAGAACAGCACGTCCATATCGAGCGTGGAG
Source organism: uncultured Collinsella sp. (assembly GCA_902491895.1). GTDB lineage: Bacteria > Actinomycetota > Coriobacteriia > Coriobacteriales > Coriobacteriaceae > Collinsella. Next base: position 36,068 of record CABUJH010000015.1, on the reverse strand, counting down.
GCATCGACGATCGGCGCCGCCGCATCAAAGAATGCCAGGGCATCGCCACCGACGAGCTTCATAACCTCTTCACTCAGCGCCGGTGAACACAGCGGGCCCGCGGCAATGACCACGTGACCCTCGGGAATCTGCGTGACCTCGCCGTGCACGACCTCGATATTGGGACGAGCGGCAACCTCGGCCTCGACAAGCTCGGAAAACTTGACGCGGTCGACCGCCAGGGCACCGCCGGCGGGAACAGCCGCGCAATGGGCGCAATCGAGCAGGACTGAACCCATGCGCTCAAGCTCGGCCTTCAGCAAACCAGCCGCGGAATCCGGACGGGTCGACTTAAACGAATTGGAGCAGACGAGCTCTGCCAGGTGATCGGTATGGTGAGCCGGGGAGCTCACCTGGGGGCGCATCTCGCACAGCTTTACGGCAAAACCGCGATCTGCCAGCTGGATCGCGCACTCCGAACCCGCCAGACCGCCACCGATAACTGTCACCTGATCGAACTGCATCTGCAAACACCTTTCTAATTGACACGTTTTCCATTGTGACCGAAGGGTGTCTGGGCGTGAAGGGCAAACTTGGAGGGCGCATACCTTCCATCCATCATGCGCTCGATAAGACCCTCGAGTTCAAGCGAACCCAAGAGTTTGAGTACGCCGACAGCATCGAGCGAGACGAGCGCCGCGATGTCGTCGACCTTGAGCGGAGAGGCGATGAGCGCATGCATCACGGTCTGCTGCGTTGGATCCAGGTCGGCAATGCCGGGAGCATCGGGGCGCGAGTAGCGCAGGGTTCCGTAGATGCGTGAGATAGCCATCTCGATAGATTCCTCGTCGATGATGCAGCAGGCACCGTTCGCAATGAGGTAATTCGTGCCACGCGACTCGGGCGATAGGATCGACCCCGGCACGGCAAGAAGTTCGCGCCCCAAATCCATAGCAGCCTCGGCTGTAGAAAACGTCCCAGAAGGCATACCCGCCTCGGATACAAAGAGGGCTTGCGACAGGGCCGCGATCACGCGATTGCGGCGCGGAAAGGCGAACTTGCGCGGACCCATGCCCCACGGAGAGATCGACACGACCGCGCCACCCGTATCGAGCGTGCGAGTAATAAGCCCCGCGCTCGAACGCGGGTAGACCACGTCGGCGCCCGTCCCCAGCACCACGACGTGTTTGCCGCCGGCGTTGACCGCAGCCCAACCCGAGGCCTGGTCACAACCGACCGCGCCGCCCGAAACTACCGTCACTCCCGCCTCGACCGCCACCTTTGCCGCAAGCTCTGCCACGGCAAGACCATACGGCGAGGCCTTACGCGCGCCGATGATGGAGAGCGCGGGCGTCGAAAGCACCTCGGGGTTGCCACACACATAGAGCGTCTGGGGTACATCAGAAAGCTCCAAAACGGTCTCGGGATACAATGCATCACCTGGATGCAGCTCAAAGGTCCCCTCGGCCATCATTGGTCCCTCCTCCCCTGGTACATCGCCGCCTCGAGCACGTGGTCCTGCGTCACTTGCTCGCTCTCGGCGACGTCAGCGATTGTACGCGCGATACGCACCAGGCGCACGATGCCACGCCCTGTGAGATGCGTGCGTTTGGATAGGCCGAGTACGCATTTCTCGGCAGCATCATCGAGCTCGAAGGTCGAAACGACGCCGTCAATGGACCGCGTCTCGTCATCCTCGGCCTCGGCATCCGCATCGTCCATACGGGACTCGCGCCAGGCGCGAAAGGCGCGACCGCGCACAACGTAGTCACGTAACTCGGCCGACGACATACCCTCCGCTCCCTCGATAATCACTTGGGGGTCGGGACGGGTCACATCGATCATCATGTCGATACGGTCAGCCAAAGGACCGCGCAGTTTAGACCGATAGCGCTCGACCATCGCCGCCGAGCAGCGACACGGCACCTCGCGATCGCCCAAAAAGCCGCAGGGACAGGGATTGCTCGCAGCCAGCAGCTGAAAGCGCGACGGGAAGGTAAAAGCCCCGTCGACGCGTACGATCCTGACGTAGCCGCGCTCGATGGGCTGACGCAGCGTCTGCAGCACGCCAGTGGGAAACTCGGCAAGCTCGTCCAAAAAGAGCACGCCGCCATGGGCAAGGCTGATCTCACCCGGGTGCACCGGGCGCCCGCCGCCGATAAGGCCTGCGGTCGAAATACTGTGGTGGGGACTGCGGAAGGGCCGGTGCCCCGCCAACAAGCCATCAATGTTCTCACCCAAAACCGAATGGATGCACAGTGCCTCCTGCTGATCCTCAACGGAAAGCTCGGGCAGGATGCCGGTCATACGGCGTGCGAGCATCGTCTTGCCCGATCCCGGAGACCCGATCATGAGCAAGCCGAGTTCTCCTGCCGCCGCAAGCGCCATGCCGCGTTTAGCGACTTCCTGCCCCAGCACGTCGGCATAGTCGAGCTCAGGCTCAAAGGTCGCCTCGACGCCCTCGGAATCCAAGTAGTGCCGCGCGGCATCGCCCATACCATGAGCAAGCTGAGACAAATGATCGATGAATCCGCAATCCACGCCCGCGAGTGGCACATGCTGGTCTGACCTGCCGGCGATAAAGGACAGCCCCAAATCACGCGCCAATAACTGAAACGCCACCTCGCCCTTGACAGGAAAAACCGTACCGTCCAAGCCAAGCTCACCAGCGATAAGACAACGATCGAGGTTGTCGCGGGGAATCTGCCCATCGGCCGCCAATACCGCGATGGCGATGGGCAGATCAAAGCCGCTACCGGTCTTGCGGATATCGCCGGGCGCCAGATTGACCGTAATGCCCGAGCGCGGGATCTCGAACCCGGCGGAGCGCATCGCGCAGCGAATACGACCGCGCGACTCCATCACCTCCATACTCGGTATGCCGAGCATCTGGATGCCCGGAACGCCGCCGGCAAGCGAGACCTCGACCGTGACGGGAATCGCCTCGACGCCGCGGATGCAGGCCGCGTGAACGGCAAACGTCTCGAACGCCATCACGACACCTGCCAATCGAACGCGTTGTACTGGTGCTCGATCTCGGCGATATGCCCGCCGCGAATGGTAACGCCCACGGCATCGAAGCGAATCGCCTTGAGCGGATAATGCTCCATGAGATAGCAACTTGCGATGCGGCGGTAGCGACGTTGCTTTTGGGCGTCCACGGCCTCCTCGGGAAAGACCCGCGTGCTGCAATCCATCGCAACGCGTCTGGTCTTGACCTCGGCCATCACCACGACATCGTCGAGCTCATCGAGCAGCACCAGGTCGGCCTCGCCCTCGGTGCAACGATAACCCTGCTCCAGCAAGGTGTAGCCGCGCTCGTTAAAGTAGTCGATGGTGATCAGCTCGCCCAGCATGCCCAGCTCGCGGGGACTGAGTCCCTTGATAAACTCGGGCGTCATCGCCCCGCAGTCGAGCTCGCCGTTTTCCCAACACTCCTTGAGCTGCTGCGTCTTGCTCTTTTTGCTTGCGGCACTCATGGGGTCTCCTTTCCCGCACACTGCATTGCCCCGATGATGAGGGCACCTTTCATGCGGGTAAGTACCGGAAGCAAACCAAAAGCTGACCAAATGCCGTCAAAAAACGGGCCGTACGCAGCAATGGTGTTGCATACGGCCCGCTACCAGCAGGTTTATAAAACCCCAGAGGTCCCTGTCTCCACAATTGACCTAGAAAAGGCGCTCAGTCTGCAGAAAGTTTCCGCAAAAGCTCACGCGGTGCAGCGGACAAAGTCCATGTTCGCGAATGGCCTCGATGTGCTCGGGGCTCGCATAGCCCTTCGACTCGGCCAGATGGTACTCGGGGTACTCGGCGTCGTACTCGACCATCATCTCGTCACGCGTAACCTTGGCCATGATGGATGCCGCGGCGATACAGGCGATCTTGGCATCGCCCTTCACCACGTCGCGCTCGTTGGGAACGGCGCCCAAGGGGTTACCGTCCATAAGCACGCAATCGGGCTCGAGCCCCGTATCGGCCACGGCGCCCGCAACGGCGGCGCGGATGGCGCGGGCCATGCCCATATCGTCGATATCCGCAGGCGCGATATGGCAAAAACCGATCGCCGTCGCCACCTCGGCAATCTTCACCGAGAGCAACTCGCGGCGCGCCGGCGTGAGCTTTTTGGAATCGTTGATGCCCCAGACGCGCGGCTCCATGGGAAGGCACACGGCACACACGGTTAAGGGACCCGCTACTGAGCCACGGCCCACCTCGTCGACACCAACGACCACCCCATCGCCGCCAAGCTCATGCATAAGCTCATACATGTCATTGACGCGCTCGCGCTCGGCAAGCTCTTTGGCATGGCGTTTGAGGGCGCGTTCGCAAGCCTTGATCACCTGCTGGCGCGGATCCTCGCGATAATGCTCCACGAGGGCGGGAATCTCCTCAAACGTAGCGCTCGCCAACTCACCGGCAACCTGCGATGCCGAAACCGAGCTCGTCATGTTGGCCATACCAGGCCCTCCTTGCATGCAAATCAGATAAAAAGAAGGGCCACCCGAAGGTGACCCTTACGTCCAAACGAGTGGACAGACGCTGCGATCTTCTTAGCGCTTCTCGGGGATGCGAGCAGCCTTGCCCACCTTGTCGCGGAGGTAGTACAGCTTGGCGCGACGGACGCGACCATGACGAACGACCTCGAGCTTGGCGATCTTGGGGCTGTGAAGCGGGAAGGTACGCTCAACACCGACACCGAAGGACATCTTGCGGACGGTGAAGGTCTCGCGGGCACCGGCGCCGGCCATGCGGATGACGTCGCCCTGGAAGACCTGGATGCGCTCGCGGTCGCCTTCCTTAATGCGGTAGTGAACCTTGACGTTGTCGGCGACGCGAACCTGAGGAATGTCCTCGCGGATCTGCTGACGCTCGATTGCGCGGATGTAATCCATGTGCAATTCCTTACTCTTCTAGAGGTGCCGTACCACCTTGGCCGGCACGTAGTTGAACAAACGTATTCGAGTATACACGCGCGGGTTTCTGCTGCAAGAACAATTTTTTACGCAGACAAAAAGACAAAACCCGCACATGATAACCGCCCGCCTCACGAATGAGACGGGCGGCATGAAGGAGGCTACGCTAGGCGTCTAAACCCAAAACGTTAGGCGGAACGCTTGGCCTCGAGCTTGGCCTGAGCGGCAGCCAGGCGTGCGAGGGGCACGCGGTAGGGCGAGCAGGACACGTAGTCCACGTCGGCCACGTTAAACAGGCCTTTGATGGACTTGGGGTCGCCGCCGTGCTCGCCGCACACGCCAAAGTGCATGTCGGGGTTGGTGGCGCGACCCTTCTCGACGGCCATACGCACCAGCTCGAGCACCGCTGTGTCGATGGTCTCGAAGGGATTGTCCTTCAAGATCTTCTTATGCATGTACAGCGGGATGAACTTAGCCTCGGCGTCATCACGCGAGAAACCGAAGGTCGTCTGGGTGAGGTCGTTGGTGCCAAAGCAGAAGAAGTCTGCGTGATGGGCGATCTCATCAGCGACCATGCAGGCGCGCGGCAGCTCGAGCATCGTGCCCACGGGAATATTGAGCTCGACGCCCTCTTCGTCGGAAACCTCGGCGATCACGCGCTCGATAACCTCGCGGGTCTGAACATGCTCGGCCGTAATGGAAACGAGCGGGACCATAATCTCGGGACGCGGATCGACGCCCTCCTTGATGAGGCGAGCGGCAGCCGTGGCGACGGAGCGGACCTGCATGAGCGGCAGATCGCTAAAGACGATGGACAGGCGCACGCCGCGTAGGCCGAGCATCGGGTTGGACTCGACCATGCCGTCGATACGACGCAGGCGGGCGCGCAGGACGGCAAGCTCTTCCTCGCTGGCGCCAGCGGCTTCCTTCTTGGTGATGGCGACCTCGAGCTCGCGAGGATTATCCAGGAACTCATGAAGCGGCGGATCGAGCAGGCGGACGACCACATCGCGACCGGACATGGTCTTGAACATCGCCAGGAAGTCCTCGGTCTGAACCTTGAGCAGGTCGGCCAGGGCCTGCTGCTTCACGGCCTCATCGTCAGACAGGATAAAGCTCTGGATGATGTTCTTGCGGTCGCCCAGGAACATGTGCTCGGTGCGGCACAGGCCGATGGCCTCGGCGCCAAACTCGAGTGCGAGCGTGGCATCCTCGGGGTTGTCGGCGTTGACGCGCACATGGTTGGCGTGGCCGCCGGTCTCGTCCAGACGAATCTCGTCGGCCCAGGACAGGATAGTGCCCAGATCGCCGGTGAGCTCGGCCGAGACCAGATCAACGGCGCCGTCGACGACGATACCCTGGGTACCGTCGATGGAGATGACGTCGCCCTCGTGCAGCACGCGGTCACTGCCCTCGATGCGCACGACCTTCTCGGCGGCGTCGATATGGAAGCGCTCAACGCCGCAGACGCAGGGCGTACCCATGCCGCGGGCGATAACGGCGGCATGGCTCGTCTTGCCACCGTGGCTGGTCAGAATGCCCTCGGCGGCGACCATGCCCTTCAGGTCGTCGGGGTTGGTCTCCCAACGAACCAGAATGACCTTGTGGCCCTCGTTGGCGCGCGCGACGGCGTCGTCGCTCGAGAACACGACCTCGCCCACGGCGGCCCCGGGGCTGGCATTAAGACCGCTGGCGAGAGCCTCGTACTTCTTGAAGGCGTCGAACTGTGGGTGCAGGAGCTGGTCGAGCTGCGCGGGATCGATGCGGCTCACAGCCTCATCGCGGGTGATCAGACCCTCCTCGACCATCTCGATGGCGATGCGCAGGGCGGCGGTGACAGTTCGCTTGCCCACGCGGGTCTGGAGCATCCAGAGCTTGCCCTGCTCGATGGTGAACTCAATGTCGCACATGTCGCGATAGTGATCCTCGAGCGTCAGGAAGACGCGCTCGAGCTCCTCGCCCGCGGACTCAAGGCCCGGGGTGGTCTTGAGGTCGGCGATGGGCTCGGTGTTGCGGATACCGGCGACGACGTCCTCGCCTTGGGCATTAACCAAAAAGTCACCGTAGAACTCCTTGGTGCCGTCGGCCGGATTGCGCGTGAAGGCAACGCCGGTCGCAGATGTCTCGCCCTTGTTGCCAAAGGCCATGGCCTGCACGTTGACGGCGGTGCCGAGTTCGTCGGAAATGCCATGCTGCTTGCGGTAGATGCAGGCGCGCTCATTCATCCAGCTGCCAAAGACGGCCTGGATGGCAAGGCGTAGCTGAAGCTCCGGGTCGTGCGGGAAGACGGGCTTGCCATCGGCGACCTCGAGCTCGGGATACAGGGCGGCATCGACGTTCTCGGAGAAGATGCCCTTAAAGGTCTCGACAAGTTCCTGCAGGTCCTCGGCCGAAAGCTCGGAATCGACGCGAACGCCGGCGACCAGACGGGCCTGGGTCAGGGCGTTCTCGAACAGGTCGGCGTCAACGCCCATGACGACGTTGGAAAACATCTGGATAAAGCGGCGGTAGCTATCCCAAGCAAAGCGCGGGTTTTGCGTCTGGGCAATGAGACCCTGAACGGAGTCGTCGTTGAGACCCAAGTTGAGGACCGTGTCCATCATGCCGGGCATGGAAAACGGAGCGCCCGAGCGAACCGACACGAGCAGCGGATCGGAGGCGTCACCGAGCTTCTTGCCGCAGCGGGCCTCGAGGTCCGCCTCGGCGGCAACGATCTCATCGAGCGCGCCTTCGGGCCAGACGTTGCCGGCACCGGAGTACTCGACACAGGTCTGGCAGGTAATGGTAAAACCACCGGGAACCGGCAGGCCGATGCGGCTCATCTCGGCAAGGTTTGCGCCCTTGCCGCCAAGCACGAAGTTCATGGACTTGTCGCCCTCGGTGACACAGGTGCCCTGGGCGTCGGTTCCAAAACGGTAAACCCTCTTGCAATCGCTCACGATACTTCCCCTTCCATGCGCTCTCGCGCACGACCGTGGTAACGAATCGACCCGCCGGATGCGGGCCGTGAGGGTACTATACGGCGGGCATTGAGCGGGCTTGCGCAGAGGACGCGGGGGTTGGTAAACGTGGTAAATATGGCGGTAAACGGTAGGTAAAGGTGGTTACCTTATGAAGATACCAATGCAGCAAACTTGCAGGTCAAATGCTAGTTTCTTGCTAAATCGCTTTACCATAAGTAGCTAATTTGGGACGGGGCTTATTTAGCTGCCCCCGCAGGCAATCGACCAAAATGGTCGCGACTTCAGCCGGGGTAGCTAAAACCCCGTCCCAAATTAGCTACTTTTGCTGGGCTCGACGGGCGGCGCGGCGGGCACGGACTTCTTGGATTTCCTCCAAGTGGCTGATGATCTCGGCAGCGCTCTCCTCGATAGCCTTGCCGTCGGTACGCACCACAAAGCAGCCTAGCCGCTTCATGAGGGCACGAGCTTCCTCGAGTTCGCTGTGCACACTCTCGGGCTCGGCATAGGAGCCGGCAACGGCACGAGCGTAGTCATCGCCCAAGCGGCTATCGCGAATTTCGGAAATCACATCGACGGTCGAAATTAGGCCGAACAGGCGCATCGGGTCAACCTCGTAAATCGACTTCGGTGGCTCCATGCCATGGGCCAAAGGAACATTGGCAACCTTGTAACCCTGATAGGCCAAATACATCGACAGCGGCGTCTTGGACGTGCGGGATACGCCCAGCAGCACGATATCGGCTCCCGAAAGGTCGTCGCAGCCGCGTCCATCATCGTGCTCAACGAAATATTCCATGGCCTCGATACGATGGAAATAGCGGTCATCGGTCCTGTGAATCACGCCCGCAACGCCTTTGGGCGGCACACCGATGAGCGACGACAGCACAGCGAGCGTAGGACCGATCAGGTCGACCGAACGGATATGCAGCATGCCCAGGTAATCGAGCACGCGGGCGCGAAGCGCCGGATCGACAATGGTGTGGAACACGGCAATATCGCGATGGTCCGCATCAACGCGCGGGCCCACAAACGACTTAACCTGCTCCACCGAGTTCACCTTGGGCAGGCGCAACAAACGAAAAGCCCCTTCATCAAATTGCCCGGACGCCGCAAGCACCACCTCACAAGCGGTATCACCGAGCGAGTCGGAGATAACGATAACGGTGGGACGAGCGGTGACCGGGCAATCCATGCGGGGCTCCTTTTGCGCTTACGCGCAGGCTGGCTTACTTTTTGCGGGCAAGCTCACCGATGTTGGCGATGCCGGAGAAAACGGCCTCGAAGCGGTTGAGCAGCTTAAGGCGATTATCGCGGAGCTGCTCGTCCTTGTCCATGACCATGACCTCGTCGAAGAAACGGTCGATGGGCGCGCGCAGGGCGGCAAGGGCGGCAAATGCGGCCGGGTAATCCTCGGCAGCAAGGGCGGCGTCGACAGCGGTCTGAGCAGCCTCGGAGGCATCGGCAAGCGCGAGCTCGACCTCGCCCATCAGGGCGCGGTCGTACTCCGCGCCCAGCTCGGGCTTGGAGATGTGCGCGGCGCGGGCATAGGCGGTCGCCAGGTTATCGAACGTCTCAGCGTCGTTCTTGCGGGCCTCGTCGAGGGCGGCGCAGCGGGCGAAGAAGACGGACGGGGCGATGATGTGCACCGCGGAGACGGCGGCAACGGTATCGGCCGGGATCTTTTCGTCGCGGGCCATGCTCACCAGACGGCCGTGGAAGAAGTCGCGAACCTGCTGAGCGACCTCGGCGGCGTCGAACTCGATACCCTGCTCGCTATAGAGCTCAAGGGCAAAGTCGATAAGCGACGTGGGATCGATCGGCAGACGGTCGCGCAGGATGTTGATGATGCCGATGGCGGCGCGACGCAGCGCGTAGGGGTCGGAGGAGCCGGTCGGGGGCTCGCCGATGGCAAAGATACCGGCAATGGTATCGAGCTTGTCGGCACAGGCCACGATGCAGCCAGCGGTGCCCTCGGGCAGCTCATCGCCGGCAAAGCGGGGACGATAATGATCGCGAATGGCGTGGGCGACCTCGTCGTTCTCCCCCATCGCGGTCGCGTAATAACCGCCCATGACGCCCTGCTGGCTCGTGAACTCGACAACGGCGTTGGATACCAAGTCGGCCTTGCACAGGTGCGCGGCGCGAGCGGCATCGGCGGCCAGGTGGGCGCCCAGATGGGCCTCGCGAGCGATGGCAAGCGCGAGTTGCTCAATGCGCTCGGACTTGGCGAGCACGCTACCGAGCTTCTCCTGGAAGGCGACCTTGGCCAGACGCTCGCGGAACTCGTCGAGGGAGATCTTCAGGTCCTCCTCGTAGAAGAACTTGGCATCGTCCAGACGGGCACGCACAACGCGCTCGTTGCCGTCGATCACGCGCTCGGCGTTCTCGGGCTTGCTGTTGGAGACGACCACGAACTCACGCGTGAGCTTGCCCTCGCCGTCATAGATCGGGAAGTAGCGCTGGTTGGTGAGCATGGACTCGCAGATGATCTCGTGCGGGACCTTGAGGAACTCCTCATCGAAGGTACCGACGAGCACCGTCGGCCACTCGCAGAGGTTGATGACCTCCTCAAAGACCTTCTTGGGCGTATCGACATGGCAGCCGGGACGGGCAGCCTCGACCTCGGCGATACCGGCAAGGATGGCCTCGCGACGGCGCTCGGCAGAAAGCACGCCGGCGTCCTCGAGCACCTGCTCGTAGACGGCGGGGCTGGCGACCACATGGTCACCGGGGCCAAGCACGCGATGACCACGCGTGGTGTTGCCACTCGTCACGTCGGCAAACGACACGGGCACAACGTCCTCGCCCAGAAGGCAGCAGATCCAGCGGACCGGACGAACAAAGGTCGCATGCTCGTGACCCCAGCGCTGAGAGCGGTAGTTGGGCCACTGCAGGCCAGCGATAGTCTTCTCGCACAGGGCCGTCAGGATCGGGGTGGCCGGGGCGGAGGGAATGTTCTTCTCGGCGAACACATACTCGCGACCGTCGGTGTCCTCGCGACGGACCAGATCCTCGGCAGCTACACCGCACTTGCGGGCGAAGCCCTGGGCGGCCTTGGTGGCGTTACCGTCGGCATCGAAGGCGATGTTGGCCGCGGGGCCGCGCTTGACCTCGTGAACCTCGTCGGTCGCGGTGGCGACGTCGGCAACGAGCGCAGCCAGGCGGCGCGGGCTCGAGATCACGCGGACCTCGCCGTGGGCCAGACCGGCCTCGTCGAGACCCTTGGCGATCATGGTGCCAAGCTGCTTGACGGCATTGTTCAGCGGTGCGGAGGGCATTTCTTCCGTACCGATCTCAAACAGGAAATCCTTAGCGTCTGCCATGGCTTACGCCACCTCGCCTTCCTGATCGGCATTCTCGTTGACTCCGGCGACCTCGGCCATGTAGGCCTCGCAGCACGCCTTGGCGACGGCGCGGACGCGCAGGATGTAGTTGGCACGCTCGACCGCGGACAGGGCGCCGCGAGCATCGAGCAGGTTGAAAGCGTGGCTGCACTTCATGACGCAGTCATATGCCGGCAGCGACAGCTTGCGCTCCAGGCAGGAATGGCACTCGGCCTCGTAGTCGTCAAACTTCTGACGCATCATCTCGACGTTGGCGACCTCAAAGTTATAGGCACTGAACTCGCGCTCGTTCTCGAGGAACACGTCGCCATAGGTCATGGGCGTGCCGTCGGGCAGGTAGCTCCACACCAGGTCGTAGACCGAGTTAACGCCCTGGGCGTACATGGCGATACGCTCCAGGCCATAGGTGATCTCGACGGGCACGGGGTCAACCTCGATGCCGCCCACCTGCTGGAAGTACGTAAACTGCGTGACCTCCATGCCATTGAGCCAGACCTCCCAGCCAAGACCCCAGGCGCCGAGCGTCGGGCTCTCCCAGTCGTCCTCGACAAAGCGGACGTCATGGTCGTTGGGGTCCAGACCGATAGCGGCAAGAGACCCCAGGTAGAGCTCCTGGGCGTTAACCGGAGAAGGCTTGATGAGCACCTGGAACTGATAGTAGTGCTGCATGCGGTTGGGGTTCTCGCCGTAGCGGCCGTCGGCGGGACGGCGGCAGGGCTGCGCATAGCAGGTGCGCCACTCGGCGGGACCGAGCGAGCGCAGCGTGGTCGCGGTATGGAAGGTACCGGCACCGACCTCGGAGTCATAGGGCTGCATAATGACGCAGCCCTGCTCGCCCCAGTACTGCTGGAGGCGCAGGATGATGTCTTGGAAGGAAAGCGATGAAGCGTTCATGCCTCTAATATCCCCTCGTCGAAACGATTACACGGTTAGGTACTGTACTATAGCGGTTTTTAGTCGATAGCGCCGATGCGGTTGAGCGGCCAGTAGCGAACGAGCGCCACGGCCATTAAATCGGAGCGGTCGACCGGCCCAAAATAGCGGGAGTCGGCTGAGTTCTCTCGGTTGTCGCCCATCACCCACACACAGTCATCGGGGACGGTGTAGGGATAGCTCACCTGGGCGCCGGGCGCTTGGACCGAAAGCGGCCAGCTCATGCCCGCCGTATAGTCCTCGTCGAGCGCTTGGCCGTCAACGACCACCTTGCCGTCCTGCAGGTCGACCGTCTGGCCGGCCGTGGCAATAACGCGCTTGACAAGAACATCATGCTCGGAGGTGCCATCGGGGTTGTGAAACACCACGATATCGCCCTGCTTGACGGGCTGACCGAGCTCGAGGCTCACCTTTTGCGCCAGGATCTGGTCGCCAATCTCGATTGTGTCCTCCATAGAGCCGGTGGGCACCACAAAGGGCTCGACCACAAAGGTGCGGATCAGGAAGGTGGCCACAAGCGCGATCGCGATGACCGCGATCCACTCAAAAGCGCCCCTCAACGCGGAATGTTGCGTAGGAACCATACTCACTCCTCGCTCTGCGAATACGAAGCGTCAAGGATCTCCTGCGCGTAAGCGCGCTCCTCGGGCGTGAGCCGCGCCGTCTCGATCAGATCGGGACGCCAGCGGCAGGTGCGCTCGATGGCGTTCTTACGGCGCCAAGCGTCGACTTTGGCGTGATCGCCACTCACGAGCACCGGAGGAACGCCCTCGCCGTTGAACTCGGCGGGACGGGTGTACTGCGCGTACTCGAGCAGGCCTCCGTCCTCGGCGGTCGAGAACGACTCGTCCACGTTGCTCATCTCGTCGCCCAGGGCGCCGGGGATGAGGCGTACGACGGCATCGGCAACGACCATAGCGGGAAGCTCGCCGCCCGTAAGCACGTAGTCGCCGATCGACAGACGCTCATCGGCATACGCATACGCACGCTCGTCGACGCCCTCGTAGCGACTGCACACAAACAGCAGGCGCTCGCTTTTGAGCAGGCGCTCGGCCACATGCTGCGTAAAGGGCTCGCCGCAGGGGGTAAAGAACACCACAGTGGGCTTGGGACCCTCTGCGCTAATGGCCTCGATGGCCTCCGCGATAGGCTCGACCTTCATGAGCATGCCCTGCCCGCCGCCGTACGGCTCGTCATCGACGGTACGATGGCGGTCGTGCGTCCAGTCGCGCAGGTTATACGCCTTAAAATCAAAAAGGCCGGCCTTGCGGGCGCGGCCCAAAATCGACGTGGACATGACGGGCTCAAACATCTCGGGAAAGACCGAAAGGGTTTCGATCAGCATGTTGTCCTCCCTACTTGTCCATATCGATCAGGCCGTCCATAGCGTGGACGGAAATTGTTCCTGTGTCGGGAAGATCGAGCACGACCTGCTCGATCACGGGAATCAGTACCTCGCCGTACCGATCACCCTCGACAACCCAAACATCGTTAGCGGGCGTCGACATGATCTCGACGATCGTGCCGAGCGAACCGAAGCGCTCGTCGACCACCTCGCGACCCATCAGGTCGGTATAGGCAGCGTCGAGCGAATCGAGCTCAAAGTCGTCACGATTTGCCAGCACGTAGCATCCCGTGATGCCCTCGGCGGCCGTCAAGTCGTCAATGCCCTCAAACGAGACCAGATCGCCATCGCCCGTATCGGTGACGGACACGACCGTGCAAAAGCGGTCGCGCTTGAGCGCCGGCGGCGTCAGGGCGACGCGCATACCAGGCTCTAATACAGAAGGAAGCCCCCGCAGCGGCTGTGCGAGGACCTCCCCCTTCCTTCCGTGCGGCTTGACCACACGGGCGATGTTTTTGTACTGGGACCTCAAGGTCCTAGCCCAGAACCTCTACCTCGACAGCAGTGTCGAGGCGAGCGGCCAGTGCACGGGCGAGCGTGCGAATGGCCTTGATGGTACGGCCACGACGGCCGATGACCTTAGCGACGTCATCCTCGGCGACCGAAACCTCAATCGTAGAGGCGTCGTCACCATCGATGACCTCAAGGCTCACGGAATCCGGGTCGTCGACGATCTGAACAACGAGATATTCGACGAGATCGGCGATGCGATCTGAGAGCATTGCCTCACCCTCGAGCTGTGCAGCGTCAACCTCAGGCACGATTTACTCCTCGGCGCCCTCAGCGGCCTCAGCGGCAGCCTTAGCGGCCTCGGCCTCTTTGGCGAGCTGCTTCTTGGACTTCTTGACGACGGTCTCGGTCTTCTCGCCCTCGTTGGCGGCCTTGACCAGAGCGGCGACGGCGTCGGTGAGCTGAGCGCCCTTGGACTGCCAGTCGGCGATCTTCTCGAGGTCGAGGTTGATGGTCTTGGGGGCGGTCATCGGGTTGTAGCGGCCAACCTCCTCGATGATACGACCGTCACGCGGGGCGCGGGAATCGGCGACGACGACACGGTAGTACGGACGCTTCTTAGCGCCGTGACGAGCAAGGCGAATCTTGACTGCCAAAGGAAACTCCTCCAACCAAGCAGCTTTAGGCTGCAACTACAAACAAACAGTTGAACATAATACGCCATCGACGCGGGCAGGTGAAGTCCGTGAGACCAACTTCTTCGGTGTAGTCGAGGGCAAATCCATATCTTAGACAAGAATTCGGGATTTGCAAGCACATACACGCACCCCACATGAGCTGCGCGGTATACTCATGACATGGAAAGACGCGAACATACATACGGTTATGAGGATGCCATGGGCGTCACGCCGCCTCCCTGGACGGGTCCGGCGGTGGGCCTCATGGACCTCGATGCGTTTTTTGCGAGCGTGGAGATGCTCGATCATCCCGAATGGCGCGGAAAGCCGCTCATCGTGGGCGGAGACGCCGATTCGCGCGGCGTCGTGTCCACGTGTTCGTATGAGGCGCGTCGCTTTGGCGTGCACTCTGCCATGGCCTCGGCCGAGGCGCGGCGCCTGTGCCCGCAAGCCATTTGGACGCACGGGCACTTTGATCGCTACCGCGAGGTGAGCGCACAGGTCATGGCGATTCTCGCCGACGAGACCCCGCGTGTTGAGCGCGTATCCATCGACGAAGCCTTTATCGATATCACACCGGGTCGCTTTGCGCCCGAAGACCCGCTGCTGGTTGCGCGGCGTATAAGCGACCGCGTGGCAGCGCTGGGAGTGACCTGCTCCATTGGCGTGGGCTGCAACAAGACGGTCGCAAAGATCGCAAGCGAGCGGGATAAGCCGTTTGGGCTGACCATCGTGCGCCCCGGAACCGAGCAGCGCTTTTTGGCCGCGCTGCCGGTATCTGCCATGAGCGGCATCGGGCGCTCGGCCGAAGAACGACTGCGCCGCATGCGCATCTACACCCTCGGCGAGCTATCACGTGCACCGGAATCCACCTTGGCCTCTATTTTTGGCGTAAACGGCGAACGCATGCGCCAGCGTGCGCTGGGACTCGAAATCTCCGAAGTCACGAGCCTCGATGAAGAGCGTGAGGTCAAGTCGGTCAGCAATGAACGCACCTTTGCGAAAGATTTGACTGAGCGCGGGGACATCGAAGCGGCGATTGCGCTGTTGGGAGAGTCAGTGGGACGCCGTCTGCGCCGTCAGGGGCTGACGGGTGCCACGGTAACGCTCAAGCTTAAGTATTCGTATGGCAGCGGGCGTACGGCACAGCGCCGGCTGCCGCATCCGACCGACGATGAGAACATCTTCGTGGCGGTTGCACTCGAACTGCTCGACAACATCTGGCAGGAAGGCATGCATGTGCGCCTGGCGGGCATCGGCATGAGCGACTTCGACCACCAAGGCGGCATCCAGACCGACCTGTTCTGCGAGATCGATGACCGCGGTGCCCAATCCAGCGACCGTCGCGACCTCTCCGTCGCCATCGACGCCGTCCGAGACAAATTCGGCGACACCGCCCTATCCTTCGGCCGCCAATCCCGCTTCAACGATTAGTCCCTTAGGCAAAAAGAAAGCCGGGCAGCTGCGAGTGATGCAACTGCCCGGCGAACGGTAGAAGGTAGCTAAAAAGCCCCGTCCCAAATGAGCTACTAGAGGAGGTTGAGGGGGAGCTGGGGGGCGTCGCCCCAGAGCTTTTCTAGGCGGTAGAAGTCGCGGGCTTCGGGAGTGAAAACGTGGACGACAACCGAACCGTAGTCCATGAGCATCCAGGTCTTCTGCTCGCGGCCCTCGATGGAGAACGGATGCTCGCCGCAAGCCTCGGCGACCTTCTCCTCGATCTCGTCGACGATAGAATCGACCTGGCGGTTGTTGGTACCAGTGGCAAGCACAAAGTAGTCGCATACGTCGGAAAGCTCGGTCAGGTCGAGCACCTGAACGTCCTCGCCCTTCTTGTCGTAGGCCGCCTGCGCGGCGGCGCGGGCGACATCCTCGGCGGCGACACCGCTCGCGGACAGCGAGGCGGCAGTGCGGTCGGACGTGGCGGCGAAGCTCTTGTGCTCCACACGTTCAAGAATCTGCTCGTCGGTCATGGTCTCGTCGGCCATGGAATACCTCTTTCTAGACAGCCCGAGCTAGCGCAGCTGGGCGTAATGGTTGTAAATCGTAATAGCCGTGGGATAAAGATAGCGCCCGGACTGGATCACATAGACCAGACCCTGCGCAAAACAGGAGAAGAACAACTCATCGAGCGTCGACTCCCCCACCATCTTGCGCAGCGCATGCGCATAGTCGCCGTGGCGGTTGGGCTCGATGGCATCGGCCACAAAGACCACCATATCGAGCGGCGTCATGTCGCAGGCACCCACGGTGTGACGGTCGACAGCCTGGAAAACGGCCGGCGACAACTCGGGGAAAAGCTGCGAAAGCTCATAGGCGGCAACAGGGCCATGCAAAAGCGGCGTCGCGGCGGAAGGAGAGCCGGCAATCTTAATGCCGTAATGCAGAGCGCGCGTGACCAGCTCGTCGTCGGAGAGCACTTTGTCCCAGTCATGGATCAGGCCGGCGGCAGCGGCATCAAAGCGGTCAACGCCGTAGACCTCGGCCAGATGAAGTGCGGTCTCGGCAACACCCAGCGAATGCACATAGCGCTTGCGCTTATCCTTCATGCGAACATCGAGCAGCTCTTGAATGCGCTTGAGCAGCGCGCGCTCATCGCCCTCAAACTGATCCTCTACCGACAACGTAGACCCCCATCACTCAAAATCTTCTTGGCCCAAATCGGCATATAGCCTGCGTTTGCGAATGTAGCCGAGCACGGACTCGCTCGTAAGATAGCGCACGCTCATACCGCGGGCAACACGCTTGCGAATGTTCGTCGAGCTGATCGCCAGCGCCGGAATCTGAATATAGCGCACGTCGAACGGCAGCCCCGACTCTTTGATTCGGGCACGCGCCGTATCGATATCAAAGCCCGGTCGCGTCGCCGCAATAAAGGTAGCAAGCTCAGCGATTCGTTCGGCATCATGCCAAGTCACAATATCGATAATCGCGTCGGCGCCCGTAATAAAGTAGAGCTTTACCTGCGGCGGGTAAAAGTCGCGAAGGGCATGAAGCGTATCGGCTGTATAGGTTACGCCCGGACGGTCGATCTCGAACCGGCTCGCCAAAAAGGCCGGGTTCGCAGCGGTGGCGAGGACCGTCATGGCATAACGGTCCTCGGCCGGCGTCACCGGTTTGTCGAGTTTAAAGGCAGGAGAGCCCGCCGGCATAAAGAGCACAGCGTCCAAGTCGAGCGACTCGCGCGCCTGCTCGGCGGTCACCAGGTGCCCGTAATGGATGGGATCAAAGGTGCCACCCATAATGCCGAGCCTAAACTCCTGCCCGTCCTCTAGAGGAAGCTCGGGCAGACCGATTCCACCGCGCAGCGACATGGCTTACTCGCCCTCCGAGGTCTCGGCATCGCCCGCGGCATCCGCCGCATCGACAACCTCGACGCCCTCATCCGCAGCATCGGCCACGTCAATGGCTTCAACGGCAACGTCCTCGTCAGCATCCTCGAGCTCTTCGTACTCCGAGAAGTCCTCAGCGCCCTCAAAGTCAAAGGCGCGCTGACAAATGCGGACCTCGTCGCCCGCACGGCAACCGGCCTTCTCGAGCGCGTCGTCAACACCCATACGCGCAAACTTATGCTGCAGGTAAATGACGGCTTCCTCGTTTTCCCAGTCGGTCTGGATGACCATACGCTCAATGGCACGACCGACCACGCGGAAGGCACCGGGCTCTTCCTGAACAATGCGGAAA
This sequence comes from uncultured Collinsella sp., assembly GCA_902491895.1. Lineage (GTDB taxonomy): Bacteria > Actinomycetota > Coriobacteriia > Coriobacteriales > Coriobacteriaceae > Collinsella. The sequence goes on along the minus strand of CABUJH010000015.1, from coordinate 17,723 downwards.
CGCTTCTCACGCTGCAGGCGACGGCGCTCCCACTCATCGTCGCGCAGAACGACCGGCTCATCGGAGACAGCCAACTCGGCGCGCAGCTTAGCCACCTGCTCGCCCACGGCAAGCATCAGCGTGTTGAGGCCGGCGCCCGTAACAGCAGACACGGCAAAGAACATATGGCCATCGTCGAGCGCCGCACGCTTAAGGTCGGCAATCTTGTCAGCCGTGCCCGGCGCATCGCACTTGTTAGCGACGACGATCTGCGGACGCTCCGAAAGCTCGGCGCCATACTGCTCGAGCTCGCGGTTGATGATGCGATAGTCCTCGACCGGATCGCGATCCTCAAAACCACCCGTCATGTCGACGACATGCATGATTAGGGCCGTACGCTCAATGTGGCGCAGGAACTGGTGACCCAGGCCACGGCCCTCGCTCGCGCCCTCGATGAGACCGGGGACGTCGGCAACGACGTAAGAATATTCGCCGGCACGCACCATGCCGAGGTTCGGCACGAGCGTGGTAAACGGGTAGTCAGCGATCTTGGGGCGGGCGGCACTCATGCGCGCAATGAGCGATGACTTACCCACCGAGGGAAAGCCCACGAGCGCGGCATCAGCCATAAGCTTCATCTCGAGCTCGATCCAGTGCTCCTCGGCCGGCTCGCCCAGCTGAGCGAACGCGGGCGCGCGGCGCACCGACGTCACAAAGTGCGTATTGCCGAGACCACCGGCGCCACCAGGAGCCACGACAACGCGCTCGCCATCATGCACCAGATCGGCAATCTCGAACATCGGGGTCTGCGTCTCGGGGTCGAGCTCGCGCACCACGGTACCCATAGGGACCTTGAGAATCAGGTCCTCGCCGCTCTTGCCGTTACGACGGGCACCCTGCCCGTGCGTGCCGCGCTCGGCGCGAAAGTGATGCTTAAAGCGGTAATCGATCAGCGAAGACAGCTGAGCATCGGCCTGGATGACGACATTGCCGCCACGACCGCCGTCGCCGCCATCGGGGCCGCCCTTGGGGACAAATGCCTCGCGCCTAAACGACATGCATCCGGCTCCGCCGTCGCCGCCGCACACGTTAATGCGGCTGATATCGGTGAACTGTGACAACAGAATCGCCTCCTACAAAAAAGAGGGAGACCCTTGAATCCTAAAACTCAAGTGCCTCCCACATATGTGCTCTATGAAGGGTGAATTACGCGTTCGCGAGCGGGCGTACGCTGACCCTGTGCTTGATACCCTTGTGGAACTCAACGGTACCGTCGACCAGCGCGAACAGCGTGTCGTCCTTACCACGGCCAACGTTCTCACCCGGGTGGATGTGCGTGCCGTGCTGACGGACGAGAATCGTGCCCGTGGTTACCGTCTGGCCGGCATAGCGCTTCGTGCCAAGGCGCTGACCGCGGGAGTCACGGCCATTACGGGAGGAACCGAGTCCTTTTTTGTGTGCCATTGTGTATACCTACTCTTTCGTTACGAGTGTAATCTACTCGGCGACGGGAGCCTCGGCAACAGCCTCAGCCTCTGCCTTGACAGCCTTCTTGGCGCGGGAGGTAGCCTGAACCTTCACGATCTTCAGCTTGGTGAGCTGCTGACGGTGACCCTTCAGACGACGATAGCGCTTGCGCTTGTGGAACTTGAAGACCAGCTGCTTCTCGCCCTTGAACTGCTCAACGATCTGAGCGGTAACCTTGGCCTTGGCCAGCTTGTCGGGATCGGTGACGATCTTCTTACCATCGTTGAGGAAGATAACCGGCAGGGTGACCTTGTCGCCCTCATTGCCCTCGATCTTCTCGACGGTGATGACATCGTCGGTGGCGACCTTGTACTGCTTGCCGCCCGTGTTAACGATTGCGTACATGTTTACTTGCCCTTCATGCATCAGTTAGTGCAACAGCCGAATATAGTAGCAGGCGAAAATACCCCCGTCAACGAGTATGTGGAGCAAATCCACAAGTTCGCACAGGTATGGGGCTGACGAGTCGGCCCTCGTCGTCCTCGCATGCTTGATTCTGACGCTCGACATCGTAGGAGCAGATGGTCACGAGGTCTTGCATACCGGTGGAAACAATAGGTGCATCCACGCCCGGGGTCAAGCCCTGCAACAAAACATCAGCAGCGGAAAGCAAAATTTCCGGACGCATGGAGCCCTCGTTGTCGGCATGGGTGTCGAGCATGAGCACCAAATGGTCCGGGCGCTCCCCCGCCGTGAGCTCATAGCCAACGAGCGTGTGATCCAAATCCAAGCGCTTGCTCTTTTTTCCGCGCGCGTAGTCGATGCCGTGGCCCGCGCGCAGCGTGTCGATCGCACGACGTACCTCGTCGGCGCATACGGGCGCCTCGGGGTCCAGATGCAGGTCGATGCGATACGACAGGCGCGTGAGCTGTGCCGTCAACGCCGGCGTGCGCACGTCGATGTACGCCGCCTCGATGGGCGCCAGATCGGCCGGAGACGCCGCAGCCAGGCGCCCAAACGCCTCGTCGAGCGCCACGAACTCGGTCATAAACAGGTCATACCACTCGCAGGTCGACGACGTACCCACCGGTAGCGCCGAAGAGAAGCCCACGCGCATGTGCGGGGAGAAGCCCTGCGTGACGGCATAGGGAAGTCCCGCACGGCGCACGATGCGCTCAATGGTATGGATTACTTCGAGATGGCCCAGGTACTTAAGGCGATCGCGCTTGCCATAGCGAACACGAAGTCTAAAGAGCGAGGGGTTGTCGGTCAGGCGCTCACTCATGCGCGATCACCCATCAATACATTCTTGGCGTGGAGCGTGGGGCAGATCCCGCAGCCGGTGCACGACGTGCGGGTGCAGTCGGGAGTCGTGACGCCCTCGAGCGAGCGACGGTACTCGCGCTTGAGGAAGCCGCGCGTGCAGCCGGGGCTCACGTGCTCCCACGGCAGGCGCCAGTCCAACTCGTAGGGCAGGTGCACGAGCTCATTGAGGTCGATGCCGTTTTTGGCAGCAGCCTCCTTCCAGTTATCGAGCGAGAAATGCTCTACCCAGGCGTCAAAGCGAGAGCCCGAGCGCCAAGCGTCGATGATGACGGGCGTCATGTCACGACCGGCGCGGGACAGCGCGGCCTCGATGAGCGAGGTCTCGGCATCGTGGTAATGCACGCGGACGGCACGGTTGCGAACGCTCGTGATAAGCAGCTTCTGGCGACGCTTGACGTCGTCGTAGTCGAGCTGCGGGCACCACTGGAACGGCGTGGCAGCCTTGGGGATAAAGACCGAAACCGAGATCGACACCGAGATCGAGCCGCGACGAGCCTTGGGCACCACGGAACGACCGAGTTCCAGCACGTGATCGGCCAGATTGGCGATGGCCACGATATCCTCGTCGCGCTCGCCGGGAAGACCCATCATAAAGTAGAGCTTCATGCGGTTCCAACCGGCCTCGAAGGCCGCCTTGGCCGCACGGTCCAGGTCCTCCTCGGTAACGTTCTTGTTAATGATGTCGCGCATGCGCTGGCTGCCGGCCTCGGGCGCGAACGTCAGGCCGCCCTTCTTTTCGCCGGCGACCGATTCGGCCATATCCACGCCAAACGAATCCAGACGCTGCGACGGAATAGACACGCGAATACCCGTATCCTCCAGGCGATGGTTGAGCCTGCCGAGCACGTCGCGAATGCAGGAGTGGTCGGTCGTGGAGAGCGAGGTCAGCGACACCTCGTCATAGCCGGTCTTTTCCAGACCCTGAATCACCGACGAGACGATCTGGTCGGCCGAGCGCTCGCGCACCGGGCGATACGTCATGCCGGCCTGGCAAAAACGACAGCCGCGGGCGCAGCCGCGCAGGATCTCGATAGACAGGCGGTCGTGGACCAGCTGCGCATAGGGCACGCACGACTGCGACAGCGGATTCGTGGCGCCGAAATCCTCGACGACGCGCTTGTAGACCACGGTCGGCGCATCCTTGCCCTCACGCGGCACGGTGTAGCCATGGGGCGAGCAGGGCTCGTCGTGACGAACCTCATAGAGCGACGGCACGTAGTTGCCGGCAATGGATGCGAGCTGCTCAACAATCTGCGCGCGCGGGACTCCTTCGTCACGCAGGCGGCGATGCAGCTGGCAGGTCTCGAGCAGCGATTCCTCGCCCTCGCCGATGAGGATAACATCGAAGAAGGCCGCGTACGGCTCGGGGTTGTACACCGAGGGGCCGCCGGCGATGATAATGGGGTCGTCCTCGGTGCGGTCGGCGGCTAACAGCGGAATGCCAGCGAGGTCGAGCGCCTCGAGGAAGTTCGTCACCGCCATCTCGTGCGGCACATGCAGACCGACGATATCGAACGAAGCGACCGGCGCGGCACCCTCGAGCGAGAGCAGCGGAATACCCGCCTCGCGCATGGCGTCACCCATATCGGGCCACGGCACATAGCCGCGCTCGCAGGAGATGCCCTCGGCCTGGTTAAGGATGTTGTAGAGGATGGCGATGCCCTGGTTGGGCAGACCGACCTCGTACACATCCGGATAGATCAGGCAGCAACGGTAGTCGGCATCGGCCTTGGAAAGCGTGCCCCACTCGTGATCGATATAGCGGCTCGGCTTCTCGACCTTGGCGAGCAACGGCTCAATTAAATGAAAACAGTCTTGGTATGCAACGCGCAACGGAAAACCCCTAAGCAGCGAGATCGGATGCGTCTTGGTAGGACGCCATAGGACGGGTAGCGCCCGCGACCGTGGTCACCAGATCGCGAACGCGGGAGAACGTGGCAGTGACCGCCTCGTTGGCACGGCTGTAGTCGACATCGCGCTCGTAGAGCGAAACGAGTGCACGGCCCATGCCGTAGGTGCCCACGGCAGCAGTGAGCGCCTTGACGGCAAACCCAATATGCGGTGTCTGCTTGACGAGCGCGCGGGTGACCGCGCGGATCACAAGACCGCCGGCAAGCACGCCCGCGACCTCGTAGCCGCGCTCGGGCTTAATGCCGCGTCCAAAGACGGCAGCGAGCTCAAAGAGCATGCCCACCTGCGCCAGCGCCATAACGGGATAATCGGCGCCCGGCAAAAACACCAGTGCACCGGTCGCCATATTGGTGAGCGCGCACGAGGTGATGATACGATTGGCCGCCGCGATGCGCATGAAGGCAAAGTTCGCCGCAAAAGCCGTTTCCTTGTCGGTGCGGTCGAGAATCCAGCGGGCAAGCGTCTCGAGCAGATACGTCTTATCGGTTGCCGCTACCACGCCGAGCATGGGCGTAGACTCCTCGATAAACGGCACCTCCACAGCAGACTCGGCAAGCACGCACACGGGTGCGCCGGCGATCACGAGCTCCTGCACGGCACTCTCCAAGCGATCGGAACCACACGAGAGCACCAGTACCACATCGGTATCGGTCTTTGGAGCAATTCGCTCCTCCCCCAGACGCTCGACGCGCACAATGCCCGAGGTCGTCTGCGGCACAAAGGCGTCACGCACCGTCTCGGCCAGAAAGCGCGAGGCGGACGAATCCAGATAGACCGAAACGCGCACCGGCGTATCGGAATCCTTCTTAACGGACGCGCCCATCTTAAAAGCGCGGGTCAGCTTATCTACGGGAATTTTCATAGCAAACCCCTCCAGCGGTTACGCGGCGCCCGAACGATGCCGCCATATGGATTGTACGATACCCACCGTCAGCAGCTGAATCATCATCGAAGACGAGCCAAAGCTAATAAACGGTAGCGGAATACCGGTAATCGGCATGATGCCGATGCACATGCCGATGTTTTCGAAGGTCTGGAACGCCCACATGCCAACGATGCCCACACACGAAAGACGTAAAAACAGCGACTCACACTTAAAGGCGACGCGAATCGTCGAAAAGATCAGCAGCACGTAGAGGCACAGGAGCAAAAAGGAACCACAAAAGCCAAAGGTCTCGGACAGAAAGGCGAAGACGAAGTCGGTGTGGAACTCAGGCAGAAAGCCGCCGGCTGACTGCGTCGCATGGCCCAAACCCTTACCAAAGAAGCCGCCCGAGCCAACGGCGATAAGCGACTGCTGCAGGTTGTAGGCATCGTCCGAATCGGCATTATCGGGGTCGATAAAGACCGTCAGACGGTTCATCTGATACTGCTTGATGAGCACATCGTGGCCGAGCAGCGAATCAAAAACCGAATCGAGCGCCAGGACGAGGGCCACCAGGCCCACGAGCAGGGCCAGGGTCGACAGCACCCATTCGCGGCGTGCACCGCTCATGCAAATGACGATGGCGCCCGAAACCAGCACGACCAGGCCCGAGCCCAGGTCGCCCATGGCGACGACGGCCAAAAACGGAATGGACAGCATGCCGCAGAGCTTGACGTAGTCGCGAACGGTATCGATGCGACCGTTATACTGCGAGCCAAGCGTAGCAATAAAGAAGATGGTGATGAGCTTGGCAAGCTCAACCGGTTGGAAGGTAAGGCCGATACCGGGAATCTTGATCCAGCCCGTCATGCCCAGACCGCCCGTATAGGACAGACCCGGAATCTTGGGCGAGAAGATCACGATCAGGTCGATGACGAGCAACGCCGTCGAGAAATTGGAAATACCGCGTAGGTCGGTACGCCAGACCAGCACCGCCAGCACCGCCCCGATGCCAATTCCCAGAAGATGGCGTGAAAACGATGCATCGGCCTTAAACTGCGAAGCCGACCAGATAATGATGGCACCGTAGGCGACGAGCGCCACAGTAGCCACGAGCACACCGATATGCACCTTTTGGCGAAACGTGCCGCGCGAGGCCGAAAGTTGCTTGTTGACGCGGTCCAGGCTGCTGCGAGAGCCGGTCTTGGTTGAACGGAACAGATCCGCCGGAGAAAAATCCATCGCAACCTCCTATCGAACCGAAGAATCGCCCGAGGCCGAAGAGGTATCGGGCTCGTCATAAATCACGCCGAGCACGTCGCGCACGACATGCATCGCGGTATCTGAGCCGCCGCCGCCCTGCTCCAGGACAGTAGCGATAACATACTTGGGGTCATCGGCCGGTGCATAGGCGCAGAACCAAGCGTATTCGTCCTCGCCGCTTTTCTCGCCCGTGCCCGACTTGCCGTATACCTGCGGCGTCAGGGTGCCAAAGTGAGCCGCCAGGGACGTCGATGCCGTGTAAATCACGTCGTGCATGCCGTTGCGAACAAGAGCCAAATCCGAATCACTGTTGATCTTGGCCTCCAGGCGCTTCTTCTTGCCCTTGCCGTTGTACTTATAGGCATCGCCGTCGCCATCGCGCGACACGGCAGACAAAAACACGTGGGGCACGTACTGTTTGCCGCCGTTGGCAAGACCCATATAGGCGCACGCCATCTGCAGGGGCGTCACCAGGATGTCGCCCTGGCCGATGGCAATGTTAGTCATATCACCGGCATTCCACTTGCGGTCCTCGGCAGAGGCGTCGGTGAAGTACGACTCTTTCCACTCGGCATCGGGAATACGGCCCGCGCCCTCACTCGGCAGATCGATACCGCAGGTCTTGCCTAGACCCCAGCGACGAAAGACCTCCTGCAGGCCCTCGGAATGTTTCTCGTCATAAAAGAACGCCTTGCCCATGTCGTAGAAGACGGGGTCGCACGAGTTGGCGATACCCGACTGCAGCGTCATGGTGCCGTGGCCGGAATGCAGCCAGCAGTACTTGCCCCACGACTTGCCCAGACCCGTCCAATAGCCCGTGCAGTTGGTCGTCTGCCCCGACGTGTAGGTTCCAAACTCAAGACCGGCCAGTGCCGAGAGCGGCTTGATGGTCGAAGCCGACATGTACTGTCCGCTAATGGCGCGGTTGAGCAGCGGGTGCGAACCCTTGTCATCATTGAGCTCGGTCCACACGTCATTTGAGACGCCGCCGATAAAGACGGACGGATCGAACTTGGGCTCGCTCGCCATGCCCAGGATCTCGCCATTGTTGGGATCGAGACACACCACAGCGCCGTTGCCGGCATTGCTGTAGCCAGTGGTCTTGGCAAGCTCGATAGCGCTCGCCAGTGCCGTCTCGCAGGCCTGTTGGATCTTAAGGTCGAGCGTGAGCTTAATGTCGGAGCCGGCCTTCGCGGGCACGGCGCCGGCCTGACCGGTCACATTGCCCGAGGCATCGACCTTGACGGTCTGCTCGCCACGAATACCCTGCAGCAGGTTTTCGTAGTAGCTCTCAACGCCCGCCTGGCCCACGATATCGCCCGACTGGTACGTAATCTTGCCAGCAGAAGCATCATCATCCCCAGAGGTTTTCTTATTCTGGGCCTCGAGCTGCTCGGAGGTAATGGTGCCGGTATAGCCCAAGATATGGCATGCCGTCTCGCCATATGGATACTGGCGCTCGGTACGCTCGGCAATCTTGACGCCCGGGAACTCGCCGGCATGCTCCTGAATATAGGCAACCGTGGAGCGACGGACGTCCGTCGCGATGGTATGCAGGCTCTGAGCGCCCTCTGTATTGTCCTGAATATTGCGAAGGACCGCCACGTAAGGCATTCCAAGCACGTTGGCAAGATGGCGAACCAGGACCTCATCCTCGGCAAGGTCGCGGTAGGCCACGACAGCAAGTGAGGGACGGTTCTGGACAAGCGCCACGCCATTGCGGTCGAGGATGCGGCCGCGCACAGCAGGAGTGGTAACGGTGCGAGTCTGATTACTATTGGCCTGCTTCTCGTAATAGTCCGACGAGACCATCTGCATGCCCCACAGCTTGACGGCGAGCGCCGCAAACATCGCGCCCACACCCGTGGTGAGGATGGAAAAGCGGCCCTTAAAGGCGGTCACCGCGGTATTGCCCTCGCCCTCGGTGGCGCGCGGGGTCGTTCCATGCTGCGTATCGTAGGTAAAACGGGAATCGCCGCGACGCATGATGACCAGTGCGACCACGATGGCCACAACTAGCACGATACCGGCGATAATAACCGTCAACTGGGAAGACATCTACGGGCCTCCCCTATTTGAGCTTGCGGGTCTTGGGCTTAAAGCGCATACCCGTCTGGCGTCCGCCACGTGCGGAGAATCCATAGCCGGACTGTGGCACGACGCCGGACATCAAAAACGGAATGGCAACCAGACCCGTCAGGATCGAGGACGGCAGCGCATGGCCGAAGATCGCCACGACAAAGCTCGTCTCCAAACCCATAAACAGCAAGATGATGCTGTAGATCACATTAATGACGAGCGCGAAGGCGCCCACAGTGACGCCGCGCGCACTTGGGGTACCGCCCGTCTGACCGACGGCGCTGTGCACCAGGGCAAAAGAACCCACGGTCAGCAGGAGCGACATAATGCCCACCGGCACGGCAGCGGACAGGTCATAAAACAAGCCGCTGCAAAAACCGCACACGACGGCACGGGTCGGGTCGCCCGAGAACACACTCAGGCACACCAAGATAATCATGAAGTTGACGCGACCACCCGCAATGGAGATCTGCGGTGCCAGGCCTGCCTGCAGCAGCACGCACACGATGGCGGCGATCACAAACGTGCGGGAGCTCATCCCCTGCTCGTGTAGATCCATGGACATGCCCCCTATTCGTTCGAGCCGGAATCGGTCGTCTCGGACGTGTCGGAACTGTCATCCGAGCTCTCGTCCTTCGTCTTGGTCGCAGCATCGCGCGACGTTCCCTGCGGCGTGCTGTTGGCCGTGCTCACGTCCTCATCCGAGGCCGACTGTTCGTCGGTCAGCGAGGTGATGACCAGCACTTCCTCGTTGTTCTCGGCCGTGGTCTGAGCGCGCACCACAATGGTGTAGTACACGTCGTTTGCCGATTTCTCAACCGACGAGACGGTGCCGAGCGGTAGACCCTTGGGGAACACGCCACCGATGCCCGAGGTCACGATGATGTCGCCAACCTTAACATCGGAGTCGACGCTCACGTACTCAAGACGCAGCGTGCCGTCAGCCTGACCCTGCAGCATACCCTGGGCGCGCGTGTCCTGCACCATGGCGGACACGCCCGAGTTCTCGTCGCCAATCAGGCGCACGGTAGAGGTCTTGGCCGATACCTCGATAATCTGGCCGATAACACCGGCCGAACTCGTTACGGACATGTTGATGGTAAGCCCGTCGGCAGAACCCTTATCGATCGTGACGGTCGAGGTCCAGGCATCGCCCGAGGCACCGACGATACGAGCTGCGGTCGATTTAAGGTTGTAGGTCGACTGCAGGCCGACCAGCCCCTCCAGACGCTCAGCGGTCTTTTGAGCCTCAGAAAGCTCGGCGACCTTAGAGGTCAGTTCCTCGTTTTGCTTCTTAAGCTCATCAAGCGTGTCCTGCGACGCCGTAAGGTTAGAGAACACGTTGCCGATCGCATTGAAGGGAGCCGCCACAGCCGAGCCCACAAAGCGCACCGGCGAGGTAATCGTCGTTACGCCCGAACGCACGGCATGAATCGGTCCTGCCTCGCCCTCGCGGATGTAAAACGTGAGCAGCAACACCGAAATCAGGCTGAAAACAATCAACGGGCGCATACCCGTTGATTGTCGCTTGGTATTCAGATTTGTGGAGAAACCCGAAGATCGTGCCAAATGGAATCCACCTTTTGGAAATTAAGCATTGGTCTGGACGAAGCCGCCATCAAACGCATTGGCCTCGAGCACGCGGGCACAGCCGTTAACGACGTTATCGAGCGCCGTGGGGCTGACGTTGACCGAAACGCCGGTCTCATCGCGCAGGCGCACGTCGAGACCGCGCAGCAGCGCGCCGCCACCGGTCAGCAATATGCCATAGTACATAAGGTCCGAGGCAAGATCGGGCGGCGTGGCATCGAGTGCGTCCTTGACGGCCTTAGCCATCTCGTCGAGCGGCTTGTTGAGCGCGCGACGAATCTCCTCGCTCTCGATGCGCACGGTCTTGGGCAGACCGGTAATCACGTCGCGGCCGTTGACCTCGACGTCGAGCTCGTCCTTGAGCGGCACGGCGGAGCCGACCTTGATCTTGATGTCCTCTGCCGTACGCTCGCCGATGGCCAGGTTGTAGGCATCGCGAACGTGCGTGAGGATAGCCTGATCGAACTCGTCACCGGCAATACGGATGGACTGCGAGACGACGATACCGCCCATGGCGATAACAGCGACCTCGGTGGTACCGCCGCCGATGTCGATGACCATGGAGCCGGTGGGTTCCTCGACGGGCAGATCGGCGCCGATAGCGGCAGCCATGGGCTCCTCGATCAGGTAGGCCTGGCGAGCGCCGGCCTGGATCGTGGCCTCAAAGACAGCACGCTTCTCGACCGACGTGACGCCGGAGGGAACGCAGACGACAACGCGCGGACGCGGGGTCCACGGATAGCGCTTCTCGGACGCCTTGTCGATAAAGTAGCGAAGCATAGCCTCGGTAACATCGAAGTCGGCGATGACGCCGTCCTTCAGGGGACGAACGGCCACGATGTTGCCGGGCGTACGGCCGAGCATGCGCTTTGCCTCGATACCGACCGCCAGGATGCGCTCGTCGTTCTTGTCGATGGCGACGACGGAAGGCTCGCGGATGACGATGCCCTTGCCGCGCACGGAGACAAGCGTATTTGCGGTGCCGAGGTCGATGGCAAGATCGCCCGCATAGCTACCGAAGAACATATCCATCAAAGAAAACAACGCAACTCCTGATGTGTTGGATGATTGCTGGAAAACTACTAGCTCATCATACTAGCGCAAGCCCGGCACCTCACTTGCGGTGAAGCACCGGGCAAAGCTAAATCCCATAAGGTCACTACTGGTTGTCAGCAGCCGAGAAATCCATATCGAGCGAGGAAACGGCCCAGCCGATATGGTTGTCGGAGCGCACGAATTTGACGGTGTACTCCTGCTCGCCGCCCTTGGACAGCGATGCCTTCACCTTGGCGGTCGTCTCGGTCATGGACTGATCCATGCCCTCGACGGACACGGTGGCGCCCTGCGGAATTGAGGAGATGATCATCGACTTGGCGTCCTCGGGCAGGCTCGAGGCCAGGCAAGACTCGGCCTTTGCGGTGTCACCGTCGCCGGCAGCCTGGAACAGATCGGTAACGACAGACTCCTGGGACGGGAAGCCAAAGCCGCGCGTGTAGGCAAAGCCCAGACCGCCCGCGGCGATCAAAATGAGCAGAAGCAGCACGATGAAGACTTTGAGACCCGTGTGGCGATGGCGACGACGGACCTTGGCCTGCTTACGATCCTGACGGTCCTGCTGGACCATCTCGGACTCGGACAGCGTAAAGAAGCCGGTGTCCGAGGGATCGGGCATAAACTGACCGGTCGCGCCCGTAGGATCGAGCGGATCGACGGCAGGAGCGTCCATCGCGGGCGCCGGAGCCGTGGCCATAGCCGTCTGGGCAGACAGCGCGGCAAGCGAATCATGCACGCGGGCAAGCTCATCGGCCTGCTCGGAGGTGAGCTGGTAGATGCCATCGGCAGTAGCGGCGTTAAAGGCGTCGAGTGCGTCGGAGGGACGGCCGGCGGCAGAAAGCGCCTGACCCATGCCGGCGTTGAGCGCACGCGTGTCGTCGCGGGGGCCGGCAAAGTCGATAGCCGTGCGGTAGGTCTCCACGGCATCCGCCGGACGGCCGAGCTTAATGAAGCAACGACCAAGCTCGCCCAGTGCGGCGGCAGGAGCCGGATTGGCGCCGTCGATGGCAGCCTGACGGAAGGCAGTACCCGCGTTGGCATAGTCGCCCGACTGGAACAGCGCGTTACCCAGGCCCAGATAGGCCTTGAACGGCGTGGCATAGGAAGCATCCTGCGTAGCAGCAGAGAACGCCTGGGCGGCCGTCGTGTAGTCGCCCACGGCGGCGAGTGCCTTGCCGCGGTTGGTGAGCAGCGCGCCGCGCTTGCCGTAGGTGCCGTCATTGAGGGCAGCGGCGTAGGCCTCGGCGGCCTCGGCATACATGCCCAGGTGCATCAAGGCGTTGCCACGAAGGTGATCGGCCGCGCCCATAATCTCATCGGGAGTTTTTGCCGCCCCAAGCATCTGGGCTGCAGCGGAAAAATCACCCGCGCGGTAAGCGGCGCGGCCCTGTTGGATCAGCTGGCTATTCAAGGAAGTCCCCTTTACTCGTGAACGATCTCGACATGGACGATCTCGTCGCCGGCACGCAGCTGCGAAATCACATCGAGACCCTCGACCGTGGTACCAAAGACGGTGTAACCGGAATCGAGGTTATGCTGGGCACCCAGGCAGAAGTAGAACTGCGAACCCGCGGAATCGGGGTCCATGGAGCGTGCCATGGCAAGGGCACCGTCGACATGGCTGTTGCGCGGATTGGTGGCAAACTCGCCCTTGATGCAGTAGCCGGGGCCACCGGTACCGGGCATGCCGTCGGGGCCCTCAAGACCGGCAGCGACGTCGGCGCCGGACATGTCGCGGGTATTGGGGTCGCCGCCCTGGATGACAAAACCGGGCACATAGCGATGGAACTTAAGGCCATCATAGAAACCCATCGTGGAAAGCTCGCAGAAGTTCGCGACATGAATGGGAGCGCCCTCGCCGTCAAACTTGACCTTGATGGTACCCTTCGACGTCTCGATAACGGCGCACTCGTCGCCGGCAAGCTGATACTCGGGCGTGTAGAGCTCTTTCTTAAAACCAAACATGTGGTTCCTTCCTCGTGCGTTTAAAGCATATTTGTACGAATTGTAGCAATAAGCATGCGCTTACATCAATTGCGCACGTAGGTTATGCCGACTATGGCGAACTAATTTTGGGAACGCTGCTGCGGCTTCCAGGAGCCCACATTGGCGTCGTACTGGTTCAGCGCGCTGTTGCCGCCCTGTGCGATGGGCGCCAGGATCTCGCTTTGGTGGGAACTCATCGACTCGCCATCGGGAATGGCCAGCGAGATGTCCCAGCTCTGGCAGATCACGTCGACACGCTCGTACATCCACTCGGCAAGCTGCTTTAAGTGGGCGATGTCATCCGCATAGACCGTATCGTCCTGATACTTAAGGTTGTTGAGCTCATCTTGCGTCTTTTTGATCTGGTCGCGCAGGGCGTAGGCACTCTGCGACAGCTCCTGGCGGGTGGACAGCGGCGTTCGGAGATAGCCGTTGTTAAAGGAATCGATGACCTCGCCGATCTGGTCCTCATCACCGTAGGACACGATGGTCTGATACAGACCGTCGAGTCTAGTATAGAGCTGATCATCGGTGAGCACGGTTTCTTCCTGGACCACCTCGGCAGAATCGTCCTGCTTGGTATCGTCCTCAGTCGCCTCGCCCTTTTGGCGCGTGGGGAAGGTGGTCTGTGCAGCTTGGCCAAACTGGTCGTAGAAGCCAGGCATGACACCCATGGGATCGGTCGTCACGAACCAATAGGCACCGCCGCAAACGACGGCAAGGACCGCGATGACGATGAGCGGTTTGGGAATATGACGCTTGTGCTTGTGATAGGCGTCCTCGTCGGGATGCACCTTGCGCTTGGGTTTTTGAGCATCGTCATGCAGGGAAACTGGCGTGAGAATATCGACCTTGGGGATACCGAAATCCTTATCGAAAGCCGGCAGCACGCAGGTCTCATTGGGGTCGGCGGCGTCTGAAAGCACCGCAGCGGCAGAGGCCGGCGCATGCGGCACCTCGGTATCGATCTGCTCTTGCGTTAGGCGCGGAAAGCCCGCCGTGCGGCCCGCTGCCAGGTCGGATGCGGCCGCGTCCTCGGAGAGGATACCCGGAGCGGGGCGTCCGCATTTGGGGCACGTACGATCATGCGGAGAAAGACGGGCACCGCAGCCCTCGCAGAACACGAACTCGGTGTGCTCGGGACCATCGCCCGGACCCACATAGGCGTTGCAGTAGGGGCAGAACGAGGCGCCGTCCTCGATAGTCTTAAGGCAATGCGGGCAGATCACGGCATCCTCTTTTCGAAGCAATTCAAACAATCGAGGTTAGAGCATAACATCGCCACGGCCCCACAGGAGCAAGGCACCAATTCAACATCGCCAGGGCGCGTAGTTACTTCTTCTTTTTGCTTGGCATCGAGACTTTGATGCCTTGGGCGGACTTGGTCACGCGAGAGCGCTTGGCTCCGGTACTCTTCTTTTTCTTGGGCTGGGCCTGGGCCACGCCCTCGAGTGCGCGGGCCTCGGCCTCGCGAGCGGTGCGATCTTCGCGGCGCTGCGCCATGTCGGCGGCGAAGCGCTTGGCAAAACGCTCGGCCGTCGAACCCGTCGAGCTCACCTTGCCGCCACCGCGACCCAGGTGGACGCGCACACCGCGGCCAAAACCAGTTGCAGCATGACGACGACGCGACTTGAGCGAATCCATCATCGTGGCGAGCTTAAAGAACACCGAGCAGGTAAAGACCACGATGACAGCCAAGATAACCATCTGGCCCATCGACAGGTTGGCAATAGACAGCAGCTCTGGGAATCCGATAACGCCCACCAGGATGCCGGCGACTACAAACACAAAGAGCACCACACGTAAGGGCGTGAGCGGCTGCGAGATGCGCCAAATCAGGCTGACGCTCGCCGCGCACGACGTAAGCAGGCACATCGTGGACAGCGTGAGCTGGCTAAAGCCAAACACGCGCGCCACAAAGATATCGAGTGCCGCGGCCAAAATGACCGCAATCGACGCCGGCAGTGCCCGCTTGAGCACGTTTGTCAGGAACGACCCCTTCACGCGAGCATTATTGGGCTCCAGGCCCAACACAAAGCCCGGCGCGCCGATGCAGAAGAAGTTGATGAGCGTCATCTGGATGGGCTCGAAGGGATACGGCGGCAGCGCAATGCACAGCGCCGCCAGGCCCATCGAGAACAGCGTCTTGGTCAGGAACAGCGAGGCCGAACGCTGCAGGTTGTTGATGGAGCGACGGCCCTCGGCCACCACGGCGGGCATCGAGGCAAAGTCGTTGTCAACGAGTACGATCTCGGCCACGTTGCGCGCGGCATCGGAGCCGGCCGCCATGGCAACGGAGCAGTCGGCCTCCTTGAGAGCCAGCACGTCGTTGACGCCGTCGCCCGTCATGGCCACGGTGTGCTCGCGGCGCTTGAGCGCCTGCACGAGCTCGCGCTTCTGCTGCGGGGTCACACGACCAAAGACATGGTAGCAGTCCACTGCGGCATCGAGCTTGGCCGGCGTATCGAGCGTCGTGGCGTCCACATAAGCGTCCGCCCCCGGCACGCCCACCACGCGCGCGATCGACGACACCGTACGCGGGTCGTCGCCACTGATCACGTTGAGGGTCACGCCCTGCTCGTTAAAGTAGCCGATGGTCTCGGCCGCCGAGGTACGGATCTCGTCGCGGATGGTCACAAAGCCCACGGGCTCGGCCTCGCCCACCATATCGCCATCGGGCGTAAAGCCGTCCACGCGAGCCACCACGAGCACGCGGCAGGTATCGGCAAGCTCGGCGACACGATTCTCGACCTGCGAAAACACACGCTCCGAAAGCACAAACTGTGCGGCGCCCATCACATAGGAGCCCTGCGCAAAGGAAGCGCCACTCCACTTTTTGGAGGACGAGAACGGAATGACCGACAGCGGCTCAGACACCTCGACCGGGCGATCGGCGTAATAGTTGAGCAGCGCCTGGCAGGTCTCGTTGGCATCGGCCGAAGTCGCACGCGCGACGTTAGCCAGCGCAAAATCGAGCACTGTGGTATCGACGGGAACAGCCGCCTCCTCCGAGTCCACGCCAAAGCCAACACCCTCAACAGGCAGCGGGTAGGTGCCCTCGACCTCCATACGACCCGACGTGATGGTGCCCGTCTTGTCCAGGCACAGCACGTCGACGCGCGCGAGCGTCTCGATGCAGTAGAGCTGCTGTGCCAGCACCTTGCGGCGGGCCAGGCGCACCGTGGCGATGGCGAGCACCGACGAGGTCAGCAGCACCAGGCCTTGCGGGATCATGCCCAGCAGGGCACCCACCGTGGACAGCAGCGCCGACGAAGGCACATGACCAGCCAACAGCTCGGAGAAGCACCACGAAAGCGCGCTATCGCCCGGGGTTCCCGCGGCATCCCACAGCTCGCTCACACTCGAGGCAAACAACGCCAAACCGAGCGGGATCATGATGATGCTCGCAAAGCGCACGATGGCGTTAAGCGCGTTCATGATCTCGGAATTGACCTTTTTGACGTATTTGGCCTCGTTATTGATCTTAGCCACGTAGTTGTCGGCGCCGACATGGATCACGCGAGCGCGCAGCAGGCCCGAGTCGATAAAACTGCCGCTCATGAGCTCGGAACCGGGCTGCTTCTTAATAAGGTCGCTCTCGCCCGTCAGCAGGCTCTCGTTCACGAGCGCTTCGCCGGAAACCACCACGGCGTCAGCGGGAATCTGGTCGCCGCGCCCCAGGCGGATGATGTCGTCGAGCACGATCTGGTCCAAGTCGAGCTCCACCTCGGCACCGTCGCGCACCGCGATGGCCTTCTTAGAGGTCAGCAGCGTGAGCTTATCGACCATCTTCTTGGACCGCATGGATTGAATGACGCCAATAGCGGTATTGAGGAACACCACAAACAGGAACGTCAGGTTCTTAAACGAACCGGTCAAAATGACCAGGAACGCCAAGATCACGTTGATCAAATTGAACAGCGTGCAGAGGTTCTCGATGATGAGCTCTTTGACCGACTTGGTCTTGAGCTCCATGTTGCGGTTGATCTTACCGGCGGCGATGCGCTCCTCGACCTCGGCGGTCGAGAGTCCGCGCTCGATATCCGTTGCTGCCATACCACGTCCCATCACGTCGCGTCGGTATAAGAAAAACCGCCCGGACCATGCGAGGTTCGGACGGTCTTACGTTCGATGGTGCCCCATGTTGGATTCGAACCAACGGCCTTCTGCTCCGGAGGCAGACGCTCTAATCCCCTGAGCTAAT